>NZ_CP062976.1:1653504-1984205 GCF_014898075.1 Neisseria yangbaofengii
GTCAATCCGTCGGCTCGGTACACGGCGTGGCTTGGGTGCAAAACGGCCATATTGCAGCCGCCTTTGAAGATGTCGGCCGCCACAATGCCTTAGACAAATTAATCGGCTACGGCACACAACAAGCTTACGATTGGCAGCAAGGTTTCGCGCTGATTTCCAGCCGCGCCAGCTACGAAATGGTCGCCAAAGCCGCCGCCACAGGCATAGGCTGCATCGTTGCCGTATCCGCCCCAACCGCGCTGGCCGTGCGCTTGGCCGAACAAGCCGGCATGACCTTAATCGGCTTTGCCCGCCCGCATAAATTTACCGTTTACACCCACCCGCAATATATTGTGAAATAAGCATTCGAATCACATATATTTTCAGACGGCCTGTTGATGAACAGGCCGTCTGAAACACACCGCAAGGAAAGTACATGAAAACCACCACCATCAAGCCTGTTGAAGAAATCCAAAAAGGCTTGTTCCACACCCCTTTCTGGCTGGCACCGGAACAAGAAGTCTTTGCCGAACGCGCGGTGCGTTTCAAAGAATTGGCGCAGGCAGACAAAAGCGAATGGAATCTTTACTTGACGTTGCTTGCCACCGTTTGCGAAGCACAACAAGCTGTGATGGCACGCCATGATTTGACCTTAAATCAATTGGGAGAAGGAGCAACCGTTTTGCCGGAAGCCTTAAATGGCTATGTGCCGTCTGAATTTTTTGAGGTATTCGGCGATATTTTGAAAGAGGTGAACGGCAAAATCACCGCTACCGCTGCTATTGAAGTGAGCAAATTAAAAGCCTTAAGCCAAGAACGAGCCGAAGCCTTGGCCAAGCGCGTATTGACCCAAACCACCGAAAACCAAGACCGCCCTGCCGAAATCTGGATACAAGCCGCATTGCAAGTAATTTGGACAGCATGGGCATTGCAATTGACCGAAGACCATGTGCCGCCAACCGAAGAGCGTACCATCTGCCCTTGCTGCGGCACCGAACCGGTCGGCAGCGTGGTGTTAATCAAAGGTGAGTTAAACGGCTTACGCTACATGCACTGCCCATTGTGCAACAGTCGCTGGAACGTGCTGCGCGCTAAATGCCCAACCTGCGGCGATGCGGGCAACATGCGCATTCAACACATTGATGAAAAAAGCGCCCCTGAATTGGCGCCCGTATATCAAGGTGCGCATGCCGAAAGCTGCAAATCCTGCCACAGCTACCGCAAGCTCTACCGTCTCGACAAACAGCAATACGCCGATCCGGTAGCCGATGACTTAGCTTCACTGGGCTTGGATATTGTCATCGGCGAAGCCGGTTTCGACCGTGCCGGCGGCAATCCGTTTTTATTGTTGGATTAATCCAGCCATTGCGTTATCAAAATAAAAAGGCTGTCTGAAAATAAATTTTTCAGACAGCCTTTATATATTCAATCGCCCAAACCAATCACATCTTATTAACGCAGTACCGGTTCACATTTGGTTTGGAATTTATTGTTTCTATCATCATAGGTCAGGGTTGTGACCCCATCTACAATGGTCAATTCAGTGGCATTTCCAAAGAAACCGGCATTATTTTGGAAACGCTCACCTTGGCCTGCCGGTGCTTTTTGCAATACTGCGCTTGGGTTGCCGGCTACGTTCAGCGCAGTCACTTTCACACGGTCAGCACCGCCTTTAGTCGTACCGGAAACACGGATTTTTGCACCGTTATCACACACAAAATCATGCTCTGCCTCGACCTGCTGCGGGTGCACCGAGCTACACGCTGCCAAAACCGCCGCAACCGGTAATACTGCTAACAAACGAACTACTTTCATACCCACCTCCTATCGTATTAAATTATTGTATTAAATTATTAATATTAATAAATTTATCTCACTAAACTACAATTTCATACTAGCAAAACCGATTTGAGATAGCAAACCGGTCTGGTTAAGAATGATTTATTTATCCCTTAAAAAACAGTCACAAACAGCAAAACATCATTTTATTTACCTGTTTTTCATAATAAAAATAAACGGTTAAAATAACAGTGTAAAAAAACATTAGTTGTAAGAAAAGCTAGCGTTGTTTACAGTATTTGAAAGACAATACTGCCATGAACATCCACAAAAACAACCGACTGACACCACATCAACGCCAAGCCGTTTGGCGCGCCTAGACACAGGATAAAATTACCGTTACTTCACCGGCCCGGCAGTACCAAGCCAGCAGAGTCACCATTTACCGTATCTCCTTAAGGCCGCACAGCTGCAACTGCCCGCACCGCAAAACAGTACCAACAACCGTTTCAAACAAGCCAAATATGGCATGAAACGTTTGGCTAAAGTTGAAAAAGCCATCGAAGAAAAGCTCAAGGAACAGGCTAAACGCCACAATAAGTCGTCCCCCGGCGAAATGGTGCATTTCGACACCAAACGGCGGCCCTTATTGCAGAATCAAAAAGCAACCGACCCAAGGGATTACATGTTTGTCGCCATCCGCGAACCGTATGCAGCCGTTTTGCCTGACCGTACTGCCGCCGATGTGGCCAAGTTCCTTTTGCATGATGTGATTGATTACTGTGCGTATACCATTGAGTGTGCCCACTCGGATAATGGCATGGAATATCGGGGCAATGCGTCACATCCGTTTGCGGTTGCCCGTGTGCAAAACAATATTGGTCAAAAGTTTGCCCGTATTGCCCGACCGCAGACGAACGGTAAAGCAGAACGGGGGATCCTTACCTTGATGGAAATGTGGCATGATAAGTTCCCATTTAAAAATTCGGAAGACCGGCAAAAGGAGTTGTGCCGTTTTGTGAATTTTTATAATACGGTTAAGCCGCATAAGGGATTGAAAGGTGTGATACGCCTTTTGAGGTTTTACAGGCTTATTTTCCCAACCTGTTGTGTAAACAACGCGACTGTTTCTTACATATTAGACGTAAAAAAAGCAGCTTTGAAAGCTGCATCTTTTTCAGTATGGTGCGGACGGAGAGACTCGAACTCTCACACCTCGCGGCGCCAGAACCTAAATCTGGTGCGTCTACCAATTTCGCCACGTCCGCAAACCAAGTAGCGGATTATACACACAATCAAAAAGCATGCAAAGCCTATTCTGTCTTGAAAAAGGGTATAATCAGCATCATATTGAAACAAATTAACTATTTAACGGCCGTCTGAAAAGTTTGGTTTCACCTTTTCAGACGGTCTCGCTACTGCATCTTGAGGAATGGCACATGCCAAGATTATTAATTGAAGATTTTCTGCGGACACAAGGCTTAAAGCTGTCCGTCGATGACGTTTATGTTGCTTATACCGCAGCGCAGGCGGTGATTAACATGGGCAATGCCGCGATTGACCGCTCGGTATTGTGGCCGGAAAAAAACGGCTTCAAGCTGGCGGAACACATCGAGCCGAATGCCGATAACGATGCTTTGTTGAAACAGATTTTTATGGTTTTGGATTCGGTATACAGCCGCCAAGCCAACATTAAAAGTGCGGCAGTTTATGCCCATATGCCGTCTGAAACACTGATGCCGAAATTGGTTTTACTCACCCAGCAAGGCTTGGGATTGGAACCGCATTTGGATGTGAATGAAGACAACAGCCAAATCTACCTGGCTTCCCGAACCGCGCAAAGCGGCTGGATGAATGTGGCCGACGATATTGCTTACTGGCTGACTTTGGGTGAAATTTCAGGTGAACGCAATGCAGGCAGCAAGGCTCAAGTATCCGTACCGATTTGCACGAAAAGCGGTGCAGTTTTGGGTGTAGTACATATTGAGTTTAACGATAAAGGCCAAACGGACGATGCTTCGTTAGCCGAATGGACTGCCTTATCATTGGCTTTGAGCGAGCCGATGAAAGCGCTGTTAAACGTGGTGGAAGACGAGGAAACGCAAGATGACTAAAGCAGTAAAATTCGTGGCTTCTTGCCGTTTGCCGACCGAATTCGGCATTTTTACCATGTATGGTTTTGAAGAAGAAAGCGGCCAAGAACACGTAGCTTTGGTGATGGGTGATGTTTCAGACGGCCTGCCCGTTTTGTCTCGCATTCACTCGGAATGCCTGACCGGCGATGCCCTATTCTCACAAAAATGCGATTGCGGCCCGCAACTGCAGGCAGCGATGCAGGCGGTACAGCAAGAAGGCCGCGGTGTGATTGTTTACCTGCGCCAAGAAGGCCGCGGTATCGGTTTGATTAACAAAATCCGCGCCTATCAATTGCAAGACCAAGGCCGCGACACAGTAGAAGCCAATGTCGAACTCGGCCTGCCGGTCGATGCCCGAGATTTCACTTTGGCCAAAAGCATTTACGACCATTTGGGCGTGCATGAAGTGAAACTCTTGACCAACAACCCGGAAAAAGTCAAAACGCTGCAAAACGCCGATATTAATGTCGTGGCGCGCATTCCGTTACAAGTTGGTGAAAATGTTGAAAACGAGCGCTATCTGCATACAAAAGCAGATAAATTGGGGCATTTTCTTTATGAAAAATCCTAATTACTGATAGGCTGTCTGAAAATTTTTATTTTAGTTTCAACAAGCTGGCAAACAAGCTGCATAAATCGCTTGTGCATGATGCGGATATTTGGTTTAATTCGGCTTCTCGGGTGATTAGCTCAGTTGGTAGAGCGTCTGCCTTACAAGCAGAATGTCGGCGGTTCGACTCCGTCATCACCCACCAAGTTTCCTGCAGTTGTGGCAACACAATTGCTTGCGCGGTGGTAGCTCAGTTGGTTAGAGTACCGGCCTGTCACGCCGGGGGTCGCGGGTTCGAGCCCCGTCCGCCGCGCCAAAATTAAAAAGCACTGATTCATATCAGTGCTTTTTTCATTTCTATTATCAGCCAAATCAAGCGGATAGAAATTTTCTCCGCTTCATACCCGACTGTTTCAGTCAGTTATTGTTATAATCTTTGCTCTTTTCAAAACAAAAATATCAAAGGTAGAAAATGAACACCCCTTTCATTCTTGCCGACACACGACCTTACCCTGAAACACCGGTTAAAAACAATCTCTTGCTGCACGCTTCCAACTTGGCGCATAGCACGTCTGCCGCACAGCGCAAACTCTCCGCCGAATCGCTGCAAACCGAAATCCGCGGTATGTTTCAGCAAAATTATTATTTAGGTTTGTCGGTGGCCATGAGCATGGTGGCCGATGCGGAAAGCTACAAAGTCTTGCTCGACAACCTGATCACGGTTTTAAATGCCGAAAAAGACGAAGAAAGCCAATGGTTTGCCATGCCTTTGGTATTGGTGGCCGGCTGTAACCAAGATCAAACCCTGACTTTGAACGTACCGACTGCTGCGTTGTTTGCCGTGTTGGAAAACCATCCGCATTTGCGCGCGCTCAACCAAGCGACATGGCTGCCGTTTCTCGTGCCGTCAACTGCATTGAGCGAAATCAATGCCGGGCAATGGTTTGAAGCCAAACAAAATCCTGAAGCTGCTGCACAATTTGCCGCACAATTTATGCCGTCTGAACTGCAGATTCCAAGCGGCCAATCGGTGCATGTGGTGTTTGCCTTGGGCTACGGCGACAAAAAGCTGCAACAATCACTCAACCAAAACCTGTTAAAAGCAGGTTTGCCGCTGATGCAGGTGTGGCAGGAAGCACTCACCCGACCGGGCCTAACCTTATTCGTCAATCCCCTGTCGCCCGACGCGCCGTTATCTGCTTTGACAACCGGCAGCCACATGCGCCAGCGCATGGCAATGGACGTATTCGCCACCAACGCCATCCGCGCCATCCGCATGCAAAGCCCGCGCGTGGGCGTGGTGGTCGCCGCCAAAGCCGGCGGACAGATTCAATTCGGTTTCAACGCCACCGACAGTGCATTTGAAATTGCACCGCAAATCTATACTTGGACCTTATCGCCAACCGACAACATCGCCGTTATCCAGCAGAATTTCTTGGATTTAATGGCCGAATGCCGTGTAGAACATGTTTACATGCTGCATGACGTGGTTCCGGAAAACAGCGAATTGCCAACCTACGCCCAAGCCTTGAAATCAGCAGGGCACAACCCCTTTTTCGCAGAACAGTCATGAAAACCTACCGTATTTTATTCGTGTGCCTCGGCAATATCTGCCGTTCACCGATGGGTGAATTTGTATTGCGCCACCGCGCTGAAGAAGCCGGTGTCGGCCACTGCATTCGCACCGACAGCGCCGGTACTTCCGGCTGGCACGACGGTGAGAACATGCACCAAGGTACACGGCAAATACTGGCTCAACAAGGCATAGACAACACCGGCTTTACCAGCAGCAAAGTCAAACGCAGCGACATCGATCATTATGATTACATTCTGGCGATGGACGACAACAATTTGTGCGATTTGGAAAACCTGTTCGGCAAACATCCCGAGAAATTGTTCAAACTGACCGATTTGATTCCCGAGAGCGGTTACAACCATGTACCCGACCCGTGGTACACCGGCGATTTTGACGAAACTTTCCGCTTGGTCGATTCGGCCAGCATAGCTTTGTTGAAAAAACTGGATTTGGCTTGAAGATTTAAAATCAATGGTTGAAATCAAACAAGGCCGAGACCTTTGCAAAATTCCCTTTCCCAAACAATAAAGGTTACTTGAGTTATCAAGTAACCTTTATTTCCCTCCAAACACACATATTTCCCTAAGTTTCCCACAAATCCTGATACCCAAGCGCCCGATTTTCCGAGTACTCCCCCCTTCCAGCAGCAGGAGCAATGAGGCTGAATTTGTTTGCCGCCGGCGGTTTGGATGATGGCGGTGGCTTTTTCTACTTTTAAGGCCTTTTTCGGTGAACTGCCGGTCAATCGGTTCCGACGGATAAGGCAACGTTTGGTCTTGCGCCAACCGTTTGCGGCAGCGGCGGTCGCGGATGCAGCGGTTTTTTTGTTGCTCAAGACAGGTATGGATGGGTTGCCAATCGATAATTTTGCTGATTTTGAGCAGTGGGAAGCGGTCGATGCCCTGATGGCAATGATGGGTTGAGCGGTTTGTTGGAAGAAGCTGCCCATAAAAAATCCTCTAAATTCGGTTTAGGGGAATTTAGAGGATTTTTTTTGGGGGCGGTCTTTCAGCTTTATCGCTCAATCAAAGCATTAATCAATCGGCGGCGTGTAGCTGCCCGCAGCAATCGCATCTTTAATGCGTTCGGCTTCCTGCTGCACTTGTGCCAACAGATTTTGCACGTTCTCGAGCGTGGCAATCGGGCTGAGCAAGGTCATTTTCAATGATTGTACACCGCCGACCTTGGTGACTCCGATATTGGCTTCGCCACGCGCAAACAATTCGTCAGCCACGTTTTGATTCAGGCTGTCGATGTGTTCGGTCGGACAGCCTTTCGGATTCACGCGGAACAAAATCGAAGCAAACTGTGGTGCGAGTGTCATTTCCAAGCCGTCGGTGGCGTTGATATACCGCTCAACTTCTTTTGCCAGCTTAACGCCGTTGTCGATTATCGAACCGTACAGCGTTTCGCCTAAAGCCTCGATGGTAAGCCACAATTTCAATGCATCGAAGCGGCGCGTGGTTTGCAGTGATTTCGACACTAAATTAGGCACGCCATGTTCGGCATCGTAAGCAGAATTCAGATACTCGGCTTCATAATGGATGAAGCGGAAATCTGCTTCGTTTTTCAGCAAAAATGCGCCGCAGGAAATGCTTTGGAAAAAGTGTTTGTGAAAATCGAGCGTCACCGAATCGGCCGATTCAATGCCGTCAATCATATGACGGAACTCATTGGAAAGCAGCAGCGCACCGCCCCAAGCCGCATCGATGTGCACCCACGCGCCGTGGCGGTCGGCTTCGGCACGCACGGCTTTCAAATCGTCAATCGCGCCGGCATCGGTGGTGCCCGCGGTGGCGACCACGCAGGCAATGATTTTGCCTTCGTCCGCCAAACGGTCGAGCGTTTGCGCCAATGCGGCGGTATCGATTTGGCCGTAGCGGTTGGTCGGCACGGTCACTACCGATTGAAAGCCCATGCCCATCATCGCCATGTTTTTCTGCACCGAAAAATGCGCGTTTTCCGAACAAACCACTTTTACTTTTTGCAGCGCATCAGGCGGCAGGCCGTCGCGTTGAACGCTCCATTCAAGGCCGTCTGAAGTTTGCCAATGCTTGGCAATGCAGGCATCGCGTGCCAACAATACGCCCATCAGATTGGATTGCGTGCCGCCGGACGTAAATACGCCTGCCGTGCCTTTGCCGTAACCAAGCTTTTGGCGCAACCAGTCGATCATCTGCACTTCCATCAATGAAGCCGCCGGGCTTTGATCCCATGAGTCCATCGATTGGTTGGCGGCATTAATCAACACTTCCGCCACTTGGCTGGTGACTAAGGTCGGGCAATGCAAATGCGCCAAGGAATGCGGGTGATGCACTTTTAAGCTGTTGTTTAAAAACAGCTCTATAGCACGCTGCAAGGCTTCATTCAAGCCCAAACCGTTTTCAGACGGCCTGAACGATACTTTGTCACGCAATTGGCGAATACTGCCGCCGGCGTACATTTTGTCTTCGTTCAACCACGCCGCTACCGCCTGCACCGCCTCATTCATCGCTGCCTGATAATCGGCTACTGATTGCGGATGGTTGCAGAGCAATGCGCGTTGGTGTTGTGAAAAATCTGCCATTATACGCCCCGCACTTTATTCAGCGCGTCAGCCAATGACCGGCGGAAGCGGCGCAAAAATTCTTCGCTCTCTTCGCGGCTGATAATCAGCGGTGCCAATATGCGTACGACTGTACCGTTGCGGCCGCCGCGTTCCAGTAATAATTTATTGGCGAAGCAGGCTTTTTGGATTTCCGCCGCCAATCCGGCATCAGCCGGCAGCGAACCCATATGGTCGGCAGGCAGGCGTTCATCGACAATTTCAATACCGATCATCAGCCCGCGGCCGCGCACGTTGCCGATACATGGAAATTCCTGTGCCATTTTTTTCAATTCGGCTTGGATGAAATCGCCTTGGGTTTGCGCGTTTTGCGCCAAGTTTTGCACTTTCATCACTTGCAGCGAGGCATAACCGGCGGCCATCGCCAATTGATTGCCGCGGAAAGTGCCGGTGTGTCCGGCCGGCTGCCATGCATCGAATTCTTTTTTAATCGCCAACACGGCCAACGGCAAGCTGCCGCCGACGGCTTTTGACATCACCACCACATCCGGCTCAATCTCGGCATGTTGGAAAGCAAACATTTTGCCCGAACGGCAGAATCCGGCCTGCACTTCGTCTACAATCATCAAAATACCGTGTTTGGCGGTGACTTCGCGGATCTTTTTCAACCACTTAGCAGGAGCAACCACCACGCCGCCTTCACCCTGAATCGCTTCCAGAATCACCGCTGCCGGTTTGACCACACCGCTTTCTACGTCTTCGATAAAATTTTCAAAATAATAAGTCAGTGCTTCGGCACCGGCTTCGCCGCCAATACCCAGCGGACAACGGTATTCGTGCGGATACGGCAGAAACTGCACGCCCGGCATCAGGTTTTGCACCGCGTTTTTCGCACTCAAATTACCGGTTAAGGCCAACGAGCCTTGGGTCATGCCATGGTAGCCGCCGGAAAAGCTGATGACATTGCCGCGGCCGGTAAAGGTTTTGGCCAATTTAACCGCTGCTTCGGCGGCATCCGCACCGGTCGGGCCGCAAAATTGCAGGCGGTAGTTTTCTTTGCCGCCGGGAAAATGTGCCAACAAAGCTTCGGAAAACGCATCTTTCAACGGCGTGGTGATGTCTAAGGTATGCAAGGGCAAACCGCTGGCCAACGTATCTTGAATACTTTGAATCACGGCCGGATGATTGTGCCCCAAAGCCAAAGTGCCGGCACCGGCCAAGCAGTCCAGATAATCATTGCCTTCAACGTCAGTCACCCAACAGCCTTGTGCTTTGGCAATGGCCAACGGCAATTTGCGCGGATAGCTGCGGACATTGGATTCCATCTCGTTTTGACGGGTTAAGTAATGCTCATTGCTGGCATTGGAAATAGGATTTACAGGCGTAACGCTCATATCTGATTACCATCTCGGATAAGGGTTATCGGGCAGGAAGATAAAATGCCCTTAAGAACAGGTTTTACCGTGTGATAAAACCCCCACAATGGGTGCTAACAGCAATAAAGCTGCGCACCCCATGCAGTACGCGGTCTCGAATAGCAGCCTGCCTTTATGACTATGGGTTGAATCGCAGGTACTAAAAAGAAAAAACGCCCGGAATCGGCAAAACCGACCCGTAGCGTACTGGCAAGTGGACGGAATAATACGCCGATTTTAAAAAAAATAAAGTGTTTTTTGAATTTTTATTTAATTTATTTTCTATTGATAATTAAATTTTGATTTATTTTTAGTATTATTAAAATCGACACGATAATGCTAATTTAGCTGTTTTTCATTGAAAACAGGGCTATTTATCACGAAAAGGCCGTCTGAAAAAGTTTTAAACATAAGTTTACTCAAATCCTTATCTAAAAATATTCAGACGGCCTTTTCACAACACGTATGACTGGCATATAATCAACTTATGCGAATGGTTCGCATTTTAAATTAAGACAGGAGAAATCATGACTACCCGTACCGAACACGACACTATGGGCGATGTTGAAGTGCCGTCTGAAGCCTATTGGGGTGCGCAAACCCAACGCAGCCGCGACAATTTCAAAATCGGCGGCGAAACCCTGCCCAAGCCGTTAATCTACGCCATGGCCTTGGTCAAAAAAGCCGCCGCTGCCGCCAATGTCTCTCTGGGACGCATCAAAGCCGAACAAGGCGATTTGATTATGCAGGCGGCGGATGATGTGTTAAACGGCAAACTCGACGGCCAATTCCCGCTGGTGGTGTGGCAGACCGGCTCGGGTACGCAATCTAATATGAACATGAACGAAGTCATCGCCAACCGTGCCAATGAAATTGCGGGCAGCGGTCTGGCCGCGTATCAGCCTGTCCATCCCAACGACCACGTCAATCACGCGCAATCGACCAACGACAGCTTCCCGACCGCCATTCACGTTGCCGCCGCCATCGAAATCAACCGCCTGCTGATTCCGGCAGTCACAGCCCTGCGCAACACGCTGGATGCCAAGGCCAAAGCATTTGAACCGATTGTCAAAATCGGCCGCACCCACTTACAAGATGCCACGCCGCTGACATTAGGTCAGGAATTTTCCGGCTACGTTTCCCAGCTCGACCATGGTTTAGGCCGTCTGAACGATGCCTTGCAAGGGCTTTATGAATTGCCTTTGGGCGGCACCGCGGTCGGCACCGGTTTGAACAGCCATCCGGAATACGCTGAAAAATCAGCCGCCAAACTTGCCGAATTATCCGGCTTGCCGTTTGTCACCGCTCCAAACAAATTTGAAGCCTTGGCCGGACGCGATGCCGCCGTGTACGCTTCGGGTGCACTGAAGACTTTGGCCGCGGGCCTGAACAAAATCGCCAACGACGTCCGCTGGCTGGCTTCCGGCCCGCGCTGCGGCTTGGGCGAAATCAAAATTCCGGAAAACGAGCCGGGTTCATCCATCATGCCGGGTAAAGTCAACCCGACCCAATGCGAAGCGCTGACCATGGTGTGCTGCCAAGTATTCGGCAACGATGTGACCATCGGTATGGCGGGCGCATCGGGCAATTTTGAATTGAACGTGTACATGCCCGTCATCGGCTACAACCTGCTGCAGTCTATCCGCCTACTGGGCGATGCCTGCAACAGCTTTAACGAGCATTGCGCCGTCGGCATCGAACCGGTACCGGAAAAAATCGACTATTTCCTGCACCATTCATTGATGCTGGTCACCGCTCTAAACCGCAAAATCGGCTATGAGAACGCCGCCAAAGTTGCCAAAACCGCTTACAAAAACGACCGTTCCCTGCGCGAGACCGCCATCGATCTGGGCTTATTGAGCGGCGAAGAATTTGATGAATTGGTCGTGCCTGCCAATATGGTGCATCCGCGTTGAAAAAATTTTTAAATTAGATTTTAAACATAGTAAAAGGCCGTCTGAAAATTAATTTTCAGACGGCCTTTCTTAGTAATACTAACGCAATTCGACGCATAATCCGTCTTTTTCAGACGGCCTCTTGCGTTTTCTTCTTGGCCGCGCCTTTTTGGAACTTCAGTACCACCTCGCCTTTATCACGGCTCCAGTCGATTTTGACATAGCCGCCTTCTGCCAACTTACCGAAGAGCAATTCATCGGCCAAGGCTTTGCGGATTTTTTCCTGAATCAGGCGGTGCATTGGGCGGGCTCCCATTTGCGGGTCAAATCCTTTTTCTGCCAAGTATTTACGCAATACCGGCGTGAATTCGGCTTCGACTTTTTTGTCGAGCAGCTGATGTTCCAATTGCAGCAGGAATTTGTCCGCCACTTTGATAATAATCGGCTCGGACAAGGGCGCAAACGGAATAATGGCATCCAAACGGTTGCGGAATTCAGGCGTAAACATTTTGTTGACGGCCTGTATTTCGTCGCCGCGCTCGTGCTTGCCGGTAAAGCCGAAGGTCGGGCGGCTCAGGCTTTCGGCACCGGCATTGGTGGTCATAATCAGAATGACGTTGCGGAAATCCGCACTTTTGCCGTTATTGTCGGTTAATCGGCCTGCGTCCATCACTTGCAGCAACACGTTGAAAATATCGGGATGCGCTTTTTCGATTTCATCCAACAACAGTACGCAATGCGGTTGCTTATTAACTGCTTCCGTCAGCAAACCGCCTTGATCAAATCCGACATAGCCCGGCGGCGCACCGATTAAGCGTGACACGGCATGGCGTTCCATGTATTCCGACATATCAAAGCGTTGCAGCGGCACGCCCAACGAGAAGGCCAATTGGCGGGCAACTTCGGTTTTGCCCACACCGGTCGGGCCGGAAAACAGGAAGCTGCCGATCGGTTTATCAGGCAAACCCAAACCGGAACGCGACATTTTCACGGCGGCAACCAAAGCTTCGATGGCATCGTCTTGGCCGTAAACCATGTTTTTCAAATCGCGAGCCAAGAATTGCAGCACTTTCTTATCGTCGTGCGACACGGTTTTTTCCGGAATACGGGCAACTTTGGCAACCACCGATTCGATTTGCTCCTTGCCGATGACTTTTTTCTGCTTGGATTTGGGCAGAATGCGTTGCGCCGCACCGGCTTCGTCCATTACATCAATGGCTTTGTCAGGCAAGAAACGCTCGTTGATATAGCGGGCGGAAAGCTCGGCGGCGGCTTCCAATGCGCCTTGGGTGTAGCGCACTTGGTGAAAACTTTCAAACATCGGTTTCAAGCCGCGCAGGATTTGCACGGTTTCGTCTACGGTCGGCTCGACCATGTCGATTTTTTGGAATCGGCGGCTCAAAGCGTGGTCTTTGTCGAAAATGGTGCGGTATTCGTCGTAAGTGGTTGCGCCGATACAGCGTAACAAGCCTTTGGCCAATGCCGGTTTAAGCAGGTTGGACGCATCCATCGTGCCGCCGCTGGTGCTGCCCGCGCCGATGATGGTGTGGATTTCGTCGATAAACAAAATGGCGTGTTCGACTTTTTCCAATTGTTTCAACACGGCTTTTACACGCGCTTCAAAATCGCCGCGGTATTTGGTACCGGCCAGCAATGCACCCATGTCCAGCGAATACACCACGGCATTTCGCAGCGTTTCCGGCACGTTGCCGTTCACAACCTGATGCGCCAAGCCTTCTGCCAATGCGGTTTTGCCAACACCCGCCTCGCCCACCAGCAAAGGATTGTTTTTGCGGCGGCGGCACAAAATCTGCACCAAGCGTTCCATTTCGTGCTTTCGGCCGATGAGCGGATCGATGCGGCCGGCGTTGGCTTCGTCATTTAAGTTGACGCAGTATTTGGCCAACGGATTGCCTTTTTCTTCGCCCTGCCCGCCTTCTTCGGCATCTTGGCCGTCTGAAGATTCTTGTACAGCCGCATTCAAACCGCCATGTGCAATGCTGCGCAAAATTTCAAAACGGCTCACGGATTGCAGCTTCAGGAAATACACGGCATGGCTGTCGCTCTCGCTCATAAGCGCCACCAGCAAATCCAGCGGCGAAACTTCGCTTTTACCTGCTGATTGGGTGTGCACCATGGCGCGTTGGATCACGCGCTGAAAGCCTAATGTCGGCTGCGTTTCGGTGTTGTCCAATAAATGCTCGGGAATCTGCGGCGTGTTTTCGGTCACGCTGTCGGTGAGCTGGTCGGACAATAATTTCAAATCGGTGCCACACTCGGCAAGCGTGTTTCTGACGGCTTCGCTTTCATCAATCAACACCAGCAATAAATGCTCTAAGCTGATGAATTCATAGCGTTCGCCGCGCGCTTCGGTATAAAGCACCTGTAAAATACGTTCCAATTCTGATGACAGCATGGATTAAACCTCCTCAACGATACATTGCAGCGGATGGCCTTCTGCCTTGGCGCGCTGCATGACTTGCTGCTGCTTGGTTTGGGCAATATCGCGTGTATATGTGCCGCACAAGCCCTTGCCCTCATGATGAACCAGCAGCATCACCGCGACGGCTTGTTCTTCGCCCAACATGAAAATTTCGGTTAACACTGCCACCACAAAATCCATGGTCGTGTAATCGTCGTTTAACAGGAAAACGCCGTAACGTTTCGGCGGCTGGGTTTGTCGGTCATTTATTAATGTTTCCGACTCGTGGCGGGTGTGGTTATTGCTCATGTATATGTGGCTCCAAAACCGTTTTTAAACCGGGCTTAGCACAATATCACGTACTCTGCGCAAATCTATGCTTAATAAATAAAAAACGGGGCGTTTCTGTTGTATTTTGTACTATTTTAATAAAATTTCCGCTTTTTCCCAAACATTACTTGACTACAGACATTAACGAATGTAAAAAGACAGTTAAGCAGAGCCGGCACTCGAAGAAGCATAATTGTTTTTAGGGAGAAACTTGAAACTTTTAGGTTTAACGTATTGCCTTATTTGCTGTTTTTGTTAAATTTTTTAAGTATAGGAAGTTCTCAATGGCAACCGGTATCGTAAAATGGTTCAACGACGCTAAAGGTTTTGGTTTCATCACTCCGGATGAAGGTGGCGAAGACTTGTTCGCCCACTTCTCCGCGATCAACATGGATGGTTTCAAAACCCTGAAAGAAGGCCAACGCGTGTCTTTCGAAGTGACCACCGGCCCTAAAGGCAAACAAGCTGCTAACATTCAGGCTGCTTAAATGAATGCGCGGCGTAAGCCGTAATGTGATGGCGGGATATCCCGCCATTTTTTATTGGTACGACATGGGCGATTATCAACATGCATTAATGCAACTTGATGAGTTAATTGCATATTTTTGCAACCAAGGCGAAGTTTTCCGTGCCGTTGCCGAAGCGCAAGACTGCCTTTTAATCGAACCGGCCGATTCAAAACCACCTCACTAAAGACATCACTAACCCCAACCTTTTTTACCAACGCCATATCCGATCATGAAACATCCCATTCCTGCCGGCATTTACCGCCACTACAAGGGCAATCTTTACGAAGTCAACGGCCTTGCCCGCCACAGCGAAACCGAAGAAGAATTGGTCGTTTACCGCGCTTTATACGGCGAATTCGGTTTGTGGGTACGCCCTGCCGCTATGTTTGCTGAAACCGTTGAATTCAACGGCGAAACGGTAGCACGTTTTGCCTTAGTGAAAGCATTTTAAACATTTGCCGGTTTTCAGACGGCCTCAAAGCTCTTGGCCTGTTATTTCCCTTTTTCAGACGGCCTGATAAAATAGGCCGTCTGAAAACCTATAAAGAATCAGCATTATGAGTATTGCCAATAATAAAAAAGCCTTTCACGATTACTTTATCGAAGACCAAATTGAAGCCGGTTTGGTGCTGGAAGGGTGGGAAGTAAAAGCTATCCGTGCCGGCCGTGTGCAGCTCAAAGAAAGCTATATCTACTGGAAAAAAGACGCGTTTTATCTGGTCGGTTGCCACGTCACTGCCCTGCCGACCGCTTCGACCCACGTCAAACCGGATCCGGTCCGCCCGCGCAAATTACTGCTCAATCAAGCCGAGATTAACAAACTTATCGGCAAAACCGAACGTGCCGGTTACACCATCGTACCGCTTAATCTGCATTACAACCGCGGCCGCATCAAAATGGAAATCGGTTTGGCGAAGGGTAAAAAACAACACGACAAACGCCAAAGCCTGAAAGAAGCCGATTGGAAACGTGAGAAACAGCGCTTGATGAAGGTAACTCGTTAATTATCCATGTTTTTCAGACGGCCTTTGAACATAATCCCAAGGCCGTCTGAAATATTTGCAGCCGATAGTTTTACACATTCCTCCTCAATCCTTGCCCAAAAACACGCAAGATTGCACTTTATCAGCTTTTCAAGATGCGCTTCTGCCACAATAATGATGCCATCTTAAAACCCAGTATCCTGCGAAGGGAAACACCATGCGACAAGCCTCACTTGCCCTGCCTTTGTTTTTAATTCTGTTTGGTGCGGTTTGGTTTTTAAAAACCACCGGCATTCTGCCTGCCACCGCAACCCTGATTGCCATCGGCTTAGCCGTGGCGGGATTGGCGGTGATGGTTATGGACGGCATCAACAAGCAATCGATTATTTCCGGCCCGATTTTGATGTATATCGGCGCAGCCATTTACCTGCGCATCGAATACTGGTTTGCCTACTCTCCACTGATTGCCTTGGGCATGATGGTGCTGGGCTGCTTATTACTGCTCTCGCGCAGCAGCATGATTCCATATAAAATACCCAAGCATACCGACCGCTTATCCCGATAAACTGAAAGGCCGAGAATCACTCGGCCTTTTTTCTTTTAATCATTCAATTATTTTTAGATAAATTATGGGTATTTTCGAACGATTTCTCAGTATCTGGGTGTTACTCGCCATTGCCGCCGGTGTCATCATCGGTACCATTTTTCCGCAGACCATTCAATACATTGCCTTGATGGAAATGGCACACATCAACTTACCTGTCGCCGTGTTGATTTGGCTGATGATTTATCCGATGATGATTCAAATCGATTGGTCAGCCATTAAAGATGCCGGTCAGAAACCGAAAGGTTTGATGATGACGGTCGTGGTAAACTGGCTGGTAAAACCCTTTACCATGGCGCTTATCGGTTGGCTGTTTTTCCGCGGGCTGTTTGCGCCTTGGATCGATCCGCAATCGGCTCAAGAATACATCGCCGGCATAATTTTGCTCGGTGCCGCACCCTGTACCGCCATGGTATTTATATGGTCACAACTGGTGAAAGGCGACCCGAATTACACGCTGGTGCAAGTCTCGGTTAATGACATTATTATGATTTTTGCCTTTGCACCCATTGCCGGATTTTTATTGGGCGTGAGCGACATCAGCATTCCTTGGCAAACCTTGGTTTACAGCATGATTTTATATGTGTTGCTGCCGCTTTTGGCCGGATTAAGCACGCGTAAAATCCTGCTGAACAAAAGCCTTCCGGTTGACTCGTTTACGGTCAAGCTCAAGCCTTTTTCTATCTTCGGCTTATTGCTGACCGTGGTGTTATTGTTCGCTTTTCAGGCGCAAACCATTTTAAGCCGGCCATTTATCATTGTGCTGATTGCCATTCCTTTGTTGGTACAAACCTACGGCATTTTCTTTCTCGGCTATTGGGCAGCCAAACGCCTGAATTTACCGCATGAAATTGCTGCTCCCGCCTGCCTGATCGGCACCAGTAATTTCTTTGAATTGGCTGTTGCAGTTGCCATTTCTTTATTCGGCCTACATTCCGGAGCCGCATTGGCTACGGTGGCCGGCGTATTGGTAGAAGTGCCGGTAATGCTGTCTTTAGTGGCTTGGATTAACCGCCGTAATCAATCGCCAGCTTCCTAACTTAAACCGAAATATTTATTGTCCGTTTACGACAAAAGGCCGTCTGAACATTTCAGACGGCCTTTTTCTATTCCATCAGACAAATTTTACCAAGAAACACGCAAACCGACTACAGTAGCGTAATTGCGTTCTTTGGTGCGTAACTCACCGTTACGATATTGCTTGGAACGCGTGGTTTGCACTTCGGCAAAAGTCTTCACATCAATCAATTCGCCTTTCGGAATCAAGTAATACTCCGTGCCGACCATAAATTGATGTTGCTTCTCTTTGCGGTCAGAAGAAGACACTTGGTCACGCTTTTCAGTTTTGTAGGCATACATGCCGTAAGCACGCCAATCTCCGGTTAACTTGTGGTAAACAGCAGTACGGATTTCATCGTTGGTGCGTTTATGGCCTGCCTCCTCCTCGTCCTTACGGATACGGCGTTCGATGTCGAGGCCAACGGTGGTGTCGCCAAATGTATACGCCGTGCCGAACGCATAAGCGGTGCGGATATAGTCCGCCGGCTCTTCTTGGCGGTAACGCTCGCGGGTTGCACCCACGGCAACATTCCATTCGTCACCATCATTGACTTTAAATGTTTTTATCAAACCGGCACCTATAATATCTTTACGGGTTTCGCTCAAACCATCATTACCACGCGGACTGCGGCCACCGTAAAACACACCGGTTTTGATACCTTGATCTTTGTTTTCATATTTATATTGAACCGAACGGCGTGCACCTGATGCCAACAGGCCATCGCTCAGGCTCAAAGTGTTGGCCAAATCGGTTTGCTTCACATCATCCGTAATCAACGTTTGGTTGCCGTATGTCAGTTCGCCATAACGTTTATGACCGATTCCTCCGTATAATTGGCGGGTGTAGATATGGTCAAAATCATGGTTAGACGGACGGTCAACGCCGTTACTGTCTTTACCGCGGAAGCGCCACTCCACACGGCCTAAAGCATAAAGATCGCCATTACCCAAAGACTGTTTGGCTTTAAAGCCGAAACGCGAGCCGTTGTTGGTAATCGGATGATTTTTACTTTCTTTAGTGGTTTCGCCCTTGCGAACATCGGTTGCTTTATCGGCTGAGGTTTCCCATTTGATACGGGCAGAGCCGGCAAAATCGATTTTGGTGCCGGTTTCATCGCTTTCAAATACCGTCGCCGCACCGGCCGGCAGGGCGATGGCGGCAGATAATAAAAACGTCAGTGCCGTTTTATTCATGGTTGAGATTCCTTAAAAAAAAATAGGTTAGCTATTTAGTGAATTGGCGCAAGTCTATCTGTGTTTTATTGACAAAGCAACATCCAAACTTAAACAAATAAACAATAACTACAGTTAATTTAACTATTTCGTTTAATAATTTTCTATATTATTTTAATTTTGTTAAAAAAAGAAAAATTAAATTTACGCCTTACCCTCTTTTGATAATGCCAACAGCAATAAAATTTATACAAAAAATATGCACAGCTTTGGTTTAACTAATCGCAGCCATGTTTTGATTATTGCCCGGCGCAAATATCGATTTGTTTACTCCGGTATAAATGTTAAGAAAACAAACCTATCCGTAAATTATCGAAATGGCTGATATTTGGCGTTAATGCTACATTAGCGCCCTTTTCGAGCATTTCACCATACTGTCGGCGCAATCGTCGGCAAGTTTACCCAACAACCGAAGCAATGATTCACATGGAAAGAGACTGTAAAACCTCCCCCCGCATAGCCTTTTATTCACACGACACAATGGGCTTAGGACACATCCGCCGCAATATCCTGCTGGCGCAATCTGCCTTGGAAGCGTATCCCGATGCCGAAGTTTTATTGATTTCCGGCGTACGCGAATCCGGCGCATTCAAACTGCCCAAAGGCGCCGACAGCGTCACCCTGCCGACTTATTTCAAAACGGTGCAGGGCGAATATATTCCCCGTTCGCTGGGCAAAAGTGTCAAGCGTCTGACCCATATCCGCAAAAACATCATTCACGCTGCTTTAGAAGCTTTCAAACCCGACATCATGGTGGTCGACAACGTGCCGCGCGGTGCGATGAACGAGCTGGACAACATCCTGCCAGAGCTGGCCAGCCGCGGCACGCACATCGTATTAGGCGTGCGCGACATCATCGATGAACCGGAGACCGTACGCAGCCAATGGAAAAAACTGCAAAACATCGAAATCATCCGTCTGTATTTTTCAAGTATTTGGGTGTATGGCGACCCGAATCTCTACAACTTTGCCGACGAATACCAAATTGCGCCCGATATTGTTGAAAAACTGCACTATGTCGGCTATCTCGACCAAAGCCGCCGCATGGAAGTTCGCGGCCTGCGCGTCGGCGCTTCCGAAATCGAAAGCCCTTTTGCTTTGTGCGCTTTGGGCGGCGGGCAAGACGGTTTTGAAGTGGCACAAGCCTTTATCCAATCCACCCTGCCTGAAAATTGGCGCGGGCTGTTGATTACCGGCGCATTGATGCCGGAAGAGCAACGCGCCCGACTGCATGCCATGGCCAAAGAGCGGCCGCTGCAAGACATCAAAGTGGTCGATTTTGTGCCCGAGCCTTTGAAAATCATGCGCGAAGCGGAATGCATTATTTCAATGGGCGGCTACAACACCACCACCGAAATCCTGTCGTTCAACAAACGCGCACTGATTGTGCCGCGCATTAAGCCGCGCACCGAGCAATGGATACGCGCTTCTCGATTAGCGCAAAACGGCATCATTGAATGCCTGCATCCTGATGAGTTGAGTTCGGATGCTCTGAGTGCCTTTATGCAATCGGCGAAACCTCAAGCCGATGCCCGTACCAGCCTGCGCTTTGACGGCCTTGATCGCGTGGCGGCTGAAATCGGCACCATTCTTAAAAACCATTAGTTTTGATATCCCTATTGATAAGCGAAGATCTCATGAATCCGCATACTGAACACTCCGCCACCCCACTTTACGTCGGCTACGTTTTGAAACGCTACCCACGCTTTTCCGAAACCTTTGTCGTGAATGAAATTTTGGCACACGAACGTGAAAACTTGAAAATCGACATTTTTGCCTTGGGGCCGGTTGAAGAAACCCATTTCCAAGACGGCATTTCCAAAGTGCGCGCACCGGTCACGCGTTACGACAACAAACAATACAAACCCGAAGCAGTATGGCAACTGTTTCAGACGGCCTTTAAAGAGTTGCCCGACTTTGGCAAACATTTAGCCGAAGCCAGCTGTAATGTGCATGAATTGGCACAAAGCATCATGTTGGCTTTGCAGATCAAGATACGCGGTATTCAGCACCTGCATGCCCACTTCGGTACCCAAGCCACCACCGTTGCCAGACAAGCTGCTATTTTTGCGGGCATCAGCTACACCTTTACCGCCCACGCCAAAGACATTTATTTCCAATATGCCGAATCTGTCGAGCTGGATAAGAAAATGCGCGATGCCGCCGCTACCGTGACCGTATCCGATTACAACTTGGCTTACTTGCGCGAGCAATACGGCGAAGATGCCTCTAACGCCCTGCGCATTTACAACGGCATGGATTTAGGCAAATTCCCTTACGCCGAATTCGGTTCACGCGAACGCCACATTGTCGCCGTCGGCCGCTTAGTGCCGAAAAAAGGTTTTGACGTTTTGCTGGATGCTTTGGCTTTGCTGAAAAAACAAAATGTCGCGTTCCGCTGCACCCTGATTGGCGGCGGTCCATTGCAAGCGCCTTTGGCCGAGCAAATCGAAACCTTGGGTTTGGCCGGTTTAGTCACCATGGTCGGCCCTATGCCGCAACCGGACATCATCGACTTGATGAAAAGTGCCAATATGGTGGTCGCACCTTGTGTCATCAGCGAAGACGGTGACCGCGACGGTTTACCGACCGTATTGCTCGAATCCATGGCTTTGGGTACGCCGGTGATTTCAACGCAAGTGGCCGGTATTCCGGAATTGGTTTCAGACGGCCTTACCGGTTTATGTGTGCCGGAACGCGATCCCCAAGCCTTAGCCGATGCCGTGCAGCGCTTGCTGGAAGACCATGATTTGTGCCGCACCTTGGCACAAAACGGCCGTCGGCTTATCGAGCAGGAATATGATGAAGACCTCAATACCGTCAAATTGCGTGCATTGTTTACCGATGCCGTTGCCCGACAATCTATCGCAAACCAAGGGAGCAAAACATGAGAGTAGCCTACATCTGCGCCGACCCCGGCATTCCCGTTTTCGGCACCAAAGGCGCTTCCGTACATGTACAGGAAGTGATTAAAGGCATGTTGCAAAAAGGGCTGGACGTGACCCTGTTTGCGCAACGCTTAGACGGCGATGTACCTGAAGAATTAAAAAACATCACCATCCGCCGCTTGGATAAATTACCGAAAGATTCCGCCGAAATCCGCGCCCGCGCCGCATTGGATGCCAATAACAAATTGGCCGCCATGCTGGAAGCGGAAGCTCCGTTCGACATAGTCTACGAGCGTTATTCACTGTGGAGCAATGCCGGTATGCAGTTTGCCAAACAACACGGCTGTGCAGGCATTTTGGAAGTGAACGCCCCTTTAATCGAAGAGCAGAAGAAGCACCGCGAATTGCCTTTGGAAGACGAAGCGCAAGCCATCGCCGAATCAGTGTTTGCCAATGCCGATGCCATGATTGCGGTGTCGCCGGGCGTAAAACAATATTTGGAAACCTTTCCTAAAGCACAAGGCCGCGTGCATGTGGTGGCCAACGGCGTGTCTTTGGAACGTTTCGCCCCTGCCGCTGCGGCAAATGCATCGCGTTTAGACCGCCTGCACAGCAATGCGCCCGCTACCATCGGCTTTTTGGGCACGCTCAAACCGTGGCACGGCTTGGCGACTTTGGTGGAAGCATGGGCTTTGTTGCGCGCGAAAAAACCGCAAGCCGACCTGCTGATTGTCGGCGACGGGCCTGAGTATGAATCGGTAAAAAACCGCATCGACAGCCTCGGCCTTTCAGACGGCGTGACCTTCAGTGGTGCGGTGCAGCCTGATGAAGTACCGCAATGGTTGGGAAAAATGGACATTGCCGTCGCACCTTATCCGCACATGGAACACTTCTATTTCTCTCCATTGAAAATTTACGAATACATGGCCGCCGGTATTGCGCTGGTAGCCACACGTGTCGGCCATTTGGAAAGCGTGGTTTCAGACGGCCTCAACGGCGTATTAGTCGAAGCGGAAAATCCTGAAGCCATGGCGCAATGTTTGCATGATTTGCTTGATCAGCCGGAACGCCTACGACAGCTCGGCCACAACGCCCGACTGACTGCCGAACGGTCGCACAGTTGGCTGGCTGTGGTAAACAAAATTTTAGAGATTGCCGCTGCTACAGGCCGTCTGAAAAACGCCTAACCCACAAGATTGATACCAATGCAAAACAACAATAATCAACACGACAAACCGCGCCTTTTCAGCCGGTGGCGTAAAACAATACCGAACGATGCGGCCGGCAGCTTGACCAACAGCTCGTGGTGGAAAGTCGCTTACCGCTTCCGATCCTACATCCGTCCCGAGCGCTGGCTGATTGCCGGTTCGCTGCTCTCCCTGCTCACGGCAACCTTTGTACGCCTGCTCAAACCCTTGCCGTTGGCGTTTGCGGTCGACCATATTTTGGTGTCGGTCGTCGAACATGTCGACAAAATCGACGACGGCATCGCCAATGAAACGGCCGTCAAAAATATCCAATTCGAGAACATGATGTTCGGCATGACGTTGGAATCCATCGATACGCAATATCTGCTGTTGGGCTGCAGCTTAGCGGTTATCCTGATTGCGCTGTTGATGGCAGCCGGCAACTATTTCAGCACCATCGGCTTATCGCTGGCAGGCAGCCGTATTTTGGCCAAAGTGCGCAGCGATTTGTTCGCTCATTTGCTCGGTTTGTCGATGCGTTTTCACTCGAAAGCGAAAAACGGCGATTTGACCATGCGCTTGGTCAGTGACGTGGCCATGCTGCGCGAAGCAGTGGTAACGGCACTGATGCCGATGTTGGCGAATATTTTTGTGTTGAGCGGCATGCTCGGCGTAATGCTGTATTTGAATTGGAAGCTGGCTCTGTTTGCGATTGCCTCGCTGCCGCTGTTGTGGCTGACAACCAACCGTTCCGGCAAACGCATCCACCAAGTCAGCCGTGAACAGCGTAAAAAAGAAGGCAACCTGGCTTCCAAAGCCTCGGAATATTTTGCATCTATCCGCACCATTCAATCGCTGTCGCTGGAAGGCGAAACCATCCGAAGCTTTGAAGGCAACAACAGCCAAAGCCGCAAACAGGAAGTCAAATCTAAAAAGCTGGCGGCAGGTTTGGAGCGACGCGTCGATATTTTGGTGGCGTTCGTGACTGCTTTCGTGTTGTTTTACGGTGCCAATTCGGTATTGAAAAAACTGATGTCACCGGGCGAACTGATTGTGTTTATGTCGTATCTCAATAATTCGTTCCGTCCGGTGCGCGAATACGCCAAATACACCGCACGTTTGTCGAAAGCCTTGGCAGCGGGCGAGCGCATTGTCGATGCGCTCGATCAGCAGTCGGATATCACCGACAAGCCGGGTGCAGAAGATTTAACCCATACCCGCGGCCAAATTCATTTTGACCACGTGCGCTTTACCTACCAAGATCCCGGCCAAAGTGAAACGGCTGTGCTGGAAGATGTAAATTTCCACATTCTTTCCGGTGAAAGCGTGGCGATTGTCGGCCCTTCCGGCTCCGGCAAAACCACGCTGACCAGCCTGCTGCTGCGTCTGTACGAACCCCAAAGCGGTGCCGTGCGCATCGACGGGCAAGACATCCGCAATTACACCATCGCCAGCATGCGCAAACACATTGCCGTGGTGCCGCAAGACAATCTGCTGTTTGGCTTGAGCGTGCGCGATAACATTGCCTTGGGGGCGCTGCACAACAGCGGCGACGTTAAAGACGAAGAAATCATTGCCGCAGCCAAAATGGCCAATGCGCACGATTTCATCATGGCCATGCCCGAAGGTTACGACACGGTATTGAGTGAGCGCGGCGGTTCGCTTTCCGGCGGCCAACGCCAACGCATCGCCATCGCACGCGCAGCTATCAACCGCAGCACCATCTTGGTGTTGGACGAACCTACCGTCGGCCTTGACCGTGAAAGTGAAAGCCATGTGATCAATGCATTGCATAAATTGATGAAATCGCGCACCACCATTGTGATTACCCACGACTTGGCTTTTGCCGCCACCACCGACCGCATTATTTTCATTGAAAAAGGCGTGGTCATAGAACAAGGCAGCCATGAACAACTGCTTGCCCGCGGCGGCCATTACGCCGGCTGGTGGAAAATGCAGATTAGTTAAACCAGAAGGACCATCATGTTGATTGAAGCTGATAAACGGATTGTATCGCGCGACACCTGCCTGCCCGGGCTGGCTGCTTTGCTGGATACGGAATTGCTGTTGGAAAAGCTCAAAACCCTTGAGCCTTTCCAACATGCCGTCAAAGTAGAAATTCAATATCTGCGTTACAAACCCGGCAATAGCTGCGCAAGCACTTTGTATATCGAATTGGGCGACGGCCTTGGCTTGCGTTATTACGCCAAAGCCCTAACCCCCAAGCGTTTCCAAGAATCATGGAACAAACCTTCCCGCCAAAAGCTGGTGAAAAAAGGTGGGGATCATGCGCCTTTGGCCTTGCCTGAATTGTGCATCATGCTACTGCACCCGATACATGACCGCTCCATCGGCAAGATGGATTGGTTGGTTTCCGGCAATGCTCTGCGCCGCATGCTCAAAGCCTGCTCTCTGCCTGCTTTTGAAACAGGCAGACCCAAAGTCGATATTCTGCGCTACAAACCCGAGCGCCGTTTAGTGGCGAAAGTCAGCTACGGCGATGTACCTGTGGCTATCTTGCGCAGCAGCACGCCTGACGAATTCAGCAAAATGTTGATCGGCAGTGCTTTTGGGGTATCTCACGGCGGCGTGGTGTTGGCCGGTGCCGACGGCACCAGTTGTACCTTAGCCACGCGCTGGCAAAAAGGCGACAGCTTGTGTCCGGAAGAAGGCCGTGCGCCCGATGACCGGCTTGTCGCCGAATTGGGTAAGAAACTGGCCCGCATCCACAGCGCCGGTTATCAACACCCTACCCGCTATACGCTGGCCGACGAAATCCGTTCGGTTGGCGGCGTGGCGAATACCTTCCGCCATATTCTGCCCGAATACATCGATTGGTTTGAAACACTGCAAAACCGCATTACCTGCGACCTGACCCATTTGCCGGAGCAAGCGACGTTAATCCACGGTGATTTTTCGCTTGACCAAGTGATTCGGCGCATCAGCAAAAACGGTGAAATCAAGCTGCATATTCTCGACTGGGATCGCTCCGCACAAGGTCATCCGCTATTGGATTTGGCCAGCTTTATCGCCCGATTGGAATTGCAGTTGATTGAAGGCTTGATAACGCGCCATGAAGCCGACCGACTTTCAGACGGCCTGTTGCAGAGTTATCGCCGGAAACGAGAGGCCGATGAAGCCGGTTTGCGCCTGTTTACCGCCTCGGCATTATTGCGCTTGGCTGCCGAGCCGTTTCGCAAACGCAGTCCGTATTGGGATCAATACACCCTGCAAATCCTGCAACGCACGCACGCCCTGCTGGATGCAGAAGATATTGTTTCTGCGCCTGCCCCTGCTCTCAACACGGATTCGGTGCAAGAACCAATCATCGCCGATTTGCTCGATACCGCCAACATGCAGCCGCTGCTGCAACAAGCGGGCATTATCGGCGCAACAGAACATCTTGCTTCCGCATGCTTGCGCCATCACAAACCCGGCCGCCGCGCCTTGGTGGAATATGCCTTGCCTAAGCAAAACGGCAATCGGCGCTTTATCGGCAAATACCGTGCCAAAGGTTTAGACAAACATTCCCCGCGCATTCAACAAGCCTTGTGGCAAAAAGGCTTTGACAGGCCGTCTGAAACCGGCGTGCCGGAAGTGCTGGGCGTATTGCCTGAATTAAACACTTGGTTTCAAAGCCGCATCGACGGCCAAACTATCGGCTCGCTGCTGTATCCGGAAAACCGCCGCTTAGCCTTCTTAGGCAAAGCCGCTGCCAATGCCTTGATTGCCTTGCATCAAAGCGGTGTGGGCGATGATTTGGATTTACCTTGCTGGCAACCGGCAGACGAATGGACGGTGCTCGATAAAGCCTTAACCGAAGCGCAAACCAAGCTGCCCCATTTGGCCGAACGCATTGCCAAAGTCGCAGCGCAATGCAAAACATTGATTGGTTCACTGCCTGAAAGGCCGTCTGAAATCCTGCACCGCGATTTCTACCAAGACCAAATCCTCGAACCCTACGGCACACCCGGCCGCATGGTGCTGCTGGATTTAGACTTGGCTTGCCGTGGCGATGGCGCATTGGATGCCGGCAATTATCTTGCCCACATTAAAGAGTTCGCCTTACGCCGCTATGGCAAAACAGATGCACTGTGCGCCCACGAAAGAGCGTTCGGACAACAATTCCTAACCCACAATCCACAAGCTGCAAATACTGTGGAAGCATATACAACATTAGCATTAGCGCGCCATATCCGCATCAGCACCTTATTTGACGAACGCAGCCACACCACTGAGCCGCTGCTGCTGCTGTGCGAAAGCCGCCTGAATAACCTCAAACAACCATAACGAGAAATACTATGAAAATTACCGTTGTCGGCGCAGGCTATGTCGGCCTGTCCAACGCCGTTTTATTTGCCCAACAACATGCCGTCACGCTTTTGGATGTCAATCAAGAGCGAGTGGATTTAATCAACCGGAAAATCTCGCCGATTCAAGATGATGAAATCAGCAAATATTTGGCCGAACACACGCTCACGCTGCACGCCACTACTGATGCGTCCGGCGTATATGCCGATGCCGATTACGTTGTGGTGGCCACCCCGACCGACTATAATCCCGAAACCGATTATTTCAATACCGACTCGGTCGAATCTGTGTTGACCACCGCTTTGGCGGCCAACAGTCACGGCCACATCATCATCAAATCCACCATTCCGGTCGGCTTTGTCGACAAAATGCGCGAACGGTTCCAAACCGACCGCATCATTTTCTCACCGGAATTTTTGCGTGAAAGCAAAGCCTTATACGACAACCTTTACCCGTCTCGCATTGTCATGGGCGACACCGGCGAAGCAGCGCAAAAATTTGCCGAAGCGTTGCGTGATTGCAGCCTGAAACCGGATACGCCGATTATCCTGACCCACCCGACCGAAGCCGAATCGATTAAACTGTTTTCCAATACTTACTTGGCTTTGCGCGTGGCTTTTTTTAACGAACTTGATTCGTTTGCCGCCACTTTCGACCTCAACACCGCCGACATTATCGGCGGCGTGTCTGCCGACCCGCGCATCGGCACGCATTACAACAATCCGTCGTTCGGCTACGGCGGCTACTGTCTGCCCAAAGACACCAAGCAATTGCTGGCCAATTACCAAAACATTCCGCAAAACCTGATTACGGCGATTGTCGAGTCTAACCGCACGCGCAAAGACTTTATCGCCGAAGACGTATTGCGCCACCGTCCGTCCACCGTCGGCATCTACCGCCTGACCATGAAATCCGGTTCCGACAATTTCCGCAGCTCCAGCATTCAAGGCGTGATGAAGCGTATCAAAAAACACGGCGTGCCGGTGATTGTGTACGAACCCGAATACCACGGCAGTGACTTCTTCGGTTCGGAAGTAGTTCAGAATTTGGACGAATTCAAAAAACGCGCCGACATCATCTTGGCCAACCGTCTGCATGAAAACTTGGAAGACGTCGCCGATAAAGTGTACACGCGCGATTTGAAAGGAAGCGATTTATAAAGCAAGCTTTTGAACCTATACACCTTTCAGACGGCCTGTTTAATCTAATCAAAGCCGTCTGAAAAGTTTTAAAACAGTATACAAACTCATCTATCCGCCACCGATTTGCTTATGCAAAGGCCGTCTAAAACTGGTACAATGTCGCCATTTTTCAGACGGCCTTTTATTGCGCCGCATTCTCTTTCATTCCACAAAGCCCAACATCATGACCCAAGACAAAATCCTGATTCTCGACTTCGGCTCGCAAGTCACCCAGCTCATCGCCCGCCGCGTGCGCGAAGCACATGTTTACTGCGAGCTGCATTCGTTCGACATGCCGCTTGAAGACATCAAAGCCTTTAACCCGAAAGGCATTATTCTCTCCGGCGGCCCGAATTCTGTGTACGCCTCCGATTACCAAGCCGACACCGGCATTTTCGATTTGGGCATTCCCGTATTGGGCATCTGTTACGGTATGCAGTTTATGGCGCACCACTTAGGCGGCGAAGTCAGCCCCGGCAACCAGCGTGAATTCGGTTATGCCCAAGTGAAAACCATCGACAGCGAACTGACCCGAGGCATTCAGGATGAAGCACCGAACACACTCGACGTATGGATGAGCCACGGCGACAAAGTGTCCAAACTGCCCGAAGGTTTTGCCGTAATCGGCGACACTCCGTCCTGCCCGATTGCCATGATGGAAAACGCCGACAAACAGTTTTACGGTATCCAGTTCCACCCCGAAGTAACCCACACCAAGCAAGGCAGGGCTTTGTTGAACCGCTTTGTTTTAGACATCTGCGGCGCACAACCAAGCTGGACCATGCCCAATTATATTGAAGAAGCCGTCGCCAAAATCCGCGAACAAGTCGGCAGCGACGAAGTGATTTTAGGCTTGTCCGGCGGCGTTGATTCCAGCGTTGCCGCCGCCCTGATTCACCGTGCCATCGGCGACCAACTTACCTGTGTATTTGTCGATCACGGTCTCTTGCGCCTCAACGAAGGCAAAATGGTGATGGATATGTTCGCCCGCAACTTGGGCGTAAAAGTGATTCACGTCGATGCCGAAACCCAGTTTATGGACAAACTCGCCGGCGTAACCGACCCCGAGAAAAAACGCAAAATCATCGGCGCAGAATTTATCGAAGTATTTGATACTGAAGAGAAAAAACTCACCAACGCCAAATGGCTGGCGCAAGGCACGATTTATCCTGACGTAATCGAATCCGCCGGCGCCAAAACCAAAAAAGCCCATGCCATCAAGTCCCACCACAACGTCGGCGGTCTGCCGGAAAACATGAAGCTCAAATTGCTGGAGCCATTGCGCGATTTGTTTAAAGACGAAGTGCGCGAACTGGGCGTAGCGCTCGGTCTACCGCGCGAAATGGTGTATCGTCACCCGTTCCCGGGTCCCGGCTTGGGCGTGCGTATTTTAGGCGAAGTGAAAAAAGAATACGCCGACTTACTGCGCCAAGCCGACGATATTTTCATCCAAGAATTGCGCAACACCGCCGATGAAAACGGCACATCATGGTACGATCTTACCAGCCAGGCCTTTGCCGTATTCCTGCCGGTAAAATCCGTCGGCGTGATGGGCGATGGCCGCACCTACGATTATGTCGTCGCCTTACGCGCCGTAATCACCAGCGACTTCATGACTGCTCATTGGGCGGAATTGCCGTATTCGCTGCTTGGTCGTGTATCCAACCGCATCATCAACGAAGTCAAAGGCATCAACCGCGTAGTGTACGATGTCAGCGGCAAACCGCCTGCCACAATCGAATGGGAATAAGCACTTGATGTTTATTAATCAAGTCTTAAAAAGGCCGTCTGAAAACATTCGCAATGAATGCTTTCAGACGGCCTGATGTAGAAAATCCCAGCGTTGTTTACACTTTTTCTTTTAGTGGCTGCCCTGAATAACCAGGACAAATTCTACTTTACTATAGTAAATCCACTTTAAAATAGGACAAGGCGGCGAGCCGAAGACGGTATAGATAATACGGCTAGGCAAGCCAACGCCGTACTATTTTAAAATGAATTCACTATACTATGAAATCCGTAAATAAAAATTAATATCAACCGTGTACTATACACGCTTAAAATTTGTCGTCTCATGCAGTTTTTCAGACGGCATATTATTTTTAGATGCCGTCTGAAACTCTGTTTCTCACGCAGCGAGTATGGTGCGTTAATGCTATAATGCGGCGATATTTTTTAAAGTGAACACCATGGAATCCACAAACGAACCCATGCGTCTGTCGAAACGGATGGCGCAACTCGGTCTCTGTTCCCGCCGCGAAGCCGACAGCTATATCGAACAAGGCTGGGTCAAAGTCAATGGGCAAACCGCTGCACTCGGCCAAAAAGTTACTGAAAACGACCGCATTGATTTAAACAAACAGGCGCATGAACAGCAGGCCAACCGCGTGACAATTTTACTGAATAAGCCGATGGGCTATGTCAGCGCGCAAGCGGAAAAAGGTTATAAAGCAGCGGCTGAATTGATTACCGCCGAAAACCAATGGGAAGGCGACGACAGTCGCATTACGTTTAGCGGGAAACACAAATTCGGCCTCGCTCCCGCCGGGCGTTTGGATATTGATTCGGTAGGTTTGCTGGTGTTGACGCAAGATGGCCGCATCGCGAAGCAGTTAATCGGCGAAAGCAGTAACAGCGAAAAAGAATATTTGGTGCGTGTGCGCGGCAAATTAGACGGCAACGGTTTGGCATTACTGAACCACGGCTTGAGCTTGGACGGTGAAAAACTGCGTCCGGCCAAAGTCGAATGGCAAAACGAAGACCAACTGCGCTTTATTTTGAAACAAGGTAAGAAACGCCAAATCCGCCGCATGTGCGAACTGGTAGGCCTACGCGTGGTCGGTTTGAAACGTATCCGAATGGGTAAAGTGAAATTGGGCAAACTGCCGCCGGGCAAATGGCGTTATTTAAAAACCAATGAATCATTTTGATTGAGTTACATGGATTAGGCCGTCTGAAGCATTTCAGACGGCATGATTTCATTAATTTCAATTATTTAATTGCCATTAAAAAAAGCCGTCCGAACATTATTCGGACGGCTTTTTAATCTTTATAAACGGATCAGATTAACGATCGTGACCGCAAGCGCATTTCATATCAATCACCATGCGGCCGGTAATTTTGCCTTCGCGCATTTCTTGGAAAATTGCAGGTGCTTCATCCAAATTGCGCAATTGTACTTTCGGCACTACCAAACCTTCGGCACCGAATTGGAAGGCTTCGGCCAAGTCTTGGCGTGTACCCACTAAAGAGCCTACCACTTCAATACCGTCTAATACCAAGCGTGGAATCGACAAGTCCATAGACTCAGGCGGTAAGCCGATTGCAACCACGCGGCCACCGGCACGCACGGCATTCACGGCCGAATTAAACGCAGCAGAAGATACGGCAGTCACAATCGCGGCATGTGCGCCACCGACTTTTTCTTGAATCACTTTGGCTGCGTCTTCTTTTTGCGGGTTAATCACCAAATCAGCGCCGGTTTCTTTGGCAAATTCCAGTTTGTCGTCATTAATATCGATGGCAATCACATGCGCACCAAATACTTTTTTCGCGTATTGCACACCCAAGTTACCCAAACCACCGGCACCATACACCGCAATCCATTGACCGGGACGTACATTCGATACTTTCACGCCTTTATAAGTGGTCACACCGGCGCAAGTAATCGAGCTGGCTTGTGCAGGATCCAGACCATCCGGCACTTTCACCGCGTAATCGGCAGTTACGATACAGTGTGTCGCCATACCGCCATCCGCAGTATAACCGGCGTTCACCACGCTACGGCACAAGGTTTCACGGCCGGTATTACAATATTCGCAAGAGCCGCAGCTTTCAAACAGCCATGCGATACTCACGCGGTCGCCGACTTTCAGGCTTTTCACGTCATCAGCCACTTTGCTGACCTTACCAATGCCTTCGTGACCCAAAACCCGCCCCGGTTTTTCACCGTAATCACCGGCAGCAACGTGCAAGTCGGTATGACACACGCCGCAATATTCAACTTCTACCAAAGCTTCACCCGCTTCCAATTCACGGATGTCGCGCTCTACAACTTCTACATCACCTTCAACAGCTTGATTCACTACCACTGCACGCATTTTCATGGTAACACTCCTTGTTTGGCTTATTGACAGAACGGTATTTCATTGTAATAACGGGATGCACGCATTCAATCATACATAAATCATGCGCCCGATGATTTTGTTCGTTGCATCACGATTTAAGTATGTACTTTAGAATCTCTCTCGTCAAGTCATAGACTGCTGAATTTATTATGATTTATTATATCATAACATTATTAGTCTATTTTCCGGTTGAAAAAACCAACCGATTTTATTTAAATGAAATACAATGATTTTTTCAGACGGCCTAAATAATCTGCCCACTTGATTTTATTGAACCAATCAACTTTCTAACGTGCGCTTCCAGTTTGTTAATTCATGTTTCTTTGCATTTTTAGCGCTTGAACTCCATAACAAAAAATACTATGCTAACCCTTAAGCGTTTCGCTTACAGTCAACTACAACTGCACTAAAAACACAGGAGACAGCATCATGGCAAAAGATTTAAACGTTTTTGACAAAGAATACGGCTTATTAATCAACGGCGAATGGACCAAAGGCAGCGAAGGCAGATTATTGACTTCCACCAATCCGGCCAATGGCGAAGAATTGGCGAAATTCGTTGATGCCAGCAATGCTGACGTGGATGCCGCCGTTGCCGCCGCGCAAGAAGCATTCAAAACCTGGAAAAAAACCACCGTTGCCGAACGCGCTGCAATTCTGAACAAAATCGCCGACATTATTGATGAAAACGCCGAATTGTTCGCCCTGCAAGAAACCCTCGACAATGGCAAACCGATTCGCGAAACCCGTGCTGCCGACATTCCGTTGGCTTCCGACCACTTCCGCTATTTTGCGGGCGTAATTCGCGGCGAAGAAGGCACTGCGACCCAATTGGACGAAGAAGATTTATCGCTGATTCTGCGCGAACCAATCGGCGTGGTCGGTCAAATCATTCCGTGGAACTTCCCATTCTTGATGGCAGCCTGGAAAATCGCCCCTGCTTTGGCCGCCGGTTGCACCATCGTATTGCACCCTTCTTCCAGCACCTCGCTGAGCCTGCTGTCTTTTGCGCAAAAAGTGAACGATGTGTTGCCAAAAGGCGTGTTCAACGTCATCACCGGTAAAGGTTCGAAATCCGGCGAATACATGCTGCATCACAAAGGTTTCAACAAACTGGCCTTTACCGGTTCGACTGAAGTCGGCCGCCGCATCGGTATCGCCGCCGCAGAAATGTTGATTCCGGCCACTTTGGAATTGGGCGGCAAATCAGCCAACATTTTCTTCGACGACATGCCGTTTGACAAAGCACTTGAAGGTGCTCAAAAAGGTATTTTGTTCAACCAAGGCCAAGTGTGCTGCGCCGGTTCGCGTATTTTCGTGCAAGAAGGCATTTACGACAAATTCGTTGAAGCCTTGGCGGAAGAATTCAAAAAAGTTAAAGTCGGTCTGCCTTGGGAAGACGATACCCAAATGGGCGCGCAAGTCAACGCCGGCCAATTGGAAACCATTTTGAAATACGTGAAAATCGGTGAGCAAGAAGGCTGCCGAATCATTACCGGCGGTAAAAAAGCCGAAGGCTATTTGGCCGATGGCGCATTCTTGGAGCCGACTCTGATCGAAGCCAGAGACAACGCTGCCCGCGTCGCACAAGAAGAAATCTTCGGCCCGGTGGCGACCGTTATCAAGTTCAAAACCGAAGAAGAAGTCATCAAAATGGCCAACGATTCGGAATACGGCTTGGGCGGCGGCGTTTGGAGTAAAGACATCAACCGCTGCTTGCGCGTATCACGCGCCTTGGAAACCGGCCGCGTTTGGGTAAACTGCTACAACCGTCTGCCTGCACACGCACCGTTTGGCGGTTATAAAACTTCCGGTATCGGTCGTGAAACCCACAAAATGATGTTGGCTGCTTACACCCAAGTGAAAAACATCTACATTTCGACCCGCGAAGAGCGCGAAGGTATGTATTGATTTTTCATGATTGATTAATATCGGGCCGTCTGAACAGGTATTGTTCAGACGGCCGAAACCTTTGCAAAACTTGTAAATTTCCAAAAATCTTTAAGCCGTCATTCCCGTGCAGGCGGGAATTTGGAACTTCAAATTACTGTCATAACGAAATATTCCTGAACCGATAGGTCAAGATTTCCGCCTGTGCGGCAATGACGGCAGGCATAGTTTCCTTGGTGCAAGCTGAATTGTGCGAAAGTCTTTTTCAGTAAATCAATCAAAAACCGCTGTTTCTACCTAAGCGAAACAGCGGTTTTCTGATTTATTGGGAATGAACGGCTTTTACTTGGTTAGCGGAAAAAATCACCCATTCCTGCCGGTAACCCTTGGGTAAACGCGCCCATGGTTTTGTTGCTGGTTTCTTCGGCTTTGGCAGACGCATCGTTTACCGCGGCCAAAATCAAATCCTCCAACATTTCTTTGTCATCAGCCGCTTCTTTAATCAAGTCTTCGCTGATGTCGAGTTTGCGTACCACATGCGCGCAAGTCATGGTCACTTTGACCAAACCGTTGCCCGCTTCTCCGCTCACTTCGGTTTCCGCCAATTTGGCTTGGGCTTTTTTCATGTTTTCCTGCATTTGTTGGGCTTGCTTCATCAGCCCGCCTAATCCGGCTTTTCCGAACATCGTATGCTCCTAATTTGCGTGTATAAGAAAATTATTCAGGACGAATCCTATCAGGTTTTGCTCCTACTTGCACGGGCTAATGAATGAAATATGATTTAAGGCCGTCTGAACGTATGTTTTTGCGGCAAACCGTTTCAGACGGCCTCATGCAATCTATTGATTTGCCGGTTTATGACTCATCCGTTTGCTTCAATTCCAGCGTATCCGGCAGCCATTGCGCTTCAAAGGTTTGCAAAATCTGCTGTGCGGTCGGGTCTGCGTCCAATAAATCTTGTGCCTGCTGCCGTCCTTCTTGCTGTAAACGCTGGCGGCGCATGGTCGGTGTCTCCCAACCTTGGCCGTCTTGCCACGGTTGAGTTTGCAGCTTGAGTGGCAAATTATAGGCTGCAGCCAACACGTTTTGGATTTTGTCCAAACGCTCTTTATTGGTGGTGACTTTGGCTTCACTGGTGAGCGACAAAGTCATCAAATGCGTGTCGGAATTGTAATCCACCCAAGCAGCATGCTGCGCCAACATTTGCGCGGCACCGAGCTTTTTTGCAAAACGCTGCACCAACAACGCCCAATTTTCCGGCTTGAAATCGGGCAAGGCAATAAATTGCGGCTCATCTTCTTCCTCATCATCGGCTTCAGGACTTTCATCCGCAATCGGTGGCACAGACGGCGTATCAGGCTCTGTGACAAAAGCATACGAATCTTCACCGGAATAAGGTGGCGGCATGTCTTCATCTTCGGGGTCGGACGGCTGATAAGATTCGTCGGATGTTGTCTGAATTTCTGCTGAGAAATGCAAAGAAATACTTTCAGCTTCAACGGCTTGCAGATTATTTTCCGACACAACCGCGGACGGCTCGTCAGAATCCGAGGCCATCTGAAGCGGCTCGGTTTTTACCGTTTCATTTATCGGCCGCTCTTCCCAAGGAGGAATGTCTTTTGCTTGAGGTTGGCTTTCAGACGGCATGGCCGCATCGGCAAAGGCCGTCTGAATATTGTTTTGGTTTTCAGACGATGTCGGAATCGTCAGCGGCTTTTTTGCAGCGGTTTCCTTATGCTCCACTTCCTGCAATTGCGTGTGTTCAACCACATCATTCATGCCGTGCACTTGAGCGGCAAAGGGCGCAAATGCCAGCATACGCAGCAAAGTCATCACAAATCCGGCGTATTCGTCGGGCGCCAGACTCAAATCCTGCTTGCCGTGAATTGCGCATTGGTAATACAACTGAATCTGCTCGCCGCTCATGGCTTGGCTCAATTGCAGCAGGGCTTCGCGTTCGGGGTCATCGTTGGTTACGGCTGAAGGCACTGCCTGAACCAGTGCCAAACGTTGCAACAGCATCGCCAACTCGTTCAATGCGCTGTCGAAACCGATTGCGCGGGCAGCCATTTCTTGCGCTTGGTTCAGCAGGGCCCGGCCATCTTGATTAACCACGCTTTGCAGCAATTCATACAAATAGCGTTTATCGACCGCACCAATCATCTGGCGCACATCGTGTTCGGCCACTTTGCCCGAACCCATCGCAATCGCCTGATCAAGCAAACTCAAAGCATCGCGCATCGAGCCTGCCGCCGCCCTACCCAACAATTGCAAGGCAGTGGTTTCGTAAGGAATGTTTTCACTGTCTAACACATGCGCCAAATGGCCGGCCACTTGCTGCGTGGTCATGTTGCGCAACACAAACTGCAAACAGCGGCTCAATACGGTAATAGGTACTTTATGCGGGTCGGTGGTCGCCAAAATGAATTTCACATGCTCCGGCGGCTCTTCCAGCGTTTTCAGCATGGCGTTGAATGCACTTTTCGACAGCATGTGCACTTCGTCAATGATATAGACTTTGTATTTACCGGCGGTCGGTGCGTATTGCGCGTTTTCCAATACTTCCCGGATGTTGTCGATACCGGTATTTGAGGCGGCATCGATTTCCAGCAAATCAACGTAGCGACCGGCATCAATTTGGGTGCAGCTTTGGCACACGCCACACGGTTCGCCATGGTCGCCATGCTCGCAGTTGAGGCTTTTAGCCAAAATACGCGCAATAGTGGTTTTACCGACGCCGCGCGTACCGGTCAAGAGATAGGCATGGTGCAGACGGCCTTCGCCCAAAGCGTTGCGCAGTGCTTTGACAACGTGTTCCTGACCGACTAAATCGGCAAATGTTTTCGGACGCCATTTACGGGCAAGCACTTGATAAGCCATGTTTTTTCTCTACTTCATGATAATCGGGCCGTCTGAATACCATATTCTTTCAGACGGCCCATTGAAAGATGGTGCATTTTAACATTTTTGGCGCATAAACGTACAAATGCATTGTTTATTGCCATAAACAAAACCACTTTGTCCAGACAACAAAGTGGTTTTGGCATGAATCGGATTACAAACCGGCAGGGCCGACGGCATTGGCGATGTCGCGCACGGCAGTCACATACATGCGGCTGTTGTTGTATTTCCAAACGCTGTAGAAATTATTCAAGCCCAAATAATATTCATACACGCCCGGGCCGGTTTCCAAACGGTACAACACTGCTTTTTCATGATCGGCAACCGGAATTTGCGGCATCACGCCTAAAGCTTTGAAATCAGCCACGGTTCGGGTAAGCGCAGTTTTCTCATCGATAATCGCCTGCAAGTGCGGCGTGATGTTCAGGTGTACAGGCACCACCATTTTACCGCCGGTCTGCCAGCCGTGTTGTTTCATATAATTCGCGACCGAGGCGGCCACATCGCCGATATTGTTCCAAATATCACGGCGGCCGTCGCCATCATAATCCACCGCCCATTTGCGGAAGCTCGACGGCATGAATTGCGGCATACCCATCGCACCGGCGTAGCTGCCTTTAAAACCGAAGACGTCACTGTTTTCTTCCTTCGCCATCAACAGCAATTCGCTCAATTCATTTTGGAAAAACTCGGCACGCCGTGGATAATCAAATGCCAAAGTGCTCAAAGCATCGGCCGTGCGGAAGCTGCCGGTATTGCGGCCGTAATTGGTTTCAATACCGATAATCGCGACAATCAGCTCAGCCGGTACGCCGTATTTGCGCGCCACATCATCAATCACCGCGCGGTTGGCGGCATAGAATTGACGGCCATTATTGGATTTGGCTGCACCTGAATTACCGGTTCGGAATTCATACCATGGACGTGACGTACCCGGGCGGTACACAATATTAATGATGTTGCCTTTGTACACCACACCATCAAAGAAATTTTGCAATTCAGCGGCGCTCAAGCGGCCTTTGGCGGCTTCATAACGGATAAAATTCTGCACATTGGGATTGGCATTGAAACCGCTGCTTGCCACTGATTCAGCCGCTGCATCAAAAGTCGGACGTTTTTCGGCCTGTTTGATAGGTTTCAATGGTTGCGCATCGCGGGTGATGCCCGGTTTGTCAGGCGTGCTGCATGCAGCCAATGCCGCGATAACGGCAGCAGAAAGGAATACAAAAGACTTTTTCATGAGATATCCGTAAATGTGATGAAGGGCTTGAGTGTAACAAAATTAAACGCTTAGATAAACCCTTTGAGATTAAGCGGGAAATATTTGAATTGATATCAGGCCGTCTGAAAAACAATGCCTGAGAACTTTACCGGCACCATAAACAAAAAAAGGCCGTCTGAATTTCAGACGGCCTTTTTAATCAATCACGATTCATCAATGATTATTCGGCAGCAGAAACCACCACAACATTGATTTTCGCTACGGCATCAGTGTGCAGTGCCACTTCCACTTCGTATTCGCCAACAGCTTTCAACGGACCGTTTGGCAGACGTACGTTGGCTTTGGCTGCTTGAATGCCTGAAGCAACGATGGCTTCGGCGATGTCGGCATTGGTAACAGAACCGAACAGACGACCGTCCACACCGGCTTTTTGTGCGATGGTAACGGTTTGGCCGTCCAATTTGGCTTGGCGTGCTTGTGCATCAGCCAAAATTTCGGCTTGTTTGGCTTCCAATTCGGCACGGCGTGCTTCGAATTCTTTCATGTTGGCTTCGGTAGCACGTTTTGCTTTGCCTGACGGAATCAGGAAGTTGCGGGCGTAGCCGTTTTTCACGGTTACGATGTCGCCCAGATTACCCAAACCGCCGATTTTTTCTAACAGAATAATTTGCATGATTTAAGCTCCAATTATTTGTGTTGGTCGGTGTAAGGCAACAGAGCCAGGAAACGGGCACGTTTTACGGCAACTGCCAACTGACGTTGGTAGTGTGCTTTGGTACCGGTAATGCGGGCAGGGATGATTTTGCCGTTTTCAGAGATGAAGTCTTTCAACAAATCAACTTGTTTGTAATCAACTTCTTGGATTTTTTCAGCCGTAAAACGGCAGAATTTTCTGCGTTTGAATGATTGACGAGCCATTGTCGTTTAACCTTTATATTCTTTAATGTTCTGTATCCGCAATATCGGGCGGGGGAAGCGTTGGCTGCGTTGTGCTAAAAAGCCTTCTACTTCGACCATTATCTGCTGCCGATATTGCCATTGTTCAGCCTGCCTACCCAACAGCCTTGCCGGAATTTCAAATTTAACCAGACATTTTTGTCCGTTTTCTTCCTGCCAGGATTCGTGTTCCAACATCAAATCCAGCACCGGAATACCTGCCGGCGTGTATCGCAAACTGCCTGCTTTGGCAATTTGTGCGGTAAGCGATAAGAGATTATTCAATCTTATTCGGCTGCTGCAACTTCTTCAGCCGCACCGTTGAGCAGGTTTTTTGCTTTTTCGCCACCCAGCATTGGAGAGGCTTCGGTTACAGCGTGTTTGGTTTTGATGGTCAGATGACGCAATACGGCATCATTGAAGCGGAATGCGGTTTCCAGCTCTTCAACCACTTCAGGAGTGGTTTCGATGTTCATCAAAACATAGTGTGCTTTGTGGATTTTGTTGATTGGGTAAGCCAGTTGGCGGCGACCCCAGTCTTCCAAGCGGTGGATTTTACCGTTGGCTTCGGTAATCATGGTTTTGTAACGTTCAACCATTGCAGGCACTTGCTCGCTTTGATCAGGATGAACGATAAACACGATCTCGTAATGACGCATGTTATCTCCTTATGGATTAAATAAACAGCCTTCTGCCATGCGAAAAGCAAAAGGCAAGGTTGCAAAACGCTCGATTATAACGTTTATAGCTTGAGTACACAAGCTATTGATGATTTTAAATGTTGCGTTTTGGCAGATTTGTATAGTATATTAAAATAAGAATTCCCAAATCAACACTGAATATTTAGAGTCCAAAATGTCATACTCAATAGAACTACGAGAAAAAGCATACCAATACTATCAGGCATGCAAAAATGCTAGCGAAGTTTGCAAAGCATACCAAATTGACCCAAAAACATTTCGAAGTTGGAGAAAACGCTATGAGCAAACTGGTTCATTTGAACATCAAGTCAAAGGTGGCAATGCAACCAAAGTCAATAAAAACCTGCTCATAGAATATGTTAAAGAACACCCTGATGCATACCAGCATGAAATTGCAGCTCATTTTGGGTGTACACCGGCTAATATTTGTTATTTGTTCAAAGTATTGGGTATGACGCGTAAAAAAAGACCACGAGCTACAAAGAACAAAAACCGGAACAGGTAGCCGCTTATCAACAAGCATTAAATCAATATGCTGATTATCAAGTTGTTTTCCTTGATGAAACAGGATTTGATACTTTTTACTACCGTCCTTATGCCTATTCACCAAAAGGGCTTCCGGTTAAAGCGCAAATCAGTGGTAAACGATACCGGCGCACATCACCGGTTGCAGCTCAAATCAAAGACCAAAGTAATCTAATTGCACCCATGATTTATTCAGGCACGATGGATAGTCGTTTATTTGAAGCATGGTTTGAAGGCGTATTGCTGCCTGAATTAACTGAACAATCTGTTATCGTGATGGATAATGCCCGCTTTCATCGGATGTCTGTTTTAGCAGAGATTTCAGAAAAAGAGGGGCATAAAATCTTAGCTCTTGCACCTTATTCGCCAGAGCTTAATCCGATTGAAAAAGCATGGGCGAACATTAAAAAGCATCTACGAAAAGTGCTGCCTGAAATGGGCAATTTTATGGCCGCACTAATGAGTAGTTTTTATTTTAATTAACTATATCATTTCAAAATGATGTAACAGTTTGTAACATTTCCTTGAATTTGTCACGAAACTTCACCTCTTACCTCTTGAGCCGAGTTTCTACCGGTTGGAAAGGCCAAGTCGGTGTTACACCATCGGTGACAAAGCAGCTCAAAAACTGGATTTATGTGCCTTTGCCTGGTATGTCAAGAATAAGCCAATGATGAAAACGGCCAGGCGGTTTTCACTGAATAATGTATGAATCAGGCCGTCTGAAAGCAAAAATATTTCAAAATCCGATGCCGTTTGCGATGTCGATTTACGATAACACCGCCTTCGGTGTGAAACTGTATGAAAAAACCCAGTCGCAGCGAATTGGACGACCGTGTAGAATGGGCATTAAACAAATCGGCTTTATGGGGCGAAGTAAAAGGCAAACTCAAGTAAAGCGGCAATTCGTTATCCGGCGGCCAGCAGCATCGTTTGCGCATTGCCCGCGCGATTACCACCAAACCCGAAGTTTTCTGCCGGATGAGCCGACTCCCGTACTTGACCCGATTTTGACTGCCTGTATTGAAGAATTGGTGACCGAATTGAAACACGATTACACCATCGCCATTGTCAGCCACAATATACAGCAGGCCGCGCGCGCGTCCGGCATCACGGCGTATGCGTATTTGGGCGGGCAGGCCGAAGTGGACGATACCAAAACCATCTTCACCAAGCGGGGCAAAAAAGAAACCGAAGACTACATCATCGGTAAATTTGGTCAAGCCTAACCGCTTAAACCTTTAATAACATGCCGTCTGAAAGCCAAACGCAACCAACAAAGAGAGAAAAACATGTCCGCCTATATCCTGATTGTAGAAGATGAGCCGGCCATTGCCACCTTGATTCGTTTCAATCTCGAAGCCGCCGGTTACCGCACGGCCGCCGCCGAACGCGTGAGCGATGCCGGGGAACTTTTGAAAAACGAATTGCCCGATCTTATCTTGATGGACTATATGCTGCCCGATGTCTCCGGCGTCGAATACATCCAACAATTGCGCAGCCAAACCCGCACGCAAAACCTGCCCATTATCATGCTTACCGCCCGCAGCGAAGAGAGTGACAAAGAGCGGGGCTTGAACATCGGTGCCGACGACTACGTCACCAAACCTTTCTCACCGCGCGAACTCATTGCCCGCATCAACGCCTTGTTACGCCGCACAGCTCCTCAAAAAAGCAAACAGGTTTTGGAAATTTTCGGCATCCGCTTGGATGCGGAAAACCGCAAAGCCAGCACCAGCGAAGGCATTGAATTGCAACTTAACCCAAGCGAATTCAAAATCTTACACTTTTTTATGGCGCACCCCAACCGCCTCTACAGCCGCAACCAGCTGCTTGACATGATTTGGGGCGACCACGTCTTTATCGAAGAGCGTACCGTCGACGTGCACATCCGCCGTTTGCGCCAAGGTTTGGAAAAAGCCCGACTCGCCCATTTAGTGCAAACCGTCCGCGGCAGCGGCTACCGTTTCGGCAACAACAATGAATAATCTCGTTTACCTGATTCCTTCCATCCTCTGCATTTTGTTTGCCGCAGCCGCCGGACTGGCCTTTTGGGGCGTATCCGGCGCGTTTATTGCCGCCTTTGCCGCACTCAGCTTCATCAGCTTGCTGCACATCCGTCAGATGTACAAACTGCTCGACTGGCTGAAGAACCCCGAGCCGGAATCCATTCCCTTTGCCAGCGGCATTTGGGACGAAGTGTTTTCCACCCTGCTCAAGCAAAGCCGTAACCGCCGCAAACAAAAACGCAAACTCAAAAATGCGTTAATGCGTTTCAACCGCGCCGCCGAAGCCTTGCCCACCGGTGTGATGATTTTGGATAAAGAAATGCGCATCGAATGGCAAAACCGCCTTTCCGCCACCCATTTCAACCTCAACCGCGAGCACGACCGCAACGGCATTTTGCCCAACCTCGTCCGCCTGCCTGAGTTTCATGCTTTTATGGAACAAAGCGGGCAGGTACAAATCCGCTTGGCAGTGCCGCAAAACCATCCGATTCCACGCACGCTGCTGATTACCCGCTGCCCGTTTGAAAAAAACACTCAAATGCTCATCAGCCAAGACGTCAGCACCATTGAGCAAGTGCAGGCCAGCCACACCAGCTTTATCGCCAATGTCTCGCACGAATTGCGCACGCCGTTAACCGTCATCAACGGCTTTTTGGAAACCATGCGCGACATGCCCGATATTCCTGATGAACAACGCCGGCAATTCATCTCCCTGATGCAAAAAGAAGGCAGCCGCATGCTTGATTTGCTCAACGATTTGCTGACCTTGTCAAAACTTGAAAGCCGGCATCACCAAGAGCAAAACAAAGAGCTGCTCAACCTAAGTCTGCTGAGCCGGCAATTGTTTGAAAGCACCAAAACCTTTTCAGACGGCCGCCACTACATTACCGAAGAAGTCGAGCCGGAATTAAGCGTCCGCGGCATTCAGCATGTGCTGTACAGCGCCTTAAGCAATCTTACGTTCAACGCCGTGCGCTATACGCCGGAAGGCGGCAAAATACACATCAGCCTTAAACCGGAAGGCGACCGCCACGTCCGCTTCAGCGTCAGCGACACCGGCCCCGGCATCGCCCCAGAACACATCCCGCGCCTGACCGAACGCTTCTACCGCGTCGACACCGGCCGCTCGCGCCAAAGCGGCGGCACCGGCTTAGGCCTTGCCATCGCCAAACACGCTTTGGCCGCGCACGGCACTAAAATCGAAGTGGAAAGCACATTGGGCGAAGGCAGCACCTTTTCCGCATTGTTTGAATTGGCCGCGCAGCAGCCTACTGAAATTGTAGGTTTGCATAAAGCAAAGGCCGTCTGAAAATATTTCAGACGGCCTTTGCTTTGAATAAACGGTTAAATCAACTTCAAATCAAATATTTTCTTTTCAATTACAAATCAAACGATCGAATCAAGTTCACATGCAAACGCGTGTCTACATTCCTGCGCACTGCATTGGAATACGGACACACTTCATGCGCCTTTTCAATCAGTTTGCGTGCTTCAGCTTCGCTCAAGCCTTTTACAGTGATGGTGATGTCCAAATCCAAGCTGAATGCACCACCGGCTTTTTGACCGATACCCACTGCAACGGTGGTGGAAGACTGCTCCGGCTTCAAGCCCAAAGTCGGGGCAACGTGGTTCATCGCGCTGTCGAAACAAGCCGCATAGCCCATGGCAAAAAGCTGCTCGGGGTTGGTGCCGGTTTTGCCGCCTTCGTTTTGAAAGCCGACCAAATCAAAACCGATTGAACCATCGTCAACTTGAGTGTGGCCATCGCGGCCTCCGGTAGCTGTGGCCGAAGTGTGGTAGAAAATTTTCATATTACGTTCCTTTCAATTTAATAAGTTGGGAAATCAAAAATAAACTTAAAACTCAAATTACATTCTTTTCGAAAGATAAAGCGGCTCGCCCAGTTTTTCCAGTAAATTCAACTCTTGCTCCAGCCAAGACAAATGCTCTTCTTCGTCTGCTAAAATCTCTTCAATCAAGATGCGCGTGGTTGCATCGTGTTCGCTGCTTGCTGTTTCTGCCCATTGATTTAAACCGATACGCGCATTTTTTTGCAGCTCATAATCATTTTCCAGAGCTTCGCGCAGATTTGTACCGATGTTGGGCTGCTTGACGGTAAAACGAATTTGTCCACCCAAATCAAGCAGCCGATTTTGCAGCTTAATAATCGTTTCCGGTTCATCGGCAATTTTCTTTTCCATTTCAGTCGCCAGCAAACTTGCGCCTTCCGCATCAATCACCGCCACATGGCTGCGGTGTTGAATACTTGCCGACCAATAAACCGCCAACATCTCATTTAATAAATCGTAAATTTTATTCATTTGCTTACTCCAAATTTAGACAGTAAAAACATTATATCCATAAATTAAATTTTTTACAATATAATTTTATAAAATTTTTAATTCGGCAGATAAATACTCATTAAATATTCCACACTACCATTAAACCCTGAGCTGCCCGGCTCAAGTTTACTCGGGCATATCGCTGCTCATCAGAAAAATCAGGCAGCCTGATCACCTATGCAACAACAAGACAATTTTTAAGCAGTTCGCCGTTGTTGGGTTTAAATAAAGCCAATAAGTTGCTTTGATTTTCTGTTATTTCAGGCCGTCTGAAAATTTGAATCAGAATTGGTTTAAGCACAATTCGCAACCGGTTTTCTCCGCCACGCGCTGATAAGCCGGACGCGATTCAATTTGCTGCACATAGCGCACAATATTCGGATAATCGGCCGGATTCACCTGACCCAAACCCCATTGCAAGGGAAAACTCAAGGCAAAGTCGGCACCGGTCAGCTGCTCGCCGGTAATCCACATTTTGCCGTTAAGCGTTTGTTCGACATGATTAAAATACAAAGCAACCTGCCCTGAAGCGTAATCGTTGTAGGCACCGAAATCGAATTTTTTCGCCATCATACCCAATAAATTGGCGGAAAACATTGAAGCCGATATGCTCAGCCAATAAGCGAATTGCGAATAGGCATCGCTTTTTGCAGCAGGCGTAAAGCAGCGTTCGCCATCATAGCGGTCGAGCAAATGCAAAATCATCGCATTGCCTTCTGCCAAGGTAAGTGCACCATCCTGCAACACCGGCGCTTTACCCAAAGGATGCAGCGCTTTTAATTCATCTGGCGCAAGATTGGTCTCCGGCAGACGGTGATACACCGCCACATCATAATCCACACCCAATTCTTCCAACAACCACGCGATTCGGTGCGAACAAGAGTTGTTTAAGTAATGCAATTTAATCATGGTATTTACTCCAAATTGTCGTCAGATAGATTTTCGGGAACACAATCTTTCTTTTCTTAAAAACCAAACCGGCTGTTTTTATATGATGGAGGCCATCATACGCTTAAATTATATTTAACACAATATAATTTTATAAAATTTTTCAAAAATGCTAAATAAACCCAAAAAGCTGTCTACACTTTTCAGACGGCCCCTCCTACGCCTTTTCTTATAATAACTTTAAAGCCGTCTGCTTTATTTCACCTGAGAAATGCTAAAATCACTTATCTGCCTGCCGTCTGTTAATTTATCAACCGGCAGGCCTATTCCGACCCATTCACGAGAATGCTTATGCTTTTTTCATTTACCAATGCGGCTAACACCATCAACGTCACTGCCGATAACCTTTTGCAATCGACCGGCAACGGTTTGAAAGAATTTTTCTTTAATCTGTTTGCGCGCAACCAATTTACTTCCCACCTGCTGGAACGCAGCTTCAGTGAACCGATCGGCTGGTTGGAAATCGGCATCACGATTGTGCTGTTGACAGCCACTTATTATTTGTCGGAATTTATTATCCGCAAATATCCGATTTTGCCCGGCAAAAAATGGGCAAGCGTCCGCCATATCGGCAACCGCTTGCTGTGGCCTTTCCTGCTGCTGATTTTTTCAATTATCGCGCTTTATACATGGAATCTGTTCGAATTGCGTTCGGTATGGCTGCGCCTGCTCATTATGGCGGCGCGCTGGATGATTCTAATCCGCTTGGTGTTGTCTTTGGTACATGCCGCATTGCCGAGCCATAAAGTGACCGACTGGCTGGAACGCTTCTTATCCGGTGCATTGTGGGTATGTTTCGTGATTTGGCTGTCTGGTATCGATGACTTGCTCATTGATATTTTGAAAGATACCAAGCTCAGCATGGGCTCGATTAATTTAAGCATCTATACCATTCTCACCGGCTTGATATGGGTAGCGGTGGTGTTAGCGTTTGCCTTGTGGCTGGGCCGCCTGATTGAAGGCTGGCTGATGAAAAACAATCACATGGACATAAACTTGCGCATCGTGATGTCAAAAATCATCAAAGCATTTTTGACCGTGTTGGCGATTTTGATTGCGCTGCCGCTGGTGGGCATTGATTTGACCGTGTTGTCGGTATTCGGCGGCGCACTCGGTGTCGGCATCGGTTTCGGTCTGCAAAAAGTCGCCAGCAACTATATTTCGGGTTTTATTATTTTGGGCGACCGCTCCATCCGCCCCGGCGACCGGCTGACGGTCAATAATTTTACCGGTTATGTAACCAAAATTACCGCCCGATTTGTGGTGTTGCGCAGCAGCAAAGGCGGCGAGGCATTAATTCCGAACGAAACCTTCATCACGTCCACGGTGATTAACGAATCCTATACCGCCAAATCGCTGTGGCAAAGTCTGGATATTCAAGTTGCCTACCACACCGATTTGACGCTTGCCATGCAGATTATGGTCGAAGCGGCGCAGGCTCAGGAGCGGGTGCAGAACGATCCCGCACCCAAAGCCTATCTCACCAATTTCGGCGAAAACGGTGTCGATTTGCGGCTGGGTTTTTGGGTAACCGATCCCGAAAATGGCTTTGCTGGACTGTTTTCCAATATTCTGCTGGATATTTGGAAACGCTTTAACGAAAACCACATCGAATTTCCGTATCCGCAGCGGGAAGTGCGGATTTTGCAGGAAGAGCGTGCGCCCGACGACACCGCCATCAGCCGTGCAGCCGCCGAAGTCAAACGGGATACCCGCTCCGACCGCCGCTTTGACGACCCCGAACAGGAAAACTGATGGGCAAACCGCTGAAATATCCCGTTTCCGCCTTAGTTGTCCTGCACGACGGCAACGGCAATATCCTGTTAATCGAACGCACCAAGCCCGCCGGTTTTTGGCAATCGGTAACCGGAAGCCTCGAACCCGGCGAAACCGTTGCCCAAACCGCCCGCCGCGAAGTTTGGGAAGAAACCGGCATTGCGCTGGGCGAAAACCAGTTGCACGACTGGCACGACAGCAGCGTATACGAAATCTACCACCACTGGCGGCACCGCTATCCGCCGGGCGTATTTGAAAACCGGGAACACGTTTTCTCCGCCCGCATCGACCGCCAAACGCCGGTTATCCTCAACCCGCAGGAACACACCGCCTACGGCTGGTTTGCCGCAGCAGAAGCTGCCGCAAAAGTGTTCTCACCGTCCAACAAAACAGCCATTCTCAACCTGCTGCGCCGTCAGGCCGCAGGCGAGGCCGTCTGAAAATTCGCTCCCTTCATTTTCAGACGGCCTTATCGCTGCTATACTTAGCGTTTTATGTTTCATGCAATTTAAGCGCTGCACCCAAGCAGCCCAATCAAGGATAACCATCATGGCAGACTTTAATCAGATTCTGACTCCGGGCAACGTCGAAGAAGGCATTATCAACGTTGTGAACGAAATCCCTTGCGGCAGCAACCACAAAATCGAATGGAACCGCAAACTGGCCGCCTTCCAACTCGACCGTGTCGAACCGGCCATTTTCGCCAAGCCGACCAACTACGGCTTTATCCCGCAAACCTTGGACGAAGACGGCGACGAATTGGACGTATTGCTGGTAACCGAACAGCCGCTGGCAACCGGCGTATTCTTAGAAGCCCGGGTTATCGGCGTGATGAAATTCGTTGATGACGGCGAAGTGGACGACAAAATCGTCTGCGTGCCCGCCGACGACCGCAACAACGGCAACGCCTACAAAACCCTCGCCGATTTGCCGCAACAACTGATCAAACAAATCGAATTCCACTTCAACCACTACAAAGACCTGAAAAAAGCCGGCACCACCAAAGTCGAATCTTGGGGCGATGTAGAAGAAGCCAAAAAAGTGATTCACGAATCCATCGAACGCTGGAACAAACAGGCTTAATCGGGTTTGGAAATAAACAAGGCCGTCTGAAAACCAGATTTTCAGACGGCCTCATGTCCGAGTACCGGACTGAGAACCCTTACCTTGTTTTTCATTAAACAGATTGAGGATATGGAAGTATCCCCCCTATTGTTAGCCGAAAAAAACAGTATGAAAATTTTAAAAAGTATTTTACCCGCCTTAATGGTTTCATCAAGCCTGATATTCCTCAGCCCGTCCGCATCCGCCGCACCCAAACAGAAACCTGCCACCGCAGAGCAAGCCGACAGGATGTATATTGCCGACAAAATCGGACAAAATGATTTATACGGATTTTGGGGTTATGCGGCAGAAAATGAAGAAGGTTCGCTGATTAACACAACGGCCATGCATCCCGACGGCACAGGTGTGGACATAATGATTTTGACGGTGAAGGACGAAGGCAAACCCGTTATCATCAAACAGAAATTCACTTGGACATTTGATGAAAATCGGCAGGCGTTGCAGCAGACTGTTACCGATTATCGGGTTTTGAAAGATGGCAGAGAACAGCGGGACAAGAAAGAAATCGGGAAGAAAAGTACAGCTAAAGTCAGGATGCTTGTTGTGGATAACAAGCTGAGTATGTTGGAACTGACCGATGAGACAAACGGCAGTCAGATGTCTTATTTCAAGCAAGATATGGATTATTAAGAGATACTATAGTGAATCCACTTTAAAAGTATTACAACGTAAACGGCCAGTTCCCAATTTTCAGACGGCATCAATGAGAGTTAAAGAACCCGTGCGTGCTTTGGCACGCACCCTACCGTTGGCGGGAAGGGATTAGCTGTCGTAGGGTGGGCAACTTGTTGCCCACCAAAACCATATTTCAACTATCATTGATTTACTGGTTTGTACAGAAAATTTGGTTGATTCACTATATATCAGCCTCCAACTTCCCCTACCAATCCGCCTTTGCCGCCATTTCGTCCGCCGCCTGCACCAAAGCTGCTGCCAGCGGCGGGTCGAATGCGGAATGTCCGGCCTGAATAATCCGTAACTCCGCTTCGGGAAAGGCTTGGCTCAATTCCCATGCGCTTTGTGTCGGCGTACAGATATCGTAGCGGCCTTGGCAGATAATGGTCGGAATATGGCGGATTTTGTCGATATTGGCCAAAATCGCCCGCCCGCCTTGCAGCCAGCCTTTATTGACAAAATAATGGTTTTCCAAACGGGCGATGGCCAGCGAAGCATGCGGGTCTTCGTCCACCGGCTGCGGTTCGAAGCGCACCAGATAACTTTCCCAATCCGCCCACGCTTTGGCTGCTTTCAAACAGATGTTTTCATCTTCGGCAAACAGCATTTCGTGATACGCCGCAATCAGCGTGCTGCGTTGTTCAGGCGCAACCGGCACAATAAAATTCTGCCATTGCGCCGGATAAATCCGGCTTGCGCCACCTTCTTCGTTAAGCCACGCCATTTCAGACGGCCTGCACAGGAAAATCCCCCGCAACACCAATCCTGCCACCCGTTCGGGGTGGCTTTGTGCATAAGCCAACGACAATGTGCTGCCCCACGAACCGCCGAACACCAGCCATTTTTCAATACCCAGCATGGTGCGGACTTGTTCGATGTCCGCCACCAAATCCCAAGTGGTATTGTCTTCGGCGCAGGCATACGGCAACGAGCGGCCGCAACCCCGCTGGTCGATAATGATGATTCGGTAAACATCGGGATTGAAAAAGCCCCGACAGGCCGGCGAAGCCCCTGCGCCCGGCCCGCCGTGTAAAAAAATCACCGGCAAGCCCTGCGGATTGCCTGATTCCTCCCAATAAATCTGATGAACAGCAGACACTTGCAGCCGGCCGCTGCGCAAAGGTTCCCGAATCGGATACATTGGAAAATCCTAATCAAATATGGAACAAAATTTTAGCATTGAAAACAGGCCGTCTGAAACCTTTATTCCGACTTTCAGACGGCCTGTTTTCATCGTAAAATGCAGTTTGATTCGGATGACAACAAAGGAAGAAACATGACTGAAAATCAAACCGCACACGCCAAGCCCGAAGGCGAATTGATGCTGCGCACGGTCGCGCGGCCGAAAGACACCAACACCAATTTAGATGTTTTCGGCGGCTGGATTATGTCACAGATGGATTTGGGCGGAGGCATTTTGGCGGCGGAAATCGCGCAGGGGCGGATTGTCACGGTTTCGGTGCAGGAAATGAGTTTTCTGCGGCCGGTAAAAGTCGGCCATGTGGTCGGCGTGTATGCGCGTTGTTTAGGCGTGGGCAATACATCGCTGAAGATCGAAGTAGAAGTGTGGGTGAAACCGTTTGTCGCCGATGAGCCGAATATTCCGCTCGAGCTGGTGACGGAAGCGGTGTTCACCTTCGTCGCCATCGACCACGAAGGCCGTCCGCGCCCGATTCCACGCGACAATAATCCGCGCTTGGATGCGTTTCTCGCACCGAAACAGGCCGTCTGAACATGGATAAGGCAACTTTATTGAACGGCATTGCAGAACGCTTCGATGCCGAGCCTCAATATTTGTGGGCAAAATTTCCCGAATACGCCGTGTTCCGCCATACCGGGGACAAACAGAAATGGTTCGGCGCCTATATGCCGGTGGCCGCTGAAAAAATCGGCTACAAAAGCGGTGGCAATGTGGCCTTGTTGAACGTGAAATGCCCGCCGGAAATGGTCGGCGGATTGCGACGGATGCAAGGAGTTTTGCCGGCTTACCATATGAACAAAACGCATTGGGTGAGCTTGGTGTTGGCGGAAGCGGATGCAGATTTGGTGTGGGAATTGCTGGCGCAGAGTTTTGTGCTGACAAAAAGCCGATGAAACGTAAATCTCTTTCTTTAGAAAAATAATCATGCCGTCTGAACAATTTTCAGACGGCATGATGCAGTGCTGCCGGCCTTTAAATCGCTAAACCGCATAACGCAAGCCGCTGTTGCCTTCGGTGAGGTATGGCGTGTCAATTCTCGCCGAATTGCCCAGACACAACACTTTCGTGCTTTTGCCTGCGCGGGTAATCAGGGTTTTCATTTGACTGGCGGTCAGGTTTTGCGCTTCATCGATAATGACGAATTTGTTTTGAAAGTGCGCCAGCACACAAAATCGAGTGGGCGCACTTTAATGCGGGCGCGGATTAAATCGGACGTGGCTTTTGCCACCGGTTTGTCGGCTCAAAACTCAGGCAAGCCGGCTTGCGCCATTTCGGTTTGCAGAAACAATTCAATCTTGACGTAGGCATGCCCCATTACATTCAGCGCAATGACTGATGCAGCCCGTTCTTCCCTGCATTGAGAGGGATCGTACAACATCACATTGGTGTTGAGAATAAACAACCGGCTGCCACCACCGGTGAAGCTTTGGAGACATTATGCGTTCCTTTTTGTGGTTGCGTTGAGATCGCATTCAGTTCGGCAAAGCCGTGTTACAGCAGCATAAAAAAATCAAACACCTTGGTTTTATTGGATTTACAGATTGATTGTGACAAATATGAAAGGCCGTCTGAAAAAATAGTTTTCAGACGGCCTTTGATGATTTAAGCCCGATTAGCTTTCAACCGGAATAATGCCGATTTTTGCCTGCCATTGTTTCGGCGCTTGGGCGTGAATCGACTCGCCGTTGCTGTCCACAGCCACGGTTACCGGCATGTCTTTGACTTCAAACTCATAAATCGCTTCCATGCCCAATTCGGGGAATGCCAAAACTTTGGACGATTTAATGGCTTTGGCAACCAGATAGGCTGCGCCGCCGACTGCCATCAGATACACGGCTTTGTTATCGGCAATGGCTTCGCAGGTGGCTGCGCCCCGTTCGGATTTGCCGATCATGCCCAACAGGCCGGTTTGTTCCAGCATTTGGCGGGTGAATTTGTCCATACGGGTGGCGGTGGTCGGACCGGCCGGGCCGACCACTTCATCGCCCACCGGATCAACCGGGCCGACATAGTAAATCAGGCGGTTGGTAAAATCGACGGGCAATGTTTCGCCTTTGTTCAACATATCTACCAAGCGTTTGTGAGCGGCATCACGGCCGGTGAGGATTTTACCGTTGAGCAGCAAAACATCGCCGGTTTTCCAGCTTGCAACTTCTTCTTTGGTCAGATTATCGACATCGACACGTTTGCCGTTGTCCGGGCTGTAGGTCAAATCCGGCCAGTCTTCCACGCTCGGCGGGGTCAGCTCGACAGGGCCCGAACCGTCCAATTCAAATTCGACGTGGCGGGTGGCGGCGCAGTTCGGAATCATGGCCACCGGTTTGGAAGCCGCATGGGTCGGATAATCGAGGATTTTTACGTCCAACACGGTAGTTAAACCGCCCAGACCCTGCGCACCGATGCCCAAGGCGTTCACTTTTTCAAACAGTTCCAAACGCAGGGCTTCAACTGTGCTTAATTCAGCACCGGAAGCGGCTTTTTCCTGCAATTCGTGAATATCGATATGGCTCATCAGCGATTCTTTTGCCAGCAGCGCCGCTTTTTCAGGCGTACCGCCGATACCGATACCCAAAATACCCGGCGGACACCAGCCCGCACCCATGGTCGGCACGGCTTTCAATACCCAATCGACAATGTTATCAGACGGATTGAGCATGGCGAGTTTGGATTTATTCTCTGAACCGCCGCCTTTGGCAGCGCAGGTTACTTCGACTTTATCGCCCGGCACAATGCTCATGTGGATTACCGCAGGCGTGTTGTCTTTGGTGTTTTGGCGTTTGCCCGCAGGGTCGGCCAACACGGAAGCACGCAGGGTATTGCCTTCCCAAGTGTAGGCACGGCGCACGCCCTCGTTTACCATTTCTTCCACGCTCATATCGCTGTCCCACCGCACATTCATGCCGACTTTCAAAAAGACGGTGGCAATGCCGGTATCTTGGCAAATCGGGCGGTGGCCTTCGGCACACATGCGGCTGTTGACCAAAATCTGCGTCATCGCATCTTTGGCCGCCGGATTTTCCTCTTTCTGCCACGCTTTATAGAGTGCGTCGATATAGTCTTTGGGGTGGTAATAGCTGATAAACTGGAAAGCATCGCAAATGCTGCGGATGAAATCTTCTTGTTTGATGATGGTCATGGCAGTTCCTTTTTAGATAAAAAAGTTTGGTTTGTGTTGTTTTGGGCAGAACCTGTTTTCAGACGGCCTATTTGTAGGCTGTATAGTGCTTGTTTTTAAGGCAGAAAAACAGTCTGTATTTGCTAATCTTTTGATTTAACTTCAATTTAATAATTGATAAATTCACTCGGAATTTGAGAACATAAATCTTTTATCTGCATATCAATTTGGAATAATCTTACATTTCATCAAGGCAAGGGTTAAACTTTGCCTATGCCACCCAATAAATCGAATACCGGGCCGTTTTCAAGCCTAATTCGCTATCATTCTGTTTTCAGATGGCATTTTGCTATAATTTAAACTACATAATCGCAAAATATTTGTCATCTTTTTAATAACAGTATTTGACCAACATCAAATTACATGCGATTAATGAAATTAAATAACATAGTCATACGCCAGCCCTAAATTTCATTTTTTATAATAATATTCAATTAATTATGAAAATTTCCGATTTATAAATAATGATATTTATTCTTAAAAATAACCCTGTTTTTCCTGATTTCCCAGTTATCATGAAATTATTTTTCTTTGATAATCAGTTTTTTAGTGTCCAGACGGCTGAAATCACGCTTTTTTTTGTTCACAACCCTTCAAACGGCCTCTCCGCCTCTCCCCGCCATCCAATCACCTTCGATTTCTGCTACACTTATCCCATTGAATAAGCCTTGATTTATAACGCAAAATTCCTGACAAATTTACTCAGGCTTTTAAAATCAAAGTCGTGTAATAAAAATACAAAATAACACACCCCCATTACTTTTTTTCAACAGGACACAACCCATGAGTGATTTGATTACCCTCACCATCGACGGCCACGAAGTACACGCTTCGCCCGACTCGTCCATTATTCAGGCCTATGCCCGTGCCGGCTGTGCCATTACCGCCAACGTCGGCTGTATGGGTCAAGGCGTATGCGGCTCGTGCCGCTGCATGGTACGCAAAGAAGGCGAACGCGATGTCACCACCGCCCTTGCCTGCGAAACCAAAGTCGAAGCCGGTATGCAGGTAAGCTTTATTGATTACTTTATCCCCGAGCATATTCAATATTACGACATCAAAGAAATCGGTGACGGCTGGAACTGGCTCGACGACACTGCCAAATCTTTCCCCGAAGCACAAAACTGCCGCCACTGCGGCGGTTGCAACCGCGCCTGCCCGAAAGGCCTGCAAGTCGAAAACGGCGTGGCGCAAGTGGTATTGGGCGATTTCGGAGCAGCAGCCGACACCTTCGACCAATGTGTGATGTGCAATTTATGCACGCTTGCCTGCCCGGAACACATCCGTCCCAATCATCTGGGCTTGTTTGCGCGCCGCATGAAAGCCGCGCGCACGCTGCGCCCGGTAGATTTAATGCGTCGCCTGCGCGAAATCGACAGCGGCAAAATGCGCGTGGAATTTGAAGAGGAGGCCGTCTGAAATGGAAAAGCAAGTAACAGGTATTGATTACGAAACCGCATTGGCCAATCTGCGTGAATCATCATTGGAAATGCGCACCGATTTGCCGCCGAAAGACGAATTATTAAGCCGCTTCCACCCCGATTACCAACCGAGCGCACGCGTGAAGCTGCCGATCGGTCCGAATGCCGGCGACTATTGCCATCCTGATTTGGCCAAACTCTTAATCAGCCGGCCTTTGATTGACGATTACGATTTATCGCGCGCCGGACACGTCAACACCGATGTACTGGTGATTGGCGGCGGCGGTGCAGGTGCGGCGGCGGCTTTGTCGGCCAGTGAAACCGGCGCCCGCGTGATGATGGCGAACAAACTGCGTATCGGCGACAGCAATACCGTGATGGCCGAAGGCGGCATTCAAGCAGCAGTCGGCGCGGAAGACAGTCTGCAACAACACTTTGACGATACCATCAAAGGCGGCCACAACGCAGCGAAAAAAGCCTTGGTTGCACAAATGGTGACTGATGCACCATCGGCCATCCGTTGGCTGATTGGCTTGGGCATGACCTTCGATTTGGCGCAAGGCGCCGACAGCAACGGCCATTTGAGCCGCAAACGCGCCGGCGGCACCACCGTACCGCGCATTCTGCACTACCGCGACTTTACCGGCCTGGAAATGATGCGCGTGTTGCGTGAAGCGGTGGAGCTTGATGAAAACATCACCCAGCTCAACCGCCATCCGGCCATTGAATTGTTGTCTGACGAACACGGCCGCTGCGTGGGTGCGATTTTGTACGATTTGGAAAAACGCAGCCTGATGTTGGTACACGCCAAAGCCGTGGTGCTGGCAACCGGCGGTTCAGGCCGCCTGCACTTGCAGGGGTTTGCCACGTCCAACCACTATGGTGCAACCGCTGATGGTTTGGTGATGGCCTACCGCATCGGCGTGAAATTGCGCGATGTCGATTCCTTCCAATACCACCCGACCGGAGTGGCGCATCCGCCGTATTTGGCCGGTGCTTTGATTTCGGAAGCCGTGCGTTCGGCCGGTACTAAATTGGTCAACGGTTTGGGCGAGCGTTTTGTCGATGAACTGCAACCCCGCGACATCGTCGCCGCCGCGATTTTGCGCGAAGTGGCCGAAGGCCGCGGCGTGGTGCGCGACGGTCAAGTGGGCGTGTTCTTGGATACCCCGCGCCTGATTGAAAACGATCCCGAGGTGTTGAACCGTTTGGTCACTTTAGGCCACGTCGCCCACAAATGCGGCGTGAATCCGAAAGTGGAACCGATGATGGTTCACCCGACGCTGCACTACCAAAACGGTGGCATAGAAATCAACAGCGACGGCTCGACCACCGTACCGGGTTTATATGCGGCAGGCGAAATCACCGGCGGCATTCACGGCCGCAACCGATTGATGGGTAATGCCCTGCTCGACATCATCAGCTTCGGCCGGCGTGCCGGCGCGGCAGCGGCCAACTGCGGCTTACCTTTAAAAAAAGTGCGCGGCGGTGTCGATCATGTGCATGATTTGCAACGTGAAATGACACGCGCCGGTTTGACCGGCGATATCAAAGCTCCGGTATTGTATCCGGATTACGGTACATTCGATTTACGCGAACACGCAGGCTTGCAGGAGATGCAATCATGAACCAGGCCAACCAAAATTTATTACACCCTGCCCGCCGGGTGGGCGCGGATTTAGCCGCTTGGCGCAATGTCGGCGGCGGCGAAGGCTTACTGGCGGCGTTGGCCGACCCGCAAAATATTGTGTCCAAGCTGCAAGAAGCCAACTTGTGCGGCATGGGCGGCGCCGGTTTCCCGACTTGGCGAAAATGGGAAGCGGCAGTCGCAGCGCAAAGCAAAAACGGCGACAAATACGTCGTGTGCAACGCCAATGAAGACGAACCGGGCACTTTTAAAGACCGTGTCTTACTGGCGCAAACCCCGCACCAAGTAATTGAAGGCGTATTGATTGCGGCGGTAGCCTGCCGCGCCAACAAAGCGGTGTTGTATGTGAACCCGCATCAAACCGAATCGATTGCTTCGTTGGCTCCGGCGATTGAGCAATGGAAACAAAGTGATTTGTTTATCCGCATTGAAAATTATCTCGGCAAGCCGTTGGATTTGCAGCTGGTGGAAACATCCGGCCGCTACATCGGCGGTGAAGAAACCGCGGTGATTTCGTGGTTGGAAGGCGGTTTCCCGTTCCCGCGCCGCAAGCCGCCATTCCCTGCCGAAAGCGGTGTCAACGGCGAACCGACACTGATTAACAACACCGAAACCTTCGCCAATATTCCGCAGATTTTGGCCAAAGGCGCAGAATGGTACCGCAACTTAGGTTTGGGCGATGCGGTCGGCACCAAACTGTATTCGTTATCGGGCGACGTGTTGAACCCGGGCTTATACGAATTGCCGATGGGCACCACACTTTATACGCTGATTTTCGAGTACGGAGGCGGTATGCTCGAAGGCCGCACCTTCAAGGCCGTGTTTACCGGCGGCCCGTCAAATACCTTGCTGACGGCTAAAGATTTGGATGTACCGCTGGATTTTGTGTCCGTGCGCGAACGCAAATCCAGCCTCGGTACCGGTGCGATGATTGTGATTTCGGAAGGCACCAGTGTGGTGCGCAAGGTGTCGGAATACGTGGAATTTTTCGCAGCCAATTCTTGCGGCCAATGCCCACCATGCAAAGGCGGTACGTTCCAACTGTCGCGCCTGCTCAACCGTGTGGACACCGGCATCGGTACCGCTGACGACTTGCGCGCTTTACAAAGCCTGTGCCAACTGCTGCCGAAAAGCGGCCGCTGCGGCTTGATTGACGGCGCGGTCACCGTATTGCAAAGCTCATTGCGCACCTTCCCTGAAGAATACGGTTTGGCACCGAACGAGCACGAGTAAACCTACCTTTCAGACGGCCTTTAAACCATGCATTGTCAAAAAGACCGTCTGAAAATTGATGTATGTCATTAATCCTTTTGCGTTTGCTCACGATTTCAGACGGCCTCGAAGTTTTGCGCTGCGATGCCGCCCGAATCGCTACCAAACATAAAAACCACACCAAAACAGACTGCCCGGTTTCTTTTAAGGCCGTCTGAAAACATAAGAAAAACATCAAACTGCACATTCCTTTAATCTTTCGGACGGCCTGGTGATTTAAAACAAGGCCGTCTGAAAACAGTTTTGACGATACTTCTGATTGGAGATGAAACATGGGTTTTAAACCTATCCCTGCGGCAGTCGCGCTGGCGCTGGCGCTGCTGATTTGGTTCGGCATTCCGGTGCCGGAAGGCGTGTCACCGCAAGCGTGGCATTTGTTGGCTTTGTTTGTCGGCATCATTGCGGGCATTATCGGTAAAGCCATGCCGATTGGCGCGATGGCGATGCTGGCGATTACCTTGGTGGCACTCACCGGCATAACCGTACCTGAATTGGTTGACGGCGAACCGGTGAAAAATCCGGCCGGCCAAGCCATGAAAGATGCTTTGAGCAGCTTGAATAACTCGCTGATTTGGATGATTGGCGTCGCCATCATGATTTCACGCGGCCTGTTGAAAACCGGCTTGGGCGCGCGCATCGGTTATCTGTTGATTTCATGGTTCGGCAAACGCACCTTGGGCGTGGGCTACAGCTTGGCGATTGCCGATCTGTTTATCGCACCGGTCACCCCGAGCAACACCGCACGCGGCGGCGCGATTGTGCACCCGATTATGAAATCCATTGCCTTGAGCTTTGATTCCAATCCGGAAAACGGCACCGAAGGCAAAATCGGCAAATATCTGGCCTTGGTCAACTACCATGCCAACATCATCACCTGCTGTATCTTCATCACCGCCACCGCGCCTAACCCTTTGGTGGTCGAGCTGGTTGCCAAAGCCACCAATTCCGACATCCACCTGACTTGGGGCACTTGGTTTACGGCGATGGTCGTGCCGGGTTTGACCGCCTTGCTGATTATGCCTTTGGTGCTGTATTTCCTGTATCCGCCTGAAATCAAGCAAACACCGAACGCCACTTCTTTGGCTAAAGAAGAATTGCACAAAATGGGCCCGATGCAGCGCAACGAAAAAATCATGTTGGCGATTTTCTTGCTGCTGCTGGCATTGTGGGCGGGCGTGCCGGAAATGCTGTTCGGCGTGAAAATCAACGCAACTGCCACCACTTTCTTAGGCTTTTCATTGTGTCTGCTCACCGGCGTATTGACTTGGGAAGATGCGTTGAAAGAAAAAGGCGCGTGGGATACTATTGTTTGGTTTGCCGCCTTGGTGATGATGGCCAACTTCTTAAACAAACTGGGTTTAATCGGCTGGCTGTCTGATTACCTGCAAGCCGGTATTTCCGGCATGGGCTTGGATTGGGTCGGCGGCTGTGCCTTATTGGTGGCGGCTTATGTGTATTCACACTATATGTTCGCCAGCGGCACCGCCCACGTTACCGCCATGTTCGGCGCATTCTACGCCGCAGGTTTAGCCTTGGGCGCGCCGCCTATGCTGTTTGCCTTGGTGATGGCCGCTTCGACCGGCATCATGATGTCGCTCACCCACTACGCTTCCGGTTCGTCACCGGTGATTTACGGCTCCAATTTCGTCACCATGCAAGAATGGTGGAAAGCGGGCTTTATCATGAGTGTGTTGGAATTGCTGATTTTCGGCACCATCGGCATTATGTGGTGGAAGGTGTTGGGTTACTGGTAATCAACACAGTAAACCGACCTCAAACCGGCAAAGGCCGTCTGAAAATTCGTTTTTGCTTCGCAGAAACTTCGTTTTCAGACGGCCTTTGCTATACAATATCCGCATTCTTTTTATTGACTCAAAATCCATACCGTGAAAATCCTCATTCTCGGCAGCGGCCAAGTCGGTTCAACCGTTGCCCAAAACCTTGCTTCCCTACCCGGCAACGACGTTACCATCGTCGATGTCGATGAAAAAGCCCTACACCAGCTCAGCAGTAAGCTCGATGTGCAAACCATCATCGGCAACGGCGCATCACCTTCCGTATTGGAGCGTGCCGACGCTGCCGATTCCGATTTACTGCTCGCGCTGACCCGCAGCGACGAAACCAACATCGTTGCCTGTAAAATCGCTGCCGATATTTTCAACGTGCCCAACCGCATCGCGCGCGTGCGTTCGAGCGAATATTTGGAATATAACTTTCCCGATAAAGAAGGCGAAGACAGCAACAGCCTGAATATTTTCGACATCACCGAAACCATCAGCCCCGAGCAATTGGTCACCGAGCAATTGGTCGGCCTGCTCAGCTACAGCAGCGCGTTGCAGGTTTTGAATTTTGCCGGCAATAAAGTGCAGATGGTCATCGTGCAGGCGCGTCAAGGCGGTTTGCTGGTCGGCAAAGAAATCGCCGACATCAATGCCCACCTGCCCGAAGGCATCGACTGCCAAATCTGCGCCATCTACCGCAACAACCACCTGATTGTGCCGTCATCGAAAACCGTCATTATCGAAGGCGACGAAGTATTTTTTGTCGCCAACATCGACAACATTGATGCCATCATCCGCGAATTGCGCCCGAAAGAGCAACGCAGCCGCCGCATCATGATTGCCGGTGGCGGCAACATCGGTTATCGCCTGGCCAAAAAACTGGAAAACAAATACGACATTAAAATCATTGAATACAACGCCACCCGCGCCGAATGGCTGGCGGAAAATCTCGACAATACTTTAGTGTTGCATGGTTCGGCCAACGATGAATCGCTGCTCAACGAAGAATACATCGACGAAATCGATATCTATTGCGCGCTGACCAACGATGATGAAAACAACATTATGTCGAGCCTGCTGGCGAAAAATCTCGGCGCCAAACGAGTGATTGCCATCGTCAATCGCTCCAGCTACGTTGATTTACTGGAAGGCAACAAAATCGATATCGTGATTTCCCCCCACCTGACCACCATCGGCTCGATTTTGGCGCACATCCGCCGCGGCGATGTCGTCGCCGTCCACCCGTTGCGCCGCGGTACGGCCGAAGCCATCGAAGTCATCGTCCACGGCGACCAACACACCTCCGCCATCGTCGGACGGAAAATCAGCGGCATCGCATGGCCGGCCGGCTGCCATTTCGCCGCCCTCGTCCGCGGCGAACAAGTCATCATGGGACACCACGCCGAAGAGGTTCTGCAGGAAGGCGACCACGTGATTTTCTTCGTCTCGCGCCGCCGCGTATTACGCGAACTGGAAAAGCTGATTCAAGTCAAAATGGGCTTCTTCGGCTGAACAGGCCGTCTGAAAATTTTCAGACGGCCTTACATCATTTTTCGTCGGAATATGCTAGATTATCGTTATATGACTTCCCAAAGGAGCAACCCATGTTACGCCCGACCTTAACCGCTTTATTGCTGGCCGCCGCCTTTCCCGTGACTGCCGAACCCCTAAATTACAACGTTGTAGAATTTTCCGAAAGCGCGGGAACGGAAGTACCTCGCGACACCATGACCGCCCGTTTCCAAATACGCGCCGAAGGAAAAGACCGCCAATCGGTCAACACCGCGTTCACCCAAAAATTCAACAGCTTCAACCGCAAAGCCAAAAACAGCGCATTTAAAACCGAGTTGCTCAACCGCAACGTCTCCCCCCGCTACCAATACAACAACGGCAAGCGTACCCTGACAGGCTGGGAAGAATATGCCGAATTCAAAGTGGAAAGCAAAGATTTTGCCGCGCTCAACCGCCTGATTGCCGAAACCCAAAACGAATCCCATGTCGAATACACCGCATTCGGCGTGTCCAAAGAAAAACGCGAAGCGGTGATTGACGAAGTGAGCAAATCGGCCATCAACCGCTTCAAACAGCGCGCGCAAATCCTGGCCGAAACCTTAGGCCACCACAGCTATAAAATCGTCAAACTGAATTTGGGACACATTGGCAACGGTACCGTCAGCCAAAACGAATCCGTTCAGACCAAAATGTACCGCAGCGCAGTACCTATGGCCGCAAGCATGAATACCGATGCAGTCGAAACCGCCTCCCCGGGTTCGGAAGAAATCAGCATTACCGTGAACGGCACGGTTCAAATGTAAGCAGACAAAACAGAGAGGCCGTCTGAAAATATTTTCAGACGGCCTCTCTGTTTGTTCGGGCCACTCTTTACACGCCTGCCATATCCATCATCTGCCACTACTTTCCGGCCATCTGCACTACCGGCAAAGGAAAATCGCTTTCAAAATAATAGCGCAGTAAAATCAGCACCGGCGAGGCGTAAAGCTCTGCCTGATAATCCCACGCTTCGGGCGGTACGCTTGATGAGTAACACCTTGTTTAATCAGGGCAAACATATCGGCATACAGATAATGGCGTTTGCTTTCGATTTTCCACAACGCCCGCAACAATTTGCGTTGCTAAAACAATTCGGGAGCAAGCTGCAGTATGGCCAAATCTGCATTGCCGCTAAACCGCTGCGCTGCCAATCTGCTGTAGCGGCGTTTGAAATCGGCAATCATCGCCCCTGCCGGCGCGCTTTTGCCCGAATAATATTTGTAAAGCATGTTGCGGCTGATGAGCGCGCACCCAAGGATTTCTTGCACAGTGATGCCCTCACTTGCACAGTGATGCTTTATAGGATTTCCCGTGCAAAGGCGGCACGAATATCGCGATGGCTTTTGAAGACACGGCGACTGGCAGCGGTTTCAGACGGCATTGCTATCGTTTTTCCGTTCTCAACGTTTGTTCCGTTCATAAACCGGCATCACTTCAGGCAGCATTTTTCTGATGGCATTGATGCGTGCATTATTGGCCGGATGAGTAGATAAAATCGAAATCGACGTGTCGCTTTGCACACGGTTCATTTTTTCCCATACGCTGATGGCAGCCTGCGGATTGTAACCCGCCTGCGCCATCAGCCGCACACCGCCGGCATCGGCCTCATTTTCCTGCCGGCGGGAAAACGGCTTGGCTGCGGCCAAGTCGGCACCCAGGCCGATCAAATTGCCGTCGATACCGGTAGCACCGGCCAAAATCGAACTGCCGATACCGGTTAATACTTGGCTGCCGATGGCTTTTTTGCTGTGTTCTAATAAAGCATGGGTCATTTCATGACCGACCACGGCCGCAATTTCATCATCAGTAAGTTTCAAACGCTCCACCATACCAGTGTACATCACCATTTTCCCGCCCGGCATCGCCCATGCGTTCATTTCGTTGCTGCGGATAACGTTCATCTGCCAATCAAACCTTACGCCGGTCCGGTTCGCCCGTTCGGCATAAGGCTTCAAGCGGTTGAACACCGTATGGACGCGGTGGGCGGTTGGCGAGCCGGTATCCACCAGCCGCTGGCTTTGCGCCTTCTGCACCACTTGGCTGTAATTCTTTGCCGCACTTTTATTCAAGGTGGCAGAATCATAACCGACCATATCCGCAACCGAAGTACAACCGGCTACCGCACATACGGCAGCGGTAAACATTGCGTAGTGTTTTTTCTGAATCGTCATAAACGCTCTCAATAAATTTAAAGACAATCAAGATTCGACGTTTTTGCGCAAGTGGCTTTTCCGGATATAAATAAAGAGAGGCCGTCTGAAACATATTCCGACCTTTCGACAATATATTCAGACGGCCTTCCCAATGATTAAAAAAAGGAATTACGAACGGGTTTGTAGCATCCACGACTCAATGCGCCGTGCATCGTTCACGCGCGTGGTCGAACTTGGCGCATTCAGTAAAACAATGGTAATCGGCTGATTTTTCACATTGGCCTTCACTACCATCGAACGGCCGGCCTCACGGATATAGCCGGTTTTCTGCAACTCGATATTCCAACTGCCCTCGCGCACCAAAGCATTGGAGTTTTTATAATTCTGGCGGCCGCGAACCGTATAAACCGAACCGTAATTAGATGTCGAATTCGAACGGATTTGCGGATATTTGCTGGCGGCCGCCACCAAACGGCTCAAATCGTGCGCAGTCGATACGTTACGGTAATCCAGGCCGGTCGGCTCATAGAAACGGCTGTTGGCCATTCCCAAACTTTGTGCCTTGGCATTCATGGCCGCTACAAATGCACCCATGCCGCCCGGATAAGTGCGCCCCAATGCGTGGGTCGCACGGTTTTCGCTGCTCATCAGACTCAAATGCAGCAATTCGCTGCGGGTTAAGGTAGTGCCGATACCCAAGCGGCTGCCGGTACCTTTCAAACGGTCGATTTCATCCGGCGTAATTTCAACCATCTGGTTCATGTCCAATTTGGCATCCAAAATCACCATTGCACTCATCAATTTGGAAATCGACGCAATCGGCATCACGCGGTTGGCGTTTTTCTGATACAACACCTCGCCCGTACGGTTATTCAGAATCAGCGCAGATTGCGACGACAACAACGGCCCCGCCATCATGGCTTGGGCTTCTACCTTGCCGGCCTGCGTTTCGGCAAATGCGCCCAACGGGTCTTGCTGGGTCGGGAAATTCTGTTCTAAAAACTGACCCAATACATCCATATCATCGGCGGCAGCCGGAAAAACAGTTGCCGCAAGCGCCACGCCCAAGCAGGCCGCACTTAATTTGTTACACCATTTTTTTACTGACATAGCGGTATCTTTCACGGATTTGTTCCAACATTTCAATCAATATATATCCCGACATTTTGTGCAATTTTCAAAAAAATGTAAAGCAAGTCATTGAATCTTTGCGTTTGTTTGCAAGCTTTCCCCCAAACTTTAATGCGATGTGGAATTTTTCGCAACAATCCGCCGGCAAATTTGATAAACCCAGCGATACTTATTATACTGAACAGCTTTACCAAGAAATCATTCTAAAAAGATTTCTTCGCAGCTCTCACATTAATATCTTAAAGAATAAATTATGTCTGAAGAAAAACGCTCATGCTCGTTCTGCGGCAAGTCAGAACACGAAGTCAAAAATTTGATTGAAGGCGAGCACGCTTTTATTTGTAATGAATGCGTGGAGACCTGCAGTGTCATGCTGCAAGATTCCGATGGCAGTACACCTGCCGAATCAAGCGACAACAAAGCCACTGAAAGCGGCGCCCTGCCTACCCCTGCCGAAATTGTTGCCAATCTCGATGACCACGTTATCGGTCAAGAACACGCGAAAAAAGCCTTGGCGGTTGCCGTTTACAACCATTACAAACGCTTGCGCCACCCCAACGCCAACGGCAATGTTGAATTATCCAAATCCAATATCCTGCTGATTGGCCCGACCGGTTCGGGTAAAACCTTGCTGGCGCAATCCTTGGCGCGTAAATTGGACGTACCTTTCGTAATGGCCGATGCCACCACCTTAACCGAAGCCGGTTATGTGGGTGAAGACGTAGAGCAAATCATCACCAAGCTGTTGGGCAAATGCGATTTCGATGTCGAAAAAGCCCAGCGCGGTATTGTTTACATTGACGAAATCGACAAAATTTCCCGCAAGAGCGACAATCCTTCCATCACCCGCGACGTATCGGGCGAAGGCGTGCAACAAGCCTTGCTGAAACTGATTGAAGGCACCGTTGCCAGCGTTCCGCCGCAAGGTGGCCGCAAGCACCCGAATCAGGAATTTATCAACGTCGATACCACCAATATCCTGTTTATCTGCGGCGGTGCATTTGCGGGTTTGGAAAAAGTCATCCGCCAACGCACGGAAAAAGGCGGCATCGGCTTTGGCGCAGCGGTACACAGCAAAGATGAAAATACCAATATTTCCGAATTGTTCGAAACCGTCGAGCCGGAAGACTTAATCAAATTCGGCCTGATTCCTGAATTAATCGGCCGTTTACCGGTGATCGCCACCTTGGCCGAATTAGACGAAGATGCCCTGATTAATATTCTGACCGAGCCGAAAAACGCTTTGGTTAAACAATACCAAATCTTGTTCGGTATGGAAGGTGTTGAATTGGAAATCGAAGAAGATGCCCTGCGCAGCATTGCCAAACAAGCCATGGAACGCAAAACCGGTGCACGCGGCTTACGCTCGATTGTCGAACGCCGCCTGCTCGACACCATGTATCAACTGCCTGATTTAAAAGATGTAAAAAAGGTTGTCATCAATCAAAACGCCATCGACAAAGGCGAAGCACCAAAATTACTGCTGGCTGACGGCAGCGAATACAAAGAGCCGGAAGCAGCCGCGAAAAAAACACGTAAAGACAACAAATAATCCGCAATATCAAATCATTGCATAAACAGGCCGTCTGAAAAAATCTGTTGCCTAAAGTTTCACTTACGCACAGATTTTTTTCAGACGGCCTAATTCTTTAATATGAGAAAAATCTTTATTACATCTTACAACAAGAGTATTTTCAATTCTTTAAAATTAGTCTATGATAATAAAGAAGGATTGTTCACAATCTTTAACGCAAACTTTTGCAATCCCTCAGAAGAAAAACACCATAAAGGAACGAAGAGATGTTAGAAGCCTATCGCAAAGCCGCTGCCGAGCGTGCCGCCCTTGGTATTCCTGCCCTCCCGCTTGATGCACAGCAAACTGCCGACTTGATCGAGCTGTTGAAAAACCCGCCTGAAGGCGAAGGTGAATTCTTGGTTGACCTGTTGGTTAACCGTGTTCCGCCTGGCGTGGATGATGCTGCGAAAGTGAAAGCCTCTTTCTTGGCCGCGGTGGCCGAAGGAAGTGCTTCCAGCCCGTTGATTTCTGCCGAATACGCCACCGAATTGCTCGGCACCATGCTCGGCGGTTACAACATTCATCCGTTAATCGAATTGCTAGACAATGACCGGTTGGCGCCTATCGCTGCCAAAGGTCTGAAACATACCTTGTTAATGTTCGATTCATTCCATGATGTTCAGGAAAAAGCCGACAAAGGCAATACACACGCTAAAGAAGTATTGCAATCATGGGCTGATGCCGAATGGTTTACTTCTCGCGAAGCTGTTCCTGAAAAAATTACCGTAACCGTGTTTAAGGTTGACGGCGAAACCAACACCGATGACTTGTCTCCTGCACCTGATGCATGGAGCCGCCCGGACATTCCTCTGCATGCCTTGGCTATGCTGAAAAACCCACGCGACGGTATCAACCCTGACAAACCGGGCGAAGTGGGTCCAATCAAATTATTGGAAGAATTGAAAGCCAAAGGCCATCCGGTTGCCTACGTCGGCGACGTGGTCGGCACCGGCTCTTCACGCAAATCTGCCACTAACTCGGTGATTTGGCATACCGGCGAAGACATTCCTTTCGTACCGAACAAACGCTTCGGCGGCGTATGCTTGGGCGGTAAAATTGCTCCGATTTTCTTCAATACCCAAGAAGACTCCGGTGCATTGCCAATCGAAGTAGACGTATCTGCCCTGAAAATGGGTGACGTTGTCGACATCTTGCCATACGAAGGCAAAATCGTGAAAAACGGCGAAACCGTTGCCGAATTTGCGCTGAAATCTCAAGTATTGCTGGACGAAGTGCAAGCCGGCGGCCGCATTAACCTGATTATCGGCCGTGGCTTGACTGCCAAAGCCCGTGAAGCATTGGGTCTGCCCGCTTCCGACAAATTCCGTCTGCCTCAAGCGCCTGCCGAAAGCAAGGCAGGCTTCTCGCTGGCACAAAAAATGGTCGGTCGTGCCTGCGGCCTGCCGGAAGGTCAAGGCGTACGCCCCGGCACTTACTGCGAACCCCGCATGACAACCGTCGGCTCTCAAGACACCACCGGCCCGATGACCCGTGATGAATTGAAAGACTTGGCATGTTTGGGCTTCTCCGCCGACATGGTAATGCAGTCATTCTGCCACACCGCCGCCTATCCGAAACCGGTGGACGTGAAAACCCATAAAGAACTGCCTGAATTTATTTCCACCCGCGGCGGCGTATCGCTGCGTCCGGGCGACGGCGTAATCCACTCATGGCTCAACCGCCTGCTGCTGCCTGATACCGTCGGCACCGGCGGCGACAGCCACACCCGTTTCCCGATCGGTATTTCCTTCCCTGCCGGTTCTGGTTTGGTAGCCTTTGCCGCCGCCACCGGCGTAATGCCTTTGGATATGCCGGAATCCGTGTTGGTACGCTTCAGCGGCAAACTGCAACCGGGCGTAACCCTGCGCGACTTGGTAAACGCCATTCCGCTTTACGCCATTAAACAAGGCTTGCTGACCGTTGCCAAAGCCGGTAAGAAAAACATCTTCTCCGGCCGTATTCTGGAAATCGAAGGCCTGCCTGATTTGAAAGTCGAACAGGCATTCGAGCTGACCGATGCTTCTGCCGAACGCTCTGCCGCCGGCTGTACCGTGAAGCTCAACAAAGAGCCGATTATCGAATACATGACTTCCAACATCGTGCTGATGAAAAACATGATTGCCGACGGTTATAAAGATGCCCGAACTTTGGAGCGCCGCATTAAAGCCATGGAGGCTTGGCTGGCTGATCCGCAATTGTTGGAAGGCGATGCCGATGCCGAATACGCAGCGGTTATCGAAATCAACATGGACGACATCAAAGAGCCAATCATCGCCTGCCCGAACGATCCGGACGACGTATGCTTCATGTCTGAAAAATCCGGCACCGTGATTGACGAAGTGTTTATCGGTTCATGTATGACCAACATCGGCCACTTCCGTGCCGCTTCCAAACTGCTGGAAGGCAAAACCGATACACCGGTTCGTCTGTGGATTGCACCACCAACCAAAATGGACGCGAAACAATTGTCTGACGAAGGCCACTACGGCGTATTGGGCCGTGCCGGCGCGCGTATGGAAATGCCGGGCTGCTCGCTGTGTATGGGTAACCAAGCACAAGTGCGCGAAGGTGCAACCGTAATGTCCACTTCTACCCGCAACTTCCCGAACCGCTTGGGTAAAAACACTAACGTGTTCTTGGGTTCGGCAGAATTGGCCGCGATTTGCTCGAAACTGGGCAAAATCCCAACCATCGAAGAATACCAAGCCAACATCGGTATCATCGATGAAAACGGTGACAAAATCTACCGCTACATGAACTTCAACGAAATCGACAGCTATAACGAAGTTGCCGAAAAAGTGAATGTATAATTTAGCGTAGGCTAAATCATTAAAGGCCGTCTGAAAGTATTTGCTTTCAGACGGCCTTTCAGCGTAATTGCCATTAATCAATCTGTAATAGTTACTTGGAGAGTAAAATCACAAAGCCGTCTGAAACCTATATTTCAGACGGCTTTTTTTATCAACGTCTATTAAATCACATTGTAATGATTAATCCGCAGTCAATACCACTTTCATGGCTTGGTTTTCAGACGCGTGTTTGAACACATCATACGCCTCTTCCAATTCGCTGAATTTAAAGCGGTGGGTAATCATCTTGGTGTAATCTACCGAGCTGGTCGAAATCGCTTTCATCAGCATTTCGGTTGTATTACTGTTCACCAAACCGGTGGTAATGGCAAGGTTTTTGATCCACAGTTTTTCCAGTTTGAAATCAACCGGCTGGCCGTGTACGCCCACCACCGCGATATGACCACCCGGCTTCACGATTTCTTGACACATATCCCAAGTGGCCGGAATACCGACTGCCTCAATCGCACAATCCACGCCGTCTTCGCCGACAATATCGAATACTTGTTTTTCCACATTGCCCGAGCTTGGATTAATTACATGGGTTGCACCCAATTCTTTCGCCATTTTCAAACGGTTTTCATCCATATCACACACAATCAATGCAGCAGGGCTGTAAAGCTGTGCAGTCAGCAAAGCCGACATACCCACAGGGCCGGCGCCGGCGATAAACACGGTATCGCCCGGCTTCACATCGCCATATTGCACGCCGATTTCATGCGCGGTCGGCAGCGCGTCGCTCAACAGCAAAGCTACCTCTTCATTTACCAAATCCGACAATGGAATCAAGCTGTTGTCGGCATAAGGCGTGCGCACGTATTCGGCTTGCGTACCGTCAATCATGTAGCCTAAAATCCAACCGCCGTTGCGGCAGTGTGAATAAAGTTGTTTTTTACAGTTATCGCAGGTACAACATTTGCTCACGCAAGAGATGATGACTTTGTCGCCTACCTTGATATTTTTTACAGCCGAACCCACTTCCTCTACAATAGCCACACCTTCGTGGCCGAGAATGCGACCGTCGGCTACTTCAGGGTTTTTACCTTTCCAAATGCCCAAGTCGGTACCGCAAATCGTGGTTTTAACGATTTTTACCACCGCATCGGTCGGATCGATAATTTCAGGGCGCGGTTTTTCTTCAAAACGGATATCATTCGCTCCGTGATACACCATAGCTTTCATAGTACAGCTCCTTTTATTGTTTGATGAAACGAAAAAAATGAAACTTCACATTACGGCATATCCTATTTATAGCCCTACTACTAATGAAAGTCAATTTCAGTTTTGTTGCATGTTATAATATAACATCTTGTTTTTAAACTATTTTTGATATAACGCAAACTCCTGATCCAAATCTGAAGCCATGCCCCAATCCCCTGCTTTTTCAAATCGCCTGATTGAATGGCAACGCCGACACGGCCGCCATCATCTGCCTTGGCAAGTCAAAAACCCTTATGCCGTTTGGCTGTCGGAAATCATGCTCCAGCAAACACAAGTCACCACCGTATTGGATTATTACCCGCGCTTTTTAAACCGCTTCCCCGATATTGAACGTTTGGCCAATGCTGCCGAAGATGAAGTTTTATCGCTTTGGGCAGGCTTGGGTTATTACAGCCGCGCGCGCAATTTGCACAAAGCCGCCAAGCAAGTAGTGGAACAATTTGGCGGTACATTTCCGCAAACCCGAATCGAATTGGAAACCCTGTGCGGCATCGGCCGCAGCACCGCCGCCGCCATTTCCGCCTTTGCCTTTAATCAACGCGAAACCATCTTAGACGGCAACGTCAAACGCGTGTTATGCCGCGTATATGCGCTTGACGGCAATCCACAAGATAAGAAATTTGAAAACCAACTTTGGCAGCTTGCCGAAAGTCTGTTGCCGTCTGAAAACAGCGATATGCCTGACTACACCCAAGGCTTGATGGATTTGGGCGCAACCGTGTGCAAACGCACCAAACCATTCTGCCACGAATGTCCGATGAGCGATATTTGCGAAGCCAAAAAACAAAACCGCATTGCCGAGTTGCCGCGCAAAAAAACGGCGGTTGAAGTACACACTCTGCCGCTGTATTGGCTGGTTGTGCGCAACCAGGACAATCAAATCCTGCTGCACAAACGCCCTGCGAAAGGCATTTGGGGCGGCCTGTATTGCGTGCCGTGCTTCGAAAACTTAGCAGATTTGTACCAATACATCCAAACCCTCAATCTGGGTTCAGACGGCCTCAATGAGCAAACCGCATTCACCCACCGCCTGACCCATCGCCTTTTGATGATTACCCCGTTTACCGCAGACGGAAGGCCGTCTGAAAACATTTCAGACGGCCTGTGGGTCGCGCAAGAAGATTTGGCTGATTACGGCCTACCCAAACCTTTATTGAATTATCTTAACCAAGCACAAAAAAGCTTGTTTTAATTTTTTTTGGTTCAAAAAAGGCCGCCTGAAACATTGAAGTTTCAGACGGCCTTTTCTATCATTTAATCAACGATGTACTACATTATAACGCTTTTCCAAACGCAGGAAGAACCAGCCCAAGCAAGTCGTCATCAACAAATAAATCAGCGCCACGGTATACAGCGGCTCTTCATACACTGAATAGCGGCCGGAAATCGTGTTTTGCACATAGGCCAACTCGGCCACCGCAATCGCCGACAACAGCGAGCTGTCTTTCAGCAAGGTAATGAATTCATTTGCCAAAGGCGGCAACATACGGCGCAAAGCCTGCGGCAAAATCACATATCGCATGGCTTGCGGATAAGTTAAACCCAACGAGCGCGCCGCTTCGATTTGGCCTTTGTCAATCGATTGAATACCCGCACGGAAAATCTCGGTGATGTATGCACCCGCGTTCGCCATCAACGCCAGCGTACCGGCAATCAGCGCACCATAACCGCGACGCAATTGCACCGCCTCATCGCCACTCACCAACCAACCGTCGGTCGGGTGAATCAACGCAACCACCCAAATGAAGTACCAAATAAAAATCTGTACAAACAAAGGCGTACCGCGAAACAGCGTCACATACACCAGCGACAACGTGCGCAACAGCCATGCTGCCGCTTTAAGCAACACGCCGCCTTTTTCAAAATGCACCAATCGCGCCAGCGCACCAATCAAACCCAATATCGTGCCGCCCAAAGTCGCCACCAAAGTCAAACCCAGCGTGGTCAACGCGCCATAAAAGAACATCCAGCGATATTCATAAATAATGTCAAAACGAAAATCCATATCCCGCTCTTATTCAGAAGTTTCCGCCACGCCTTAACTACATGGCGCTAAATCGTGGCAAATAAACCAGACATTTTACAAGAAAATACAAACTTTGAATGCTTTTTATCGCACAAATTTGATTTCAGACGGCCTTTTTACACTTACACAGGCTGTCTGAAACTACGGTTTCAATTTTTACCGCCCAAAACCATCTAATCATACAAGCCTTGTTTACTATGTAAAAACCAAGCAAAACAACGCTGAAGCCGCCGATGAAAATTGACCCCCCTAGCAAAAAAGCGGATAATCCGCCCATTCCGATTAATTTTATTTCAGACGGCCCAAGCGTATTTCAAGGCCGTCTGAAAACATTTATAAAACAAAGAACACAAGATGAAAGCACCTGAATTACTTCTCCCTGCCGGCGGTTTGGAACGCATGCGCGCCGCTTACGATTTCGGCGCTGATGCCGTGTATGCCGGTTCGCCGCGCTACTCGCTGCGCGCACGCAACAACGAGTTTGCCAAGCTCGATGTGTTGGCGCAGGGCATTAAAGAAGCGCACGAACGCAATAAAAAATTCTTCTTAACTGTCAATACCCTTCCGCACAATTCCAAGCTGAAAACCTTTGTTGCCGATATGGAGCCTTTAATCGCCATGCAGCCCGATGCGCTGATTATGGCCGACCCCGGCTTGATTATGACCGTACGCGAAAAATGGCCGGATATGCCGATTCACTTATCTGTACAGGCCAACACCACCAACTATTGGGGCGTGAAATTCTGGGAGAAAATCGGTGTTGAACGCATTATCCTGTCACGCGAATTAAGCATGGATGAAATCGCCGAAATCCGCCAAGAGTGCCCCGACATCGAATTGGAAGTATTTATTCACGGCGCATTGTGTATTGCCTACTCAGGCCGTTGTTTATTATCGGGTTATTTCAACCACCGTGACCCTAATCAAGGCACCTGCACCAACTCTTGCCGCTGGGATTACAAAGTACACAATGCAGAAACCGACGACATGGGCGATGCCAAGATGTTACAGGGCTTCAACTTTGAAAAAGCGCAGGAAGAAGCCAACCAAAACTTCGAAGGCATCAACGGCCAGCAGCGCCACCCTGCCGCCAACAAAGTATTCCTGATTGAAGAAAGCAACCGCCCGGGCGAATTCATGCCGATTATGGAAGACGAACACGGCACATACATCATGAATTCCAAAGACTTACGCGGCATCGAAGTGGTCGGCAAGCTCACCGAAATCGGCGTCGACAGCCTCAAAGTAGAAGGCCGCACCAAATCGCTGTATTACGTTGCCCGCGTGGCGCAAAGCTACCGCAAAGCGATTGATGATGCCGTCGCCGGCCGGCCGTTTGACTTAAGCCTGTTAAGCGAGCTCGAAGGCTTGGCCAACCGTGGTTACACCTCCGGCTTTTTAGAGCGCCACAAAACGCAAGATTATCAAAACTACCTCAACGGCCATTCCGTCGCCAAACAAAGCCAATACGTCGGCCATGTGACCGAAATCGACAACGAAGGCTGGGCAACCATTGAAGTGAAAAACCGCTTTGCCGTGGGCGATACCATCGAAATCATTCACCCTGCCGGCAACCAAACCATCACGCTTGAACAGATGACCCGCAAAGGCGAAGCCGTGGATGTCGCACCGGGCAACGGTATTCAGGTGAAAATCCCGAACATGCAAGGCAAAGAAAAAGCCTTAGTAGCACGGATTATTAATCCTTAAACGGATTAAAGAAAAGGCCGTCTGAAATATTCAGACGGCCTTTTCTTTAATTTAATCAAACAATAAACTATAGTAGATTCACTATAATTTATCTTACGGTACGGTTCTCACTAATCCGATTATGGCTGCCTTCGTCACGAATCATTCTAAGGGTGGGTAAACGGTAGATTTGGTTGTTTTCGACCACATTAAAATCGGCAAAGTCACGGTTATCCAAACTGCTGCCAAACGCATAGCCCGCATCCGCTTCGCAATAATTACGGTTACCATGGCGTGCGCCCAGCCATACTGCCGGCAACCGTCCTCCATATTTATTATAGTAGAACACATTTTGGCTTAGCGTATTGTAAGACGGCGTTTGATGGCGGATGGTGGCGCCTTCGCCGCAATTGCGGTAAAAATAGATTCCACCATGATTGAGCGCGGAAAAACGGTTATGGCTAAAAGTATTATGCGCCGAGCCGTCAACGGCAATCAATTCCCGCTTTGATGTTTTGGCATCAATGGTATTGCGGGTAAACGTATTGTAACCGCTTTCTGCGTCCAGATAGACGGCAACGCTCTTGCTATACCCTGTAATGCGGCTGTCGGCAACGGTCACATGATTCGCGCCCGGTGCCAAATACAAAGGAATACGGCCCTGTCCGACGATATTCATCCTTTCCAAACGGATACGGCTTGGTGCCGCTGCTTGCGCACGCTCCGTATGTCCTGATTCACGCGAAGACAGCCGGACTGCCTCTGCTTCTCCGTTTGCTCCCATTCCCATCACACGTACCGATCCTGCCACTTTACAGCCGCGAATGGTTAAGTTTTCCGGACGAAGCCATTGGTTTTGCCGCTTCTCCGAACGAATCACCATACTGTCTCCGCCCATAATATGGGTAGGCGAAACCATATTGCCATTGCAGTCAAACACCTGATTACTCGCTGCCTCACCGGTAAAATACAGACGTTTGCTGATGGCACGGTTTTTCGGCAACGTGGCCGAGCAAGCAACCTCTACGCTGTTTTGCTGAGCGGTTGCCTGTGCCAAAATCTCGTCTAATTGTGCCGGTGTGCAAGTCGTCGCCCATACCGAAAACGCAGCCATCGCTCCACCTAAGCCTGCTAAAATTTTGATAGATTTCATTTTTTATTGATTAATCATAAGAATAAAACACACAGCAGGCCGTCTGAAAAACCTGCCTGCCGACTTCAGACGGCTTTCTATCACAATATCCGGTATTTTTCAAAACAAACCCGACCACGCATTCAGACGGCCTTGATTCTTGACACTATTTCACATTTTCGCTACTATTTCCCATTCACACTTTTATGCCGATTTGACACAGCTTGCGGGCACAAACAGCTAAAGCGTTTGCAGACAACATTTTATTTCGACTGCAAAACCGGCCCGTTGTGTCAGACATCGGGCTTTGTTGTATTTGAGAACATTATGATTATTTTAGACAAGGTTTCCAAACGCTACCAAACGCGCGATAAATCGTGGTTTACGGCGGTGGAGCCGACCAGTTTGGAAATTAAAGCCGGTGAGATTTTCGGCCTGATGGGCTATTCCGGCGCGGGCAAATCGACGTTGTTGCGGCTGATTAATCTGCTGGAACGGCCGGATTCAGGCAGGGTTTTGGTCGGTAATCAGGATTTAATGGCACTTAACGGCGCGCAGTTGCGCCAAGCGCGGCAGAATATCGGCATGGTGTTTCAGCAGTTTAACCTGTTGAGCAACCGCACGGTGGCGGATAATGTGGCTTTTCCGTTGGAAATTGCCGGATGGCCGTCTGAAAAGATTCGTGCGCGCGTGGCGGAATGTTTGGAAATTGTCGGCTTGCAGGAGCGTACCGGTCATTTTCCTGCCCAGCTTTCGGGCGGACAAAAGCAGCGTGTCGGCATTGCCCGTGCGTTGGCACCTAATCCGCAAGTGATTTTAGCCGACGAGCCGACTTCTGCTCTCGACCCTGCCACAACTCGCAGCGTGTTGCAATGTCTGGAAGACATCAACAAACGCTTCAATGTGACTATCGTCATCGTGACCCACGAAATGAGCGTAATCCGCCGCTTGTGCGACCGCGCAGCCTTACTGGATAACGGCTGCCTGCTGGAAGTGGTGGAAGTGAACAACAATCAAATCCACGCCCAATCGGAAATCGGGCGCGAACTGATTCGGGAGGATTGAGATGGCGGATTTAACTTTTTCCAAAGCTCTCGCCACCATCAGCGGCATGAAAGGCGAAATTTACCAAGCTTTGGGCGAAACCTTTATCATGGTGGGCTTATCCACACTGTTTGCCGTTGTATTCGGCACCTTATTGGGCGTGTTGCTGTTTGTCAGCTCTAATCGGCAATTACACTACAACAAACCGCTGAATTTCATATTGGATAACTTGGTCAACTTAATGCGCGCGTTTCCGTTTGTGATTTTGATGATTGCGCTGATTCCGGTCACCCGCGCCATCATCGGCAGCACCATCGGCCCTTACGCCGCTTCGTTGGTATTGAGCGTATCCGGCCTGTTTTATTTTGCCCGTTTGGTTGAGCAAAACCTGCGCGAAGTGCCGCGCGGCGTGATTGAAGCGTCGATCAGCATGGGGGCGGCACCGCTCACCATCATCCGCAAAGTGCTGCTCAATGAAGCACGCGCCGGCATGGTTTCCAGCATTACCGTATTGGCCATCGGCCTGCTCTCTTACAGCGCGGCGGCCGGCATGATCGGCGGCGGCGGCTTGGGCGACTTGGCCATCCGCTACGGCTATTACCGCTACCAAACCGAAGTCATCATCTTCATCGTAGCGATTCTGGTGCTGATGGTGATTGCCATGCAGGGGCTGGGCAACTGGATTTCGCGCCGTCTCGACAAACGGTAGAAGGATCGTTTATATAGGCCGTCTGAAAAATCATTAAGCTTTTTTCAGACGGCATGTTATGATTTCTGCCACACACATTTAAGGAGTATTGTTATGAACGTAAACAGCGTATTGAAAACCTTCTCAGCCGCCGCTCTGGCCTTGGCTTTGGCCGCTTGCGGCGGTCAAAAACAGGAAGCCGCCCCGGCCGCTTCCGCCGCTTCACCGGCTGCCGGCAACACCGCCGCCAAGAAAGAAATCGTCTTCGGCACTACTGTCGGCGACTTCGGCGACATGGTAAAAGAACAAATCCAACCGGCTTTGGAAAAACAAGGCTACACCGTGAAATTAATCGAATTCACCGATTACGTGCGCCCTAACTTGGCTTTAGCCGAAGGTGAAATCGACATCAACGTCTTCCAACACAAACCATACTTGGAAGATTTCCGCAAAGAACACAAATTAGACATCACGGAAGCCTTCCAAGTGCCGACCGCGCCATTGGGCCTGTATCCGGGCAAATTGGCCTCATTGGATGATGTGAAAGAAGGCAGCAGCGTTTCCGCACCAAACGACCCGTCAAATTTCGCCCGCGCTTTGGTAATGTTGAACGAATTGGGCTGGGTGAAACTGAAAGACGGCATCAACCCATTGACCGCCTCTAAAAACGACATCGCCGAAAACCTGAAAAAAATCAAAATCGTCGAGCTGGAAGCCGCACAACTGCCCCGCAGCCGCGCCGATGTTGATTTTGCAGTGGTAAACGGCAACTATGCCATGAGCAGCGGCATGAAATTAACCGAAACCCTGTTCCAAGAGCCTAGCTTTGCCTATGTCAACTGGGCAGCCGTGAAAACCGCCGACAAAGACGCGCAATGGTTGAAAGACGTAGAAGCCGCCTACAATTCGGAAGAATTTAAATCTTACGCCAAACAACGCTTTGCCGGTTACAAATACCCTGCCGCATGGGATAGCCAAGCCGCTGACGAAGCCGCAGCCGCTACCGCTGAAGCCGCTTCGGAAGCGTCTGCCGCACAATAATTTTTTGATTAAGTATTAGCCGGCCATAATAAGGCCGTCTGAAAGTATAGTGGATTCACTATACAATCTTTCAGACGGCTTTTGTTTATTGAATCATATTTCTACCTAAATTGCAGGTTGAATCTCAATCCGACACTTTTCAATATTTCTGTTTTGTTGGGATTTACCCAACCTTCAACAAATAAAAACAAAATGCCGTCTGAAAAATACGTTTCAGACGGCATTTTTATTCAACCTGATTTATGGTTCAACCATCAAACCACGCCAATCAACCTTTTTTCGCACCTTGCAAATACAGCATTTCCAGTGCAATGGTTGCACCGGCCAAGGCGGTGATATCGGCTTGGTCGTAAGACGGGGCAACTTCGACCACGTCCATGCCGACAATGTTCAAATCAGTCAGGCCGCGCAGGATTTTCAGGGCACGGTCGGTGGTCAGGCCGCCGCACACAGGGGTGCCGGTGCCGGGTGCAAAAGCGGGGTCGATGCAGTCGATGTCGAAGGTCAGGTAAACCGGCATATCGCCGACGGTTTCTTTGATCTTTGCCACAGTGGTGCCGACGCTGTCATCATTGACTTGCGGTGCGCTCAAGACGGTAAACGGCAATGATTTGTCGTATTCGGTGCGGATACCGATTTGCACCGAGCGCGACGGGTCGATTAAGCCTTCTTTCGGCGCGGTGTGGAACATGGTGCCGTGGTCGAATTCACTGCCGTTGGCGTAGGTATCGGTATGGGCATCGAAATGCACCAAGGCAAGTTTGCCGAAATGTTTGGCGTGGGCGCGCAATAACGGCAGGGTCACGAAATGGTCGCCGCCCAAGCCCAAGCATTTTTTACCGGCTTGGAGCAATTGCAATGCGTGGGCTTCGAGTTTTTCGACAAAATCACGGCTGTCGCCGAAGGAATAAACCAAGTCGCCGCAATCAACAATGTTCAAGCGTTCGCGCACGTCGAATGTCCAAGGAAAGCGCTTGTGTTCCCACGTCAGGTTAACTGAGGCGCGGCGGATGGATTCGGGGCCGAAACGCGCGCCCGGGCGGCCGGATACGGCGATGTCGTAAGGAATGCCAGTGATTACCCACTCGGCATTGCTTTCGTAAGGGTTGAAATCAAGCGGCAGGCGCAGGAAGCCGAAATTGTTGGAAACCAGTGAATTGTCGGTTTTACCGGCAAGGGTGGTATAAGGGCTCATTCTGTGTCCTTTAATATGTAACAGTTTTGTTTTCAGACGGCCTTGATATCTTAATCAGGCCGTCTGGACATTATTCTTCTTCCAAATAAGTATAGCCGTTCAGCCCGATTTCCAGCTCTTTCAAAAACGCCATTGCTTGCGAAGCCGGCAAATCGGAATGTTCGATTTGTTCGCGGTAGCGGCGCATCAGCTCCTCGGGGTCTTGGTACACATATTCGAGCATATCGGCAACGGTGTTGCCTTCGTCGTAGTCGACCACTTCGAATTCGTTTTCACCGTGTACAATCACATCAATGGTGGCGGTGTCGCCGAACAAATTGTGCATATTGCCCAAAATTTCCTGATATGCGCCGACCATGAAAAAGCCCAACAGCGGCGGATTGTCGGCAGGATAATCGGGCATCGGCATGGTGGTGGCAATACCGTCGCCGTCGATGTAGTGATCGATGGTGCCGTCTGAATCGCAGGTAATGTCCAGCAGCACAGCGCGGCGGGCGACTTTTTCGTTCAGGCCGGTAAGCGGGCAAACGGGGAACAGTTGGTCAATGCCCCACACGTCGGGCAACGATTGGAACAGCGAAAAATTCACATACAGTTTATCGGCAAAACGCTCTTGCAATTCATCGATAATGGTGCGGTGAGAACGGTGTTTTTCGTTGAACAATTCGCCCACTTCGCGGCAGATATTCAGATAAAGCTGCTCTGCCCACGCACGTTGCTCGAGGCTCAGCAGACCGACGTTGTATTGATTGTGCACGTCCGACAAATCAAACTGGCTTTCGTGCACCCAGCTTCTGAGCGAACGCTTTTCGCGCGAATCGAAAATATCCGTCCACGTTTCCCACATGCTGTGCAACACGCGCGGGTCGTCTTCAAACGGCGCGCCCAATTCTTGCGGCGTGTAGCGTTCCGCCCCAATCACGTTCGCCACCAACACGGCATGATGCGCGGTAATGCCGCGGCCGCTTTCGGTGATGATGGTCGGGTGCGGCAGATTGTGTTCGCGACAGGCTTGGCCTATGCCCCACACCACCGTTTCCGCATATTCGGTCAGGCTGTAATTAACCGAGCAATCCGATTGCGTGCGGTTGCCCTCGTAATCCACACCCAAACCGCCGCCCACGTCGAAGCATTGAATATTCACGCCGAGTTTGTGCAATTCCACATAAAACCGTGCCGATTCGCGCACACCGGTGGCCACATCGCGGATATTGCCCAGTTGAGAACCGAGATGGAAATGCAAAAGTTGCAGGCACTCTAAGCGGTTGCTTTGTTTCAACACATCAACCAAATGCAGCACTTGCGAAGCCGACAAGCCGAATTTTGACTTATCGCCGCCCGAGGCCTGCCATTTGCCCGAACCTTGCGAAGCCAAACGCGCACGCACGCCCAAGCGCGGTTTCACGCCTAACTTTTCCGCTTCTTCCAGCACCATTTCGATTTCGGAAATTTTTTCAATTACCAAATAAACCTGATGACCGAGCTTCTCGCCCATCAAAACAAAGCGGATGTATTCGCGGTCTTTATAGCCGTTGCAGACAATCAGCGTCTGCGTGGTGCCGGCGTGTGCCAACACGGCCATCAGCTCCGCTTTCGAGCCCGCTTCCAAACCGTGCGGCTGCCGGCTGTGAATCAGCGTTTCAATCACGCGGCGGTGCTGGTTGACCTTAATCGGATACACCAGGCAATAATCGCCTTCATAGTCAAAGCCGTTTCTGGCCGTCTGAAACGCCTGATTAATCGATCGCAGGCGGTGTTGCAGAATTTGCGGAAAGCAAAACAAAATCGGCAGCCGCGCGCCCTGCTGTTTCTGCACCGATTCAGCCAGCTTCTGCAGCGACACGGTTTTCTCCGGCTCGGCCGGGTTCGGGCGTACAATCACCTCGCCCTTATCATCGGCATCATAATAATTAATGCCCCAATAACGGATATTGCAGACCTCGCTGATGGTCGGTGCAGCCATGTTCGCTTCCCTTCAAATAGAATGATTACGCTAAACCCAAAACGCGATTATAAAACCAATTGGCGACAAAATAAGGATTTTTTCGGCGTTTTAAAAATTATTCAGCGATATTTTGACAATAATTACCGGCAAATATTCACATTGTCCGAACCATGACAAAAGGCCGTCTGAAACGTTCAGACGGCCTGTGTCCAACTCAGCTTAAAAAAGCATTATTCTTCTTCGGCTTTGCTGCGAATCACCAACAATGGCAAGTGGCTTTGGCGCATCACGGTTTCGGCAAAGCTGCCCATCAGCAAATGCATGAGACCGGTACGGCCGTGCGTACCCAACACCAGCAAATCGGCACCGTTGGCATCGGCGTAATCCACCAATTCCTGCGCCATTTCGCGTGCGCCTTTGTTGGCCACCAGCAAGTGTTTCACGATATTGGTTACACCGTTCTCACGCACTGATTTTTCGGCAAATTCCAATACTTCGTTACCCTGCGCCACCGCAGCAGCTTCGTAGCTTTCGTGTTGCAAAAACTCAGGAGCCAAAGCCATGTATTCCGCCGGATTAGCCACATGCACCAAAGTCAAGCGGGATTCGTTAACGCCGGCCAAATCAGCCGCATGTCTCAACGCGTTCAAAGAGGTTTCACTACCATCAACGGCAACAACCAAATGCTTATACATCGTCATCTCCTTCCAATGCCTTTTTGCGGCACGATATTTTCAAGTGATGGGATTATAGACTGTTTTTTCAGCTTTACACAACAGCCTTCATGGTTCAAGTATAATACGTCTTTGGCTTTTTGCGATGAATTTTTGCTTCGCAACGCCGCCTTTTCATTTGTTTTTTTGATTTATCGCAAGGTTGACCATGTCCGAGATTGATTCCCTGTCGTTACGCCGTTTCGGCGGCATTGGCCGATTGTATGGCGATTCGGCATTACAACGCTTCCGTCAGGCGCATGTATGCGTAGTCGGCGTCGGCGGCGTCGGCTCATGGGCGGTAGAAGCATTGGCACGCAGCGGCATCGGCCGTTTAACTTTGATTGATTTGGATAATGTTGCCGAATCCAATGTCAACCGCCAGCTTCATGCGCTGACCGATGATTTCGGCAAGGCCAAAGTCAGCGCTTTGCACGAGCGCATTGTACAAATCAATCCGGCTTGCCGAGTAGTTGAAATCGAAGATTTTGTAACCGAAGAAAACCTGCCCGATTTGTTTTCGGACGGCTTTGATTTTGTAATTGATGCCATCGACCAAGTGCGCGTAAAAGCAGCGATGGCAGCTTATTTTGTGCAACACAGGCAGCCGTTTATCTTAAGCGGCGGCGCGGGCGGACAAAAAAATCCGGCCTTGATTCGGACTGCCGATTTAAGCAAAGCCACCCACGACCCTTTACTGGCCAATCTGCGCTACACCTTACGCAAACGCCACGGCTTCAGCCGCAACACTGCCGACAAAATGAGTGTACCGTGTGTGTATTCCACCGAGAACATTATCCCGCCGCAATCAGGCGAAGCCTGTGCGACAGATGCTGCGCCGCAAGGTTTATCGTGCGCCGGTTATGGTGCGAGTATGCTGGTAACCGCCGGTTTCGGCCTGTATTGTGCGCAAGCGGCGATTGACCATATTGCGGGTGGCAAATGAATACTGCCGAGATGACGAGGCCGTCTGAAAGCGCAGTGGCGTATGTGTTCGGCCAACCCGTCACCGACATCCCACAGGATTTGTTTATCCCGCCCGATGCGCTGGAAGTGGTGTTGTCGGGCTTTCAAGGACCGCTGGATTTGCTGCTGTATTTAATCCGCAAGCAGAATATTGATGTACTCGATATTCCGATGGTGAAAATCACCGAGCAATATCTGCACTATATTGCACAAATAGAAGCCTATCAATTTGATTTGGCAGCGGAATATTTATTGATGGCAGCTATGCTGATTGAAATCAAATCACGCCTGCTGCTGCCACGCCCCGAAGAAATCGAGGACGAAGAAGCCGACCCGCGCGCCGAATTGGTACGCCGCCTGCTGGCTTACGAACAAATGAAGCTGGCCGCACAAGGTTTGGATGCCCTGCCCCGCGCCGGCCGCGATTTCGCATGGGTGTACCTGCCTTTGGAAATTGCTGCCGAAACGAAGCTGCCTGATGTCGCCGTAGCCGATTTAACGCAGGCTTGGCTTGGCATTTTATCGCGTGCCAAACACACGCGCAGCCATGAAGTGGTACGCGAAGCCATTTCCGTGCGCGCGCAGATGACGATGATTTTACGCCGTCTGAACGAGTACGGTTTCAGCCGTTTTTCCACTTTATTCAAGCCGGAACAAGGCGCGGCTTATGTGGTGGTAAATTTCATCGCGCTGCTGGAATTGGCCAAAGAAGGCTTGGTGCGCATTGTACAGGAAAGTGGTTTCGGCGAAATCGAAATCCACTTAAAACAGGCCGAAACCGAGCAAATCGAGTTGCCCGAACCGCTTTCAGACGGCCTCAATGCCCAAAATCCATAAAAGTTTGTAAACTTCCAGTCATCTTGGCCGCCAAACGTGTTTTAATACTTTATCGCCCGTAAATGAGAACATCTTTATGACCTCACACGACCCCATCATCAAATCGCTGCTCGACACCGATTTATACAAATTCACCATGCTGCAGGTGATTTTGCACCAATTCCCGCAAACTCACAGCCTGTATGAATTCCGTTGCCGCAACAAAGAAATGGTTTACCCGCTGGCCGACATTCAAGAAGAATTCGAACGCGAATTGGATGCCCTTTGCCAACTGCGCTTTACCGACGACGAATTGGATTACCTGCGCCGCCTGCGCTTTATCAAAAGCGACTTTGTCGATTACCTCGAGCTTTTCCAACTGAAACGCCGATTTGTCAAAGTGCGTTCCGACGCACAGGGCCGTCTGCACATCCGTATTGAAGGCCCGATGATTCAGGCAATGTTCTTTGAAATCTTCATCTTGGCGATTGTGAACGAACTTTTCTTCCGCCGTTTGGAAACGCCGGAAATATTGGCCGAAGGCGAACGCCGTTTGCAAGCCAAAGTTGATTGCCTGAAAACCATTGCCGCCCGGCAAGACCCTTCCGACCCGCCGTTTTTGATTTCTGATTTTGGTACCCGCCGCCGCTATAATCTGGCCTGGCAGGAACACGTTGTGCGCACCTTAAACGATGCCGCACCGCACATTGTACGCGGCACCAGCAACGTTTACTTGGCGAAAAAACTCAACATCACACCCATCGGCACCATGGCGCACGAATTCCTGCAAGCCTTCCAAGCCTTGGACGTGCGCCTGCGCAATTCGCAAAAAGCCGCCCTTGAAGCATGGGTACACGAATACCGAGGCGACTTAGGCATTGCACTCACCGATGTGGTCGGCATGGATGCCTTCCTGCGCGATTTCGACCTTTACTTTGCCAAACTGTTTGACGGCCTGCGCCACGACAGCGGCGATCCGTATGCGTGGGGCGACAAAGCCTATGCGCACTATAAAAAGCTCAAAATCGACAGCCATACCAAAATGCTGACCTTTTCAGACGGCCTCGACATCGAAAAATCTTGGGCATTGCACCAATATTTCAAAGACCGTTTCAAAACCAGCTTCGGCATCGGTACCAACCTCACCAACGACATGGGGCATACGCCGCTCAATATCGTGTTGAAGCTGGTGGAGTGCAACGGCCAATCCGTTGCCAAGCTTTCCGACTCACCGGGTAAGACCATGACCACCAACGACACCTTCCTTGCCTATCTGCGTCAGGTATTTGAAATCCCCGAGCCTGAAGCGGATCAGAAATAAAATAAAAGGCCGTCTGAAAGATTAATTTTCAGACGGCCTTTTATCATTTAATCAATCGATTATTTTTTCAAACGTGCAGTGGCTGTTTTATCCAATAAACAACCGCGGGTCACGATTTGATCCACCACTTCGGTTTTGCCGTTGACTTGAGTCGTACCGCGAATGGTCAACATATTGCCGTCAACTTTGTCCACGTCGGCTGGCGTTGCTTTCTCAGCAAACCAAGCCACGTTTTCACCCCAGAAAATATTCTGATCGTTCGCGCCGACTACGCGGAACAGATTCGGTGTCAACTCGTTTTTAAAGCGAACTTGCGCTGCCACCAACTGATTGTTTTTCACACCATACATCACGGTTAATTTCTCTCCGCCTTTCGCGCCACATTTATAGGCAACTTCTTTGGTCGCATCGATAGAATCCACTTTAACCGTTTGCGGACCGCTGACAGCTTGCGCTTGTTGCGGCGCCGGCTGAGTTTGTCGGGCTTGGGCCGGTTGTTCGGCAGAGGCAGGTTTGGTACTGCCGGTACTGCTACATGCCGACAAAGCCACAGTAGCCACGATTGCCGAAGCGATCCATTTCAAATTTGCATTCATGTGTTTACTCCTATTCAGTTGGTTCTGATTAATGTACCTATTACCTTAGCAGAGAAAGCCGTATTTGTATTGGATTTGAATGAAAATACCTATGCCTTCCCTCCACAAAACCAATTCGACCAAACATCCCTATATAAATAAAACCGTGAAAACAAGCCTCTAAACCAAGGCTTTACGCACGAAAAACTTAATCAATTTTAGTAAAGACATGGTTTACATATAAATCATTTAACCTTAAGCCGCCTAAATATTCAACCAATCCACCCGGTAAACAACATGACATGAAAATCATGTATGCTTAAGAAAATGATGCCCATGCCGTCTGAAAAATAGAATTGACCGAAACCGGCACAATTCCTATTTTGAAAAATTTGAGAAATACAAAAAATTAAAGCCTTGCTGAAAACAGCAAGGCTTTAATGAAAATCTGGCACGCCCACGGGGAATCGAACCCCGGTTACCGCCGTGAAAGGGCGATGTCCTAACCGCTAGACGATGGGCGCGGAATAAAGGATTTTCCCAATGGCGCACCCGGAGCGATTCGAACGCCCGACCCTCTGGTTCGTAGCCAGATACTCTATCCAACTGAGCTACGGGTGCGCTGTAGGAAAGATAGGGATTATAGGGATACGCTTCACATCTGTCAAGCGTCCGACTGGAAAAAAATCTCAAAAAGTGTAGAATGCGCGTTTATTTGTTGAATTTACAGGAAAAGAAAAATGGCGCACGCTTCGCGTTGGCCGCGGTTGGCTGTTGCTTTTTCCCGCTTGGGTTTGCCGGTGGCGGTGGTAGATTTGGAAACGACCGGCGGCAATCTCTATCAGGACCGTATAACGGAAGTGGCGGTATTGCGTTTTGAAAACGGCCAAGCCAAGCGTTATGAATGGCTGGTCAATCCGCAACAGCCGATTTCGGATTTTATTGCCCGCTTAACCGGCATTGATGATGAGTTGGTCAAAGATGCACCGTTTTTCAGCCAAATTGCCGCCGATTTGCTGCCGCTTTTGCGCGGTACGCTGCTGCTGGCACACAACAGCCGCTTTGATTACACGTTTTTGCGACATGAATTTCGGCGCATAGGCATTGATTTTGCGGCACCGGCTTTGTGCACGGTACAATTGTCGCGCCGTCTGTATCCGCAGTTTCACAAACACAATCTCGACAGCATCATTGAACGTATGGGTATTTCGGTGGGAAACCGCCACCGCGCCATGACCGATGTTTTGGCTTTGGTGGATTTTTTGGAAAAAAGTCTGAAAGAAAAAGGGGAGGAAGACTGGCTCAACCACAGCCGTGTCTTACTGAATCCGAAAATGCTGCCGGCCTGGTTGCCGAACACCTTGGCCGGGCAGCTCTACGCCCTGCCCGACAGCGAAGGCGTGTTGGTCTGGCTGGATAAATACGGCCAAGCGCAAGCGGTGCAATCGCATACACGCGCTTATTTCGAAGTGGCAGCCATGTTGGCCGGCAAAAAAATTCCGAGTTTCGTACAAAGCGCGGCTTCTATCTGCTTTATGCCGGCCATAGGGCCTATGCATGCTTTGTGGTTGAAAGCGCAAGCCATGGTGCAGTTTAATCTCAGGCCGTCTGAAACTGTGCGCACGTTTACCACGGTGCAGTTTTCACCGGACGGACACGGCGTATTGCAGGCGCGATTGGTGCCGATGAGCAACGGCATTCACCTCCATCGCCCTTATGGTTTTTTCCTGCATAAAAAAGGCGCCAAACGCGCTTTGGCCGCATGGGCGCAGGAATACGGCCTTTGTCCGGATTTGCTGAATATCCTACCGGAAACCAACGCCAAAAACGAACCTTGCCCGATTCAGGCCATCGGACAATGCGACGGTTCCTGCCAAGATGCCAACGGCGTACGGCAGCAAAACCGCCGGGTACTCTCGCTCGCACCCTTGCTGCCCGTGGCCGATTGGGGTAGAGCGCACGAAATCGACATTTGCGAAACCGACCAATTATCGGGCCAGACGCTGACTTTCCGATGCACCGCCAATGCCGTCGCCCTGCCCGATGGCCGCTGGTATTTTGACGACACGCTGCCTGCCGTCATCAAAGCGAAATTCAAACAAGGCAAAACCGCCATCAAGATTCTGAATTAAGTTTCAGACGGCCTTGAATGATGGTTTTGAAACAGGCCGTCTGAAAAACGATTGATTTTTCAGACGGCCTTCCCATATCCTGTTTTCTAAAATCAAACCCATCAATCTTTCTGCGCCCATATCGTCAAGCATAACGGGTGTTATACAATAGGCCGTCTGAAACCATATTCTCCACGGCCTTTTGTCATGCAAAATCCTAAAATCGTTTTCTTCGACATCGACGACACTATTTACCGCAAATACACCGATACACTGCGCCCATCCGTCGGTGAAGCTTTGGCCGCCTTGAAACAGCGCGGCATTTTGACCGCCATTGCCACCGGCCGCCCGCCTGTTGCCATTCCGGCCAAGGTCAAAACATTGATTCAGGAAGCGGGCATCGACATGCTGGTGACCATCAATGGCCAATATATTGAGTTCCAAGGGAAAACCTTGCAGCATTATCCGATGGTGGCCGATGAAGCAGCGGCAGCGTGTGCCTTTCTGGCGCAACAAAACATTGCTTATGCGTTTGTAAACAATGCCGAAATCGCTGTTTCTGAAGAAACCGAACGGGTCAAAGATGCCCTGTCGAGAATTGTCTCGTCTTATCAAGTTGATGCCCATTATTACCGTCAGCAACCGGTGTACCAATTATTGGCCTTTTACACACAGGAACGGGATTTGGAAATCGATGCCGCCGTCGGCCAAATGGGTTTCAAAACCGTACGCTGGCATGAAAATGCGGTGGATGTTCTGCGTCGGGAAGGCTCGAAAGCGCGCGGCATCGAACATGCGATTGCGAAACTCGGCATAGACATGAAAGACGTGATGGCCTTCGGCGACAGCTTCAACGATGTGGAAATGATGCAGGCCGTCGGCTTTGGCGTGGCGATGGGCAACGGCGAAGAAAGCGTGAAAGCACTGGCCGGTTATGTCTGCCCGAGCGTAGACGAAGACGGCGTGTTGCGCGGTCTGCAGGATTTGGGCGTGATTTGAGCCTATTTACCGGAACTGCGAATGAACAGGCCGTCTGAAAACACGCTTCTTCCGCCACTACCTACTAAAGTAGGTAGTGGCGTTTTTATTTGCGATTGAACAGAAAATCATCTGCACGCAGGTTTCAGACGGCCTTTTATTGATTTTTCGGTGTTTGGCAAGCTTTTTTGCCATACGTTGCAAAGTTCATGTCCGCTATTCATTTGAAATAACAGACCGATTTGCACAAATTGCTATACCGCCGAAAGTCGGTTTTGGATACCGCTGTTTTATACCCTTTTCTCATGCTTTAAGCGCGTGGCGGTTTTGCATCTCACGATTTATATTGTTAATCGACAATAAAACATCCGGCAATCACTGCCAGCGAGGACACGACCATGAGCCATTTCTTAGACCGATTGAAATTTTTCACCCGAAAGCATGAAGCATTTGCCAACGGCCACGGCGCCGTGACCACAGAAGACCGCAAATGGGAAAACGCCTACCGCAGCCGCTGGGCGCACGACAAAGAAGTACGCTCCACCCACGGTGTGAACTGTACCGGTTCGTGCTCTTGGAAAATTTTTGTGAAAAACGGTTTGATTACTTGGGAAATCCAGCAAACCGACTACCCGCGCACCCGTCCCGATCTGCCTAATCACGAACCGCGAGGCTGCCCGCGCGGCGCATCATACAGCTGGTATGTGTATTCCGCCCAACGCGTGAAATACCCGATGTTGCGCGGCATATTGGCGCAAATGTGGCGCGATGCCCGCCAAACCCTGTCGCCGGTGGAAGCATGGGCATCGATTGTAGAAGACCCTGCCCGCGCCAAAGCTTATAAAACCCAACGCGGCTTGGGCGGGTTCGTACGTTCGACTTGGGACGAAGCCTACGAATTAGTAGCCGCAGCCAATGCCTATACCATCAAAAACTACGGTCCCGACCGTGTCATCGGTTTCTCACCGATTCCGGCAATGTCGATGGTGAGCTATGCCGCCGGTGCGCGTTATCTGGGCTTAATCGGCGGCGTGCCGCTGTCTTTCTACGACTGGTATTGCGACTTACCGCCTGCCAGCCCGCAAACTTGGGGCGAACAAACCGACGTGGCCGAATCGGCCGACTGGTACAACGCCGGCTATCTTTTAGTATGGGGTTCCAACGTGCCGATGACGCGCACGCCCGATGCCCACTTCTACACCGAAGTCCGCTATAAAGGCACCAAAACCGTGGCCGTGTCTTCCGATTACGGCGAAATGGCCAAGTTCGGCGATATCTGGCTGGCACCGAAACAAGGTACTGATGCGGCCTTGGCAATGGCGATGGGCCATGTGATTTTGAAAGAATTCCATCTCGACAAGCCGTCTGAATACTTCCAAGACTATGTCCGCCGCCTGACCGACATGCCGATGCTGGTTCGTCTGAAAGAAGACGGCCAAGGCTTCCGGCCGGAATATTTCCTGCGCGCTTCCGCCCTTGACGGCAATTTCGGCGAACAAGAAAACCCCGACTGGAAAGTATTGGCTTGGGACGAGCTTTCAGACGGCCTGATGGTGCCAAACGGATCGGTCGGCTTCCGCTGGGACGGCAGCCAAAAATGGAATCTGGAAACGCGCGCCCAAGGCCAAGACGTAAAAGCCGCCTTGAGCCTGAAAGAGCGTGCCGATGAAATAGCCGATGTCGGCTTTACCTATTTCGGCAGCGACAACGACGAACTGATTTACCGCAAAGTGCCGGCCAAACGCATTCAATTGGCCGATGGCAGCAGCGCCTTGGTGGCAACCGTATTTGATCTGATGATTGCCAACTACGGCGTCGATCACGGCTTGGACGACCCGAATGCCGCCAAAGATTACAGCGAAGACAAACCGTACACCCCCGCTTGGCAGCAAAAACACACCGGCGTTGATCCGAAGCTGGTGATTCAAGTGGCGCGCGAGTTTGCCCAAAATGCACACGACACCGAAGGCCGCTCGATGGTGATTCTCGGTGCCGGCCTGAACCACTGGTACCACATGGACATGAGCTACCGCGGCATCATCAACATGCTGATGATGTGCGGCACCATCGGCAAATCCGGCGGCGGCTGGTGCCACTACGTCGGCCAAGAAAAGCTGCGGCCGCAATCGGGCTGGACACCGTTGGCCTTCGCACTTGACTGGCACCGCCCGCCACGCCAAATGAACGGTACATCGTTCTTTTATGCCCACACCAGCCAATGGCGGCATGAAAAACTGGGCGTGGACGAAATTCTGGCGCCGGGCTTCAGCGACAGCATGCCGAATATGTCGATGATTGATTACAACGCCAAAGCCGAACGCATGGGCTGGCTGCCTTCTGCGCCGCAACTGACGCAGAACCCGCTCGATGTGGCGGACGCCGCCGAAGCCGCGGGCGCGAATCCGGCCGATTATGTGGTCGGCGGCCTGAAAGACGGCAGCATCGACATGGCCTGTAACGACCCCGACAACCCGAAAAACTTTCCGCGCAACCTGTTTGTGTGGCGTTCGAATATTTTAGGTTCGTCCGGCAAGGGTCACGAATATTTCCTGAAATACCTGCTCGGCACGCAAAACGCAGTCTTGAGCGATGAAGAAGACTGCATCACGCCGTCTGAAATCACTGTACGCCCGGCAGCGGAAGGCAAACTCGATTTGCTGACCTTGCTCGATTTCCGCATGAACACGACTTGTCTTTACGCCGACGTGATTTTCCCGACCGCAACTTGGTATGAAAAAGACGATTTGAACACGTCCGACATGCACCCGTTCATCCACCCACTGACCGAAGCGGTGCAGCCTTTGTGGCAAAGCAAATCCGACTGGGAAATCTACAAAGGCCTGGCGAAAAAATTCAGCGAAATCGCCAAAGACTATCTGGGCGTGCGCAAAGACATCGTGCTGACCCCGCTCATGCACGACAGTCCGCAGGAAATGGGGCAGCCGTTTGACCCGAAAGACTGGAAACACGGCGAATGCGAACCGATTCCGGGCAAAACCATGCCGGCAATGACCGTGGTCGAGCGCGATTATGGTGCGGTGTATGACAAATTCACCTCCATTGGCCCGTTACTGGAAAAAATCAACAACAACGGTAAAGGCCTGGCATGGCAAACCGGCCATGAAGTCGAATTCCTGCGCAAACTCAACGGCACACGCAGCGAAGGCGCAGGCAAAGGCCAGCCGAAACTGGAAACCGCCATCGATGCCGCCGAAATGATTCTGACCTTGGCACCGGAAACCAACGGCCATGTGTCGATGAAAGCTTGGCAGGCTCTGGGCAAAGCCACCGGCCGCGACCACACGCATTTGATTGCAGCGAGCGAGCACACCCAAATCCGTTTCCGCGACATCGTAGCGCAACCGCGCAAAATTGTATCCTCCCCGATTTGGTCGGGCGTGGAAAGCGAAGAAGTCTGCTACAACGCCGGTTATACCAATGTGCACGAACTGATTCCGTGGCGCACCATTACCGGCCGCCAACAGTTCTACCAAGACCACCATTGGATGCGTGCGTTCGGCGAGCATTTGTGCGTATACAAACCGCCGGTGGATTTCAAAACCACGCAAAAACTATTGGGCAAATACCCTAACGGCAATCCGGAAATCACGCTTAATTTCCTGACGCCGCACCAAAAATGGGGTATCCACTCCACCTATTCGGAAAACATCCGTATGCTGACGCTCTCGCGCGGCGGCCCGCATGTTTGGGTATCGGAAATCGATGCCAAGCGCGCCGGTTTGGTGGATAACGACTGGGTAGAAGTGTTCAACGCCAACGGCACCATTGCCTGCCGCGTGGTAGTGAGCCAGCGGATTCCGGAAACCATGATTCTGATGTATCACGCGCAGGAAAAAATCGTACACACGCCTGCGGGCGAAATATCGAAAAAACGCGGCGGCATCCACAATTCCGTGACCCGTACCGTGTTGAAACCGACCCACATGATCGGCGGTTACGCCCAACAAGCTTACGGTTTCAACTACTACGGTACGGTCGGTTCCAACCGCGACGAATGGGTGATTGTACGCAAGATGAACAAAGTGGATTGGATGGACGATCCGGCCTGAGTTCCAGACGGCCTGAAATAAAGCATCAAGGCCGTCTGACAACACTTCCCGCAAGCAGACATACCCATAAAAAATCTTTCAGATGGCCTCTGAAAAAGGCCGTCTGAAACACAAAACACAAGGAACACCATTATGAAAATCCGAGCGCAAATCGGCATGGTTCTGAACCTCGACAAATGTATCGGCTGCCACACCTGCTCCGTGACCTGTAAAAATGTATGGACGGCACGCGACGGCGTCGAATACGCATGGTTCAACAACGTGGAAACCAAGCCCGGTATCGGCTTTCCGAAAAATTGGGAAGACCAGGAAAAATGGAACGGCGGCTGGGTGCGCAAACCCGACGGCAAACTGGTACCGAAACAAGGCGGCAAGCTGAAGATTCTGGCCAATATTTTCGCTAACCCGAACATGCCGCAAATCGACGACTACTACGAGCCGTTCACCTATGACTACGAGCATCTGCAAAATGCGCCGAAAATGAAAACACCGCCGACCGCGCGCCCTGTTTCGGTATTGACCGGCAAAAAAATGGACAAAGTCGAATGGGGGCCGAACTGGGAAGACGACTTGGGCGGCGAATTTGAAAAACGCGCCAAAGACGTATTATTCGAAGGTATTCAAAAAGACATGCACGCCGCATTCGAGCAGACCTTCATGATGTATCTGCCGCGCCTGTGCGAACACTGCCTGAACCCGACCTGCGTGGCATCCTGTCCTTCCGGCAGCATCTACAAGCGCGAAGACGACGGCATCGTGTTGATCGACCAAGATAAATGCCGCGGCTGGCGCATGTGTGTCTCCGGCTGCCCGTACAAAAAAATCTACTACAACTGGACCAGCGGCAAAGCGGAAAAATGCACCTTCTGCTACCCGCGCATCGAAAACGGCCAACCGACCGTGTGCTCGGAAAGCTGCGTCGGCCGTATCCGCTATTTGGGCGTGCTGCTGTATGACGCCGATAAAATCGAACAAGCCGCCTCAGTAGAAAATCCGCAAGATTTGTATGAATCGCAATTGGGCGTGTTCCTGAATCCGAACGATCCTGAAGTGCAACGCCAAGCATTGGAACAAGGCATAAGCCAAAGTTGGCTCGATGCGGCCAAACGCTCGCCTGTGTACAAAATGGCGATGGAATGGAAAATTGCCTTCCCGCTGCACCCCGAATACCGTACGCTGCCGATGGTTTGGTATGTGCCGCCTTTGTCGCCGATTCAATCTGCCATTGAAAACGGTTTGGTCGGCGAAAACGGCATCATTCCGAGCGTGGACGAAATGCGTATTCCGCTGCGTTATCTGGCCAACCTGCTCACCGCGGGCAAAATCGAACCGATTAAAGACGCGCTCGAACGCATGATTGCCATGCGCCGCTTCAAACGCGGCCAAGTGGTGCACGGCGAAACGCTGGAGCAAACCTTAGACGGCACCGGCCTGACCCCTGCGCAAGTGGAAGAAATGTATCAAGTGATGGCGATTGCCAACTATGAAGACCGCTTCGTGATTCCGACCAGCCATAAAGAAATGGTGGAAGAAACCTTCAACGAAAAAGGCTGCGGCTTCACTTTCGGCAACGGTTGTTCGGGCGGCGAAAGTAACGAAAGCCTGTTCGGCAAACGCAAAGCTGCACCGATTGTGTTCCACGGTTTGCGTAAGGACGCCGGGAAAAACCGCGAAGAAGGAGTGCACTGATGAGCAACCCTTTGGTTTACAAGTGGCTTTCGGCCTTGATGTGTTACCCCGAGCAAGCACTGATTGACGCGATGCCCGAGTTTCAGACGGCCTTAAACGAATGGCCTGAATTCAATCCGAAGCGCGAAGCATTACAAGCCTTTTTGGATTATCTGGGCAACACATCTTTGCGCGAACTACAGGAATATTATGTGCTGAATTTCGACCGTAACCGCCATCAGTCGCTGTACCTCTTCGAACATGTCTATGGCGAAGACCGCGATCGCGGCAGTGCAATGGTGGATTTAATCGAGGAATACCGCCGCCACGGCTTTGAGTTGGGCGACGAAGAATTGCCGGATTATCTGCCTGCGGTGTTGGAATTCCTGTCGTTTATTCCCGAAGCAGAAGCGCAAAAAATCCTCGGCGATGCGGTACATGTGATTGCGCATATTGCCGGCAAACTCGAAGCCGCCGGATCGCCTTATGCCGCGCTGCTGCAAGCCGCGGTGACGCTGACGCCGGTCGAGCCGAAAGCCTTAATCGAGCCGCCGGTGCGCGACATGGACGAAGCTATGGAAATGTTCGGCCCCGACATGGCAGGCATTGAGCCTTTACTGAAACCGACCGTCGAAACCGTACGGTTTTACCCCAAGGGCAGCCTTGGCGCTCGCTCTTAAAGGAGGATAAATCATGAATACCTTCAATCAATTTTTCTTCGGCATTTACCCGTACATCTGTCTGGCGGTGTTTTTCTTGGGCAGCTTGGTGCGCTTTGACCGTGAGCAGTATTCGTGGAAAAGCGATTCGAGCCAATTGCTGTTTCACGGCCAATTGCGCTTGGGCAGTATTTTGATGCACGTCGGCATTCTGGCAGTGTTTTTCGGCCATTTGTTCGGCCTGTTGACCCCTTTGTGGTTTTGGGATGCCATCGGCGTGAGCCACGGCGCAAAACAGGTGTTTGCAATGACAATGGGCGGCATATTCGGCGTGATGGCGCTGTTCGGCCTGATTTTGTTGATTCAGCGCCGTTTCAAAATCGACCGCATCAACGCCAACAGCTCTTGGCAGGATAAATTGGTGTTGCTTTGGCTCTTGATTACCTTGGTATTGGGCTTATGCACCATCTTTGTCAGCATGGGCCATCTCGACGGTCATGAAATGGTGAAACTCATGCACTGGGCGCAACACATCGTTACCTTCCGCGGTGGTGCGGCGGCCTATCTGGCAGACGTGAATTTTCTCTTTAAGCTGCATATTTTTATGGGCATGACCTTCTTCTTCATCTTCCCGTTCACCCGCATGGTGCACGTTTGGAGCGGTTTTGCCAGCGTAGCTTATGTCGGACGCGCATGGCAGTTGGTGCGCCGCCGTTAATCCGGCCTTGCAGACGGCCTTTGTATTGCATGAATCCAAGGCCGTCTGAAAGCCGAATCTGAATTTGTATCAAACCATTAAGAAAGGCAGGGGGACAATGGCCTCCGAAACGTATAAACGCTATTCCGTACTGATTACCAGCACCTTCGCATTTACCGTCTGCTTCATGATTTGGATGATGATGGCAGTGGTCGGTATTCCGGTGAAAAAAGAGTTGGGCCTGTCGGAAACCGAATTCGGTATTTTGGCCGCATTGCCCGTGTTATCCGGTTCGCTGATTCGCGTGCCGTTGGGCATTTGGACCGACCGTTACGGCGGCCGCATTGTGATGTTTGTGCTGATGATGCTGAGCGTGCCGGCAATTTTCCTGATGAAATATGCCGATGCCTACTGGCAGTTTCTGATTATCGGCCTGATGATGGGTTTGGCCGGCGGTTCGTTTTCGGTCGGCACGCCTTATGTGGCGCGTTGGTTCCCGAAAGACCGGCAAGGCTTGGCGATGGGCGTGTTCGGCGCGGGTAATGCCGGTGCCGCCGTCAACAAATTCCTCGCCCCTGCGCTTATTGCTTACGGCACATGGCATTTCGTGCCGACCGTTTATGCGGCGGTGATGCTGGGTACGGCGGTTTTGTTTTGGTTCACCAGCTACCACGATCCGAAACATTTGGTGCCTTCCAACACCAGCCTGAAAGAGCAATTGCTGCTGTTGAAAGACCCGGGCGTATTGCGTTACAGCCAATATTATTCGGTGGTATTCGGCGGTTATGTCGGTTTGTCGCTGTGGATGACCAAATACTACATCGATGAATACGGCCTGAGCATTCAGACGGCCGCTTTTCTGGCTGCCTGCTTCTCCCTGCCGGGCGGTGTGTTGCGTGCATTGGGCGGTTATCTTTCCGATAAATACGGCGCATATAAGGTGACTTGGGGCGTGATGTGGGTATTGTGGGTGTGTTTCTTCATCTTGTCTTACCCGCAAACCGAAATGGTGATTCAGACGGCCAACGGCCCGATGAGCATGAGCATAGGCTTGAACGTAACCGTGTTTACCCTGCTGATGTTTGCCGCCGGTATTGCGATGGCGGTAGGTAAAGCATCGGTATTCAAATTCGTGGCCAGTGACTACCCCGACAATATCGGCGCAGTTTCCGGCGCAGTCGGCTTAGCCGGCGGCATGGGCGGCTTCTTACTGCCGATTATGTTCGGCGCGCTTTTGGATTTCACCGGTATCCGCTCGACTGCCTTCATGCTGCTTTACGGTACGGTATGTATTTCGCTGATTTGGATGCACTTCTCATTCAAAGGCAAACGCCACGGATAACCCTTCAAGGCCGTCTGAAATATTTTTCGGTTTCAGACGGCCTGCTTGAAGACCATCACAAGGAGTAATGCGATGTCGCGTTTAATTCAAGACTGGCGGCCGGAAGATTCCGATTTCTGGCAAAACGGCGGCAAGAAAACCGCTTCCCGCAATTTGTGGATTTCCATTCCTGCGCTGATGCTGGCGTTTGCCATTTGGCAGGTGTGGAGCGTGGCGGTGATTAACCTGCCGTCTATCGGTTTTCAATATAATGAAAACCAACTCTTCTGGCTGGCGGCCATGCCGGCTTTGTCGGGCGCAACTTTGCGCATTTTTTATTCGTTTTTAGTGCCGATTTTTGGCGGCCGCCGTTGGACGGCGATTTCCACCGCCAGCCTGCTCTTGCCCGCCATCGGTCTGGGTTTGGCTGTACAAACCCCCGACACCAGCTACACCACCATGCTAATTTTGGCTTTGTTGTGCGGCTTTGGCGGCGGCAATTTCTCGTCCAGCATGGCCAACATCAGTTTCTTCTACCCGAAAGCGGAAAAAGGCACCGCCATGGGCTTGAACGCCGGTTTGGGCAACTTGGGCGTATCGGTGGCGCAGTTTCTCGTACCGCTGGTGATTACCGCCGCATTGTTCGGTAGTTTGGGCGGCGAACCGCAAACTTGGGGCAGAGATGGCGTAACCAAACAAATCTGGCTGCAAAACGCGGGCTTTGTGTGGGTGCCGTTTATTATCTTGTCGGCCATTGCTGCATGGTTCGGCATGAACGATTTGGCCAACGCGAAAGCCGGCTTCAGAGAGCAGGTAGTGATTTTCAAACGCAAACACAACTGGATTATGTGCATCATTTATTTGGGCACTTTCGGCTCATTTTTGGGCTTTGCCGCCGGTTTCCCGTTGTTGACCAAAAGCCAGTTTACCGGCGTTGACCCGGTGAAATATGCCTTTATCGGCCCTTTGGTCGGTGCGCTGGTGCGCCCTTTCGGCGGCTGGTTGTCGGATAAAATCCAAAGCGGCGCAAAAATCACGCAATGGGTATTTGCCGGCATGATTATTGCCGTGTTCGGTGTACTGTTTTTCCTGCCTTCAGACGGCCACGGCGGTAATTTCTGGGGCTTCTTCGCCTGCTTCTTGGCGCTATTTGCACTCACCGGCATCGGCAATGGCTCAACCTTTATGCAAATTCCGATTATCTTTCTGATTCAGCAGCAGCGTTTGGCCGAACAAGGCGTCATCAGCCGCGAGCAAGCTTTAATCAACGCAGGCAAAGAAGGCGCGGCCGTAGCCGGTTTTACCGGTGCGTTCGCAGCTTACGGCGGCTTTTTCATCCCCAAAAGCTACGGCACATCCATCGCACTCACCGGCAGCGTCAACATGGCTTTATACTGCTTTATCGCGTTTTACGTTATCTGCCTGTTGCTCAACTGGTGGTATTACACCCGCGCCCGAGCAGAAGTAAAATGTTAATGCCATGCTGATTTCGGACGTCCTGTGCACAGGGCGTCCGAACCTGTTAATATAGTCGGATTAAGATGTTAAAAAGTTTGTGATTTGAGTATCAATATGCTGCTGCCCCAACGCCTTTCCACCCGTTTGAAACTGTTAACGCTGCTGTGGCTGATTGCCGCCGCAGGTTCAATTGTTTTGACACTGATTTTGTCGTGGCGTTTGGAAGGCGGAGCCGCCGCCATCAACGACACCGGCAGCCTGCGCATGCAAACCTACCGTTTGGGTCTGCTGCTCAACAGCCATGCACAGCAATCCGAAATCGATCACTATATCGAAGATTTTGACCTAACCCTTGCCGACTTAATTAACGGCGTGCCTGAGCGGCCTCTGTTTCTGCCCGACGATGAAGATGTGCAAGCCAATCTGGCTGGCTTGAAACACACTTGGACCAACGACATCAAACCGTGGTTTCAGACTATTTCGGCCGAACGTTTGGCCTTCGACCGCAGCGAAATCCCGCCCTTTATCCAATCCATCGATACCTTGGCTAAGTCGGTTGAAATCGTTAACAACCAATATATCAATAAATTACGCATTTTCCAATTGATGCTGCTGTGCATGGTTTGCATAAGCTCAATGATTATGGTATTCCTGCTTTACCGCTGGATTATCCTGCCGCTCACCCGCCTGCAAAACGGTGTCACGGCGATTCATGATGGGCAATTCGGCAAGCAGGTGCCGATCGAAAACGTGACAGAATTTGCCGAAGTCGATCACGGCTTCAACCAGATGAGTACCCGTCTGCACAACCTTTACCAAAATTTGGAGCAGCAGGTTGCCGATAAAACCCGCGATTTGGCACAAAAAAACCACACCCTGGAAACACTCTATTACTTCAGCCACTTATTAAGCCAAGCGCAGACTGTTGCCGAAGCCGCCGAAGGCTTCTTAAACAAAATCATGAACATGGTTCCCGCTCAAGCAGGCAGCATCCGCCTGATTGATTTCCAGCGCAAACGCATGGATTTGATTGCACATTCTGGTTTGCCCGAAAACCTGCAAACCGCCGAAGCCTGCCGCAAACTGGAAGAATGCAGCTGCGGCCGGGCAGTGAACCAATCCGGCCGTCAAACAGTCAACTTCTACAAAACACCGCCGCAAAATCACGAAGTGGCCGAACCCTTGTGCAGCCAATCGGGTTTTCACTTTTTACGCGTGTTTAAAATCAGCAGCAACGGCGTAGATTTAGGCATGATGACGCTGTATTTCAATCATGCCGGCGCAGACAACGGCGATGATCATTTGCTCGAATCGCTGTGCCAACAATTGGGCATCACCGTGAGTAATTTACGCTTGGGCATCGAAAACCGCCAATTGGCCGTCTTACAAGAGCGCAATCTGATTGCGCAGGGGCTGCACGACAGTATCGCCCAAACGCTGACCTTTTTAAACCTGCAAATCCAAATGCTCGACAAAGCCTTGGAAAAATCCGGTTTGAATCAAGATGCCAAGGTCAATGAAAAGCTGCAATTTATCAAAGAAGGTGTGCAGGAATGCTATGAAGATGTGCGTGAATTACTGTTGAATTTCCGTACCAAAATTACCCATAACGAATTCAATGATGCCGTTGAGCGCTTGATTGCCCGCTTCCGCCAGCAAACGAAAACCGACACCGTCACCGACTGGCAGGACAATGGTCCTCTGCTGACTGCCGAGCAGCAATTGCAGTTTATCTTTATTTTGCAGGAAAGTCTGTCGAATATCCGCAAACACGCACAGGCCACGCAGGTAAATGTTTCGTTTCATAATCAAGAGGATTTCGAGATGAAAATCGAAGACAACGGCTGCGGCTTCGATACTGCCGATTTAAATGATTTTGCCGAAAACGGCCACGTCGGGTTGAATATTATGTATGAACGTGCGCAACGCATCCATGCCGATTTAAACGTGGTATCCCGGCCCGGACAAACCACAATTTCACTGCTACTACCGAAAAAAGAAAGAATTTTAGAATGAGTACAAGCATTGTTTTGATTGATGATCACACACTGTTTCGACGCGGCATCAAATCCGTGTTGGGTGAAGCGGATTTTGAAATCATCGGTGAAGCCGAAGACGGCCTCAGCGGCGTAAAATTAGTTGAACAGGTTCACCCTGATGTCGTATTGTTGGATTTAGACATGCCTGTGATGAACGGCAGAGAAGCGCTTGGACAAATTCTCAGCAGCAACCCGTCGCAAAAAGTGGTCATGCTCACTGTATCGGAAGACAGCGACGATTTGATTGAATGCATGAAGCTGGGGGCACAAGGCTTTTTATTGAAAAACATCGATGCCGATTTTCTTATCAATGCCATCGCCAAGGCCGCCAACGGCGACAGCGTATTTTCTCCTGAAATGACCGCCCATTTGGTGCAGTCACTCATCAATCCGGTGCAGGAAAACACGCCTGATGCCTTAGAATCACTGACCCCGCGTGAATTGGAAACCTTAAAACATCTCGCCATCGGTCATAGCAACAAAGTCATTGCCAAGCATTTGAATTTAGCCGAATCGACCATCAAGGCTTATGTGCAAAGCATCTTGAGAAAGCTCAACTTAAGCAGCCGCGTACAAGCCGCAGTGTATGCGATACAGCATAATTTGGTTTCCAAAGCCGATAAATGATGGCATAAAGGCCGTCCGGACCTTCAGACGGTCTTTGTTTTGAGATTTAAGCCATCAATAACGTGCGGGAATCGTACCCATGCGGTGTTTCAATGAAGTTTGCGGTTCATTAAACAATGATGCATAGTAAGTTGCATTGGTCATGACCTTTTTCACGTAATCGCGTGTTTCGGTAAAGGGAATGGTTTCGGCGTAAATCGCACCCTCCAAAGGTGCGGCAGCCTGCCATCTGCGTGCGCGGCTCGGGCCGGCGTTATAACCGGCAGTCGCCAATACTTCGTTGTTTTGCAGATTGCGACGGGTATCGGCCATGTACCATGTACCCATGCGGATATTACCGTCCATGGTATAGAGTTCGCTGCTGCTCATACCGATTTTACCGGCAATTTCGCGAGCCGTAGCAGGCATTACCTGCATCAAACCTTGCGCACCGGCATATGATTGCGCACCCATGACAAAGCGGCTTTCTTGGCGGATCAGGCCGTACACCCAAGCCGGATCGACGCCGGCTTGGGTAGCGTAACGCACGGTGGTGTCTTTAAACGGCGACAGGTAGCGTAAGTTGTAATTCAATTTGTGCTCGGTGCGGTCGGCGGTATTGATGGCCATATCATAAAATTGGTTGTCATACGCCACTTGTGCTGCAGTAAGCAAGTTGTCTTCGCTGAAGCCGCGCGTAGCATAGCGCCATTCCGCCTGCGCTTGACGACGCATTTTACTGTCGCCGCCGGCTTGGCTGGTTTTGAACAAGGTCAAGGCACGGTTGATGGCACCATCATTGGCCATGCGGCTGACATCGCTGCGGCTGGTTTGACCGACGTTGTTTTTGATATTGATGCGGCGGCCGAGTTCTTCGGTTGCCAACACGGCGTAAAAATTACGGCCGGAAGCGGCGGCTTGTTCATACAACGATTTGGCGCGTGCGCTATTGCCCTGTGCGGCGTAGCTGCGTGCCAACCAATATTGCCAAGTCGGCGATTTTTGCAGTTTGGCCGGCATTTCTTGAATCACGCTCGACAATTCGTTCCAACGTTGCAAACGCAAAGCGGCGCGGGCGTACCATTCGAATTGATCGTCGGTCAATTGTTTACGATCGGCAACGCGGCCGTAGTAGCTCAACGCGGCCGGCATATTTTGGCTATACGCCTGATATTGACCCAATACGCCCCAAGCGAAGCTGCTTTGCGCACGGCTCAAGCTGTCTTCCATTGCCGACAGGCTGGCGGCGGCAGAAGGCGATTTACGCGCATCTTTCCCGATAACCGACAGCAAACGGTATTCTTGCGTACCTTGCGCGCCTGTATCAAACGGACTGCCCAATGATGCAGCCAAATTGCGCGCATCAGTGATTTGATTGTTGCTTAACAAACCGCGCACACGGCGCCATGCTTCATCGGCTTTCAGACGGCCTGAAGCTGCGGCTGCTTCTACCAAACGGGTACAGCCTTGCGGCAGGCGTGCGGTTTCACGCACCAAGTCGGCAGCTTTAGCATAATTGCTGCTGCTCAAATCAGCATAACATTCCACTTCTTGCGAGCGGCCTGCCGCTTCTAATTTTTTGTATTCTTGTTGGAACACTGACCATTGGCCGCGCGCACCCAGGCTTTTCAGCCATTCATTGCGCACGGTTTCCGCCATAGCACTGTTGCCTGCTTGCGCCAGATACTGCTGCGCCCACGCGTCATCACCACGCTTGGCTGCGTCCAATGCACTTTCATATTGGCTGAAATCGGACAAAATTTTCGATTGGCTGTCGGCACGGCGTGACGGAATCGATGCCGGTGATTGGCTCTCTACGCGTGACTCGCGGATCATGGTCGGTTTGCTGCTTTGCGAAGCGCAGGCGGCCAATACGGCCAATGCCATTACGCTCAGCGACAGGGTAAATGTGCGTTGTACGTTCATGTCGTCTTTCTTCTTCAGATCTTCAGGTATGATTTATTATTGCCGGTATGGTTGCAGCATTCTAAATGATTTATGGCAAATATCCGAATTGCAAACTGATATTTACATTTTTTGCCGGACTGAATACCACAATAACAAGGCCGTCTGAAAAGCCATATTGCTTTCAGACGGCCTTTTGCTGATTTATATCGATTACATGCAGCCTTCGTTTTGACACAACGTAAACAACGGTACTCCGGCTTCACGGATTTTCTTACCGCCGGTCAAATCAGTGAATTCCAAAATCGCCGCCGCTTCAATCACCTCGCCACCGAGCTTGCGGATCAATTCCACACCGGCCAACATGGTTCCGCCGGTTGCCACCAAATCATCCACCAGCAACACGCATGCACCTGATTTAATCGCATCAGCGTGGATTTCCACCGTTGCTTCACCGTATTCCAAGGCATAGCTTTGCGACACGGTGTCAAACGGCAATTTGCCTTTTTTACGAATCGGCACAAAACCCACATTCAATTGATAAGCCAAGGCTGCGCCGATGATAAAACCGCGCGCATCCAAGCCGGCCACCACATCGATTTTCTGCCCCATATAGCGGTAAACCAACAAATCCACCAACAGGCGGAAATACTCCGCGCTTTGCAAAACCGGCGTAATATCATGAAATAAAATACCTTTTTTCGGCCAGTTTTCAATTTTGCGGATTTTTTCCGCCAAGGCATCAACGCCCATCACATCAGGATGAATCAACATACTTAATCTTCCGAGATTGAATATTTTTAACGTCATATTGTAACAAATTTATGCTGCCGATGTTGAGACCGCCTGAACATCCAAATCCGGCAAGCATTGTGTTATAATTTCTTGAAAATATCCCACTGGCAAAACATCATGCGACACAACAAAAAAGGCAATATTTTCATCATCTCCGCCGCTTCGGGCACCGGCAAGACCACTTTGGTTTCGCGCCTCGTGAAAAACAACAGCGATTTACGCGTATCGGTTTCCCACACCACCCGCCAGCCGCGCGAAGGCGAACAACACGGCGTACATTATCATTTTGTTCCCAAAGAAGAATTTGAATCCTTAATCGAGCAAAAAGCCTTTTTAGAACACGCCAATGTATTCGGCAATTACTACGGTACCAGTATCGCTGCGGTCAACCAATTGAGCGAGCAAGGTTTCGATGTGATTTTGGAAATCGACGTACAAGGTGCCGAACAAGTGCGCCGTGTGCTGCCGGAATCTATCGGCATCTTCATTCTGCCGCCATCGTTTGACATCTTGGCAGGCCGTCTGAAAGGCCGCGCGACCGATAGCGGAGAAGTCATCGCTACCCGCCTGGCCGAAGCACGTCGCGAAATCGAGCAAGCCTTTGATTTTGATTATATTGTTATCAATGAAGACTTAGATGTTGCCGAAGCCGATTTGCTGCACATCATCAAGTCAGGCCGTCTGAAAAAATCCGCCCAACAAGGTTTTCTCACAAACCTGTTGGAAAATTCTTAAAAAACAGCGAAAATACGCTATCCGATTTATTTTTTTGAAAGAAAGCAAGCAATATGGCACGTATCACCACCGAAGACTGCACCCCGAAAATTCCGAACCACTTCGATTTGACCTTGATTGCCGCCCGCCGCGCGCGCCAATTGGAAAACGGCAACCAACCTTTGGTTGACGACATCCGCAACAACAAACCGACCGTAACCGCCTTGCGCGAAATAGCTGCCGGCCAAATCGGCGTTGAATTGCTGTCCCGCAACAAATAATACACGTGCCGCCACGGAGGCTGACGCACCCATTCAACCGCGCTCTAATGCGCGGTTATTTGCCCACTTAACTTTGACATAACAATATGGCAAGCCATGCGTTTTATTCTGCAGCTGCCTGCCGATAATATTTACCGCTTCTTATAATCACCCGATAGCGCCCCCACCACCAAGTTATCCAACCCGAGAGAGGCCGTCTGAACATGCCCGCACCCCTATCTACCGCCCCCTACGATGCGCTGACAGCCGAAGCCCGAGAATTACTCTTTAAAACGGCATCTTATCTCAGCAAAAAAGAACAAGTACAGCTCGAAAAAGCCGTCGCCTACGCTTTTCGCGCCCATGACGGCCAAACCCGCAAAAGCGGCGAACCTTACATCACCCACCCGATTGCCGTAACCACCCAATTGGCCGTTTGGCACATGGATGTGCAAGGCTTGTGTGCCGGCGTGATGCACGATGTCTTGGAAGACACCGGCGTATCCAAAGTCGAAATGGCGGCGGAATTCGGCGAAACCATTGCCGAAATGGTAGACGGCTTGTCCAAATTGGAAAAACTCAAATTCGAAGACCATGAAGAGCATCAGGCCGAAAGCTTCCGCAAACTGATTCTCGCCATGACCAAAGACGTACGGGTCATCATCATCAAGCTTTCCGACCGCCTGCACAATATGCGCACACTCGGCTCAATGCGCCCGGACAAACGCCGTCGCATCGCCAGAGAAACGCTCGATATCTACGCCCAAATCGCCAACCGCATCGGCTTAAACAATGCCTATCAGGAATTGCAGGATTTATCGTTCCAAAACCTGCATCCAAAGCGCTACGAAACGCTGCAAAAAGCGATGGACAACAGCCGCAAAAACCGCCGCGACGTGGTCGGTAAAGTATTGCGCGCGTTCGGCCACCGCTTGGTTGATGCCAACATCGAAGCCAAAATCAAAGGCCGCGAGAAAAACCTTTACAGCATTCACCAAAAAATGCTGCAAAAAAAACTGCGTTTTGCCGATGTGATGGACATTTACGCCTTCCGCGTCATCGTCAACAGCGTACCGGCCTGTTACGCTGCTTTGGGTGCGTTGCACAATCTCTACAAACCCAAACCCGGCCGTTTTAAAGACTACATCGCCATTCCGAAAAGCAACGGCTACCAAAGCCTGCACACCACGTTGGTCGGCCCTTACGGCTTGCCGATTGAAGTGCAAATCCGCACGCACGAAATGGATGCCGTCGCCGAAGGCGGCGTGGCCGGCCACTGGATTTACAAATCCGGTGAAAACACCATCGACCAAGCCACGCTGCACACCAACCAATGGCTCAAGAGCATTCTCGATTTGCAGGCCAGCAGCGCCAATGCGATCGAATTTTTGGAACATGTCAAAGTCGATTTATTCCCGAACGAAGTCTATATCCTGACCCCGAAAGGCAAAATCCTTACCCTGCCTAAAGGAGCTACCCCGATTGACTTCGCTTATGCCGTGCACACCGACATCGGCCACAAAACCGTTGCCGCACGCATCAACAACACCATGATGCCTTTGCGCACCAAGCTGAAAACCGGCGATTCGGTTGAAATCATCACGTCAGAGCACGCAAAACCGAATCCGGCATGGCTCAATTTCGCCATGTCCAGCCGCGCCCGCAGCGCCATCCGCCAGTACATCAAAACCATGAACCGCCATGATGCGATTGTATTGGGTGAAAACCTGCTGCAAAAAGCCCTGTCCAGCCTGTTACCGAAAGACGTATTGATTTCAGACGGCCTCAAAGAAAAATATTTGAGCGATTTGAGCGACAAAAAAACCTCGTTTGAAGAAGTGTTATACAACGTCGGCATGGGCAATACCCAGCCCGTTTCCGTGGCCATGCACATCGCCGAACTGGCCGGCCAACACTTCGGCAGCGAAGTCAAACTCAGCCCGATCAAAGTCAACGGCCAAGAAACCGGCCGCGTGCATTTGGCCGAGTGTTGTCATCCGGTTGCAGGCGATGCCGTCCGTGCCTTGTTGGTTCAAGGCAAGGGCATGATTATCCACCGCGATACCTGTAACGTGTTACTTAAGTCCGACCCCGAACAGCAACTTGATGCCGATTGGGACAACCTGAACAACCAAAGCTACCGCCTCAGCCTCAACATCCAATCGGAAGACACCCACGGCCTGTTGGCGCAAATGGCGCAGGCCATTTCCAGCTCCGGCGCCGATATTGAATCGGTCAACACCCCGTCGTCCAACCGCGCCGGCAGCGAAGGCTTTGTCGAATTTGGTTTCATCATCAAAGCCAAAGATTTGGCCCAGGTCAAACAAATCATTCACAAGCTGCACGCCATTCCGCATGTGCGTAAAGTGATTCGCGGCTAAGCTTTTGACCTATCATTTAGGCCGTCTGAAAAATTTCAGACGGCCTTTTAAATACCCCCAATATTATCCATTCCAAAATAATACAACGTCTATTAAAATCCCTTACCCAAACTTGACACACAAAAGCAATCTATAAGATAATCACAAAATTGTTTCCGGTCTTTTACATCTTCATACATACGCAAATAAAAGGCCATATCCGGCACCAAGCCGACTTGTTAGGAGGTGATGTTCACATCACGGCGCGTATCCCGCCAGCTTGTTTAAGCACCAGCGATACAGACAAAACCCTATCGATAAAGGCTGTCTGAACCCAACTTAAACTTTTTCAGACTGCTGTAAACTTAAAGAATTTTGAAGGAAATAAAATGCCTGCAATCCGTGTAAAAGAGAATGAACCATTTGAAGTTGCCATGCGTCGTTTCAAACGCGCCGTAGAAAAAACCGGTCTGTTGACTGAACTGCGTGCCCGCGAAGCTTACGAAAAACCAACTACCGAGCGCAAACGCAAAAAAGCTGCTGCCGCCAAACGCTTGCAAAAACGCCTGCGCAGCCAACAACTGCCTCCTAAAATGTATTAATACGGACGCAATCTCCTATTGAGCAAGACACACCGTAAGGCCGAATGCCCTACGGTGTTTTTGCCTTTATAAATCCATTATAATGCCGACATCACCCAGGTCGTCTGCAACCCTACGGAGCCCGTCATGAGCCTGAAAATCCAGCTTACCGAAGACATGAAAACCGCAATGAAAGCCAAAGACCAATTGTCTTTAAGCACCATCCGCCTGATTAATGCCGCTGTCAAACAATACGAAGTCGATGAACGCGTCGAAGCCGATGATGAAAAAGTCATTGCCATTCTGACCAAAATGGTGAAACAACGCAAAGACAGTGCCAAAATCTACGCCGAAGCCGACCGCCACGATTTGGCACAAAAAGAAATCGACGAAATCGAAGTCCTCAACCGCTACCTGCCGCAAATGATGAGCGAAGAAGAAATCAAAACCGCCGTCGATACCGTCATCACCATGACCGGCGCCACCGGCATGGCCGATATGGGCAAAGTCATGGGCGTATTGAAAACCCAGCTTGCCGGCAAAGCCGATATGGGCGAAGTCAATAAAATTCTAAAAGCCGCCCTGACTGCCGAATAAACACCAAAGGCCGTCTGAATCTTTCAGACGGCTTATCCCCCGTTATTAAACCCATTAAGCTGCTTACGCCTGAATCGCCCTGTCCCATGATTCCTTCCGATTTCATAGACGAACTGCTTGCCAAAGTCGATATCGTAGATATTATCGACGAACAGGTGCCGCTGAAAAAAAGCGGCGCCAACTATATGGCCTGCTGTCCGTTTCATAAAGAGAAAACCCCGTCGTTTTCCGTCAGCCCGAGCAAGCAGTTTTACCACTGCTTCAGCTGTGGGGCGCATGGTTCGGCCATCGGTTTTATCATGGAATACCAGGGCTTGTCGTTTACCGAAGCAGTGCAGTATCTGGCCGACCGAGTGGGCATGACCGTGCCGAAAGTGCGCGGGCAGAACGACAATCCCGAAGTGCGTGCCGAGCGCAAGAAAAAGCAACAAACCTTAGAAGAAACCACCGCTTCAGCCGCTTCGTTTTACGCGCAACAGCTTAAATTTCAAAAGCCGGCGCAGGATTATTTGGCAGGACGCGGTTTGAGCGCGGAAATCATCGCCCGCTACGGCTTGGGCTATTCGCCCGACGGCTGGCAGCCGCTGGCGCAAGTATTCCGGCCCTACCCCAATACCGCCTTGGTCGACAGCGGCATGGTCATCGACAACGAAGGTAAACATTACGACCGCTTCCGCCGCCGGATTATGTTCCCGATTCGCGATCAGCGCGGTCAGGTTATCGGCTTCGGTGGGCGCGTGCTGGACAATTCAAAACCGAAATACCTCAACTCGCCCGATACGCCTTTGTTCGACAAAGGCCGCAATCTCTACGGCTTATACGAAGGCCGTGCGGCGATTAAAGAAGCCGGCCGAATCTTGGTTGTCGAAGGCTATATGGACGTGGTTGCCTTGGCGCAATTCGGCATCGGTTATGGCGTGGCCTCACTCGGTACATCAACTACCGCCGACCATGTGAAAATCTTGATGCGTCAGGCCGACAACATCTATTTCTGTTTTGACGGCGATGCCGCCGGTAGAAAAGCCGCATGGCGCGCGCTGGAAAACGCCCTGCCTCAGTTGAAAGACGATAAATCGCTGCATTTTCTGTTTCTGCCCGAAGAACATGACCCCGACAGCTACATCCGCGCATTCGGCAAAACCCAATTTGAAGATGCCCTGCTCAATCAAAGCAAGCCTTTGTCGGAATATTTCTGGCAACACCTTTCAGACGGCCTCAACCTGAATACACAGGAAGGCAAAGCGGAATTAGTCAAAACCGCCTCGCCGCTGTTGGCGCAAATCACCGCGCCCGCGCTGAACTTTTTATTGAAACAGACACTCAGTGAATTGGTCGGCATCGATCCGGCCAATTTGGCGCAACTGCTCGGCCAAGAAGCGCCCAAGCGCCATGTGAAACAAAAAAGCTACAAACTGCCGCAAGAAACCTTCAAGCAGCCGGTGATGCTCACTTTGGCGCAGCGGCAAATCCGCAGCCTCTTGATAAATCCGAATTGGGCTGCATATATAGATTTGCCCGAATACCTCGCGCTGGAAGGCGATTTTGCCTGCTTGGCCAATCTGGCCGAAACCATCAAAAGCTTTGCCCAACCACCCAGCAGCGCGCAGATTTTAGAGCACATGCGCGGTTCGCCCCATGAAACCTCGTTAAACCAAATCTTCCAATCGACCCGTCATGCCGATGACGAAGTGGCGGAAGACAACGAAGAAGCCTACCAAGCCGAATGCGAAAATTTCAAAATCGGCATGAAAAAGCTGTTAAATGAGTTAAAATACAGCCAAATTGAATCACTCAAACAAAAAAGCCTGCAAAGCGGTTTGAATGATTATGAAAAAAAACTTTTGGTATCGTTATTGATGTCGAAAGCAAATTAAGCCCGAATCCTTTCTTAGGCCGTCTGAAAACATTGTCCCATGCTGCGAACCAATAAGCGCAGAACACCCGTTTTCTTAAAGTTTCAGACGGCCTCAGCGTGAATATCCCGATGATATGCGCTGCTTCGCCCTCAGGTGCCGGCCTTGTGGCAAACCGTTGGCATTTTTCACTAAAACAACGAGATATCTATGTCTAAAAATCACGAAGAATACCAAGAGCAAGATGATAACCGTCCGTTGACCGTAGAAGAGCAACGTACTCGTCTGCGACAGCTCGTCATCATGGGTAAAGAGCGCGGTTACATCACCTATGCGGAAATCAACGATGCCTTGCCGGACGATATGTCTGATGCCGACCAAATCGACAACATCATCAACATGATTACCGGCTTGGGCATCCAAGTTACCGAGCAGGCGCCTGATGCCGAAGATATTCTGCTCAGCGACAATGCCGCCACCATAACCGATGACGATGCCGTTGAAGAAGCCGAAGCGGCACTCTCCAGCGCAGATTCCGAGTTCGGCCGCACCACCGACCCTGTGCGTATGTATATGCGCGAAATGGGGCAGGTTGACCTGCTGACGCGCGAAGACGAAATCATCATCGCCAAAAAAATAGAAAATGCTTTTAAAAACATGGTTCAAGCCATTTCTGCCTGTCCGGGTTCAGTGGCAGAAATCTTGGCCTTGATTGAGCAAATCCGCAACGAAGAAATCCGCGTCGATGAAGTGGTTGAAGCCATTATCGACCCGAATGAAGTCTTGCTGAACGAATTGGGCTTGGGCCATTTAGAAAGCAATGCTTCCGACGACACCGCAAGCAGCGATGACGATGAAGAAGGCGGCAGCGACGGGGATGAAGAGGGCGACAGCGATGATGACAGTGCAGCCGATGCCGAAAGCATGACTGCCGCCAACTTGGAAGAGCTGAAACAAAAAGTCTTGGAGCATTTTGTCCAAATCAAAGCCGATTATGCCGAAATGACCGCACAATTGGCCAAACATCACAGCCAACATCCGGCTTATTTGACCCACCGCGATGCCATTGCCAACAAATTGTTGGAAGTGCGCTTCTCAACCCGTCAAATCGAAAACTTGAGCAACAACCTGCGCGGCCGCGTCGAGCAAATCCGTAAGCTCGAGCGTGAAATCCGCGACATCTGCCTAGACCGCGTGCACATGGATCGCGAATACTTCATCAACAACTTCCTGCCGGATATTACCGATTTAAACTGGGTAGAAGAAGAAGTCGCCAAAGGCCGCGTATGGAGCGATGCACTAAACCGCTTCCGTCATGCCATCATCGAAAAACAAACCGCGCTTTCCGATATACAGAAAGAAACGCAAATCTCGATTAAAGAATTGAAGGAAATCAATAAAAACATGGTTGCCAGCGAGCGTGAAACCGCGGCTGCCAAGCAGGAAATGATTCAGGCCAACTTGCGTTTGGTGATTTCGATTGCCAAAAAATACACCAACCGCGGCTTACAATTCCTTGATTTGATTCAAGAAGGCAACATCGGCCTGATGAAAGCCGTGGATAAATTCGAATACCGCCGCGGCTATAAATTCTCGACCTACGCCACTTGGTGGATTCGTCAGGCGATTACCCGCTCAATTGCCGACCAAGCGCGTACCATCCGTATTCCGGTGCACATGATTGAAACCATCAACAAGATGAACCGCATTTCGCGCCAATACCTGCAAGAAACCGGCGAAGAACCGGATTCAGCCAAATTGGCCGAACTGATGGAAATGCCGGAAGACAAAATCCGCAAAATCATGAAAATCGCCAAAGAGCCGATTTCGATGGAAACCCCAATCGGCGACGATGATGATTCACACTTGGGCGATTTCATCGAAGATGCCAACAACGTAGCACCGGCCGATGCCGCCATGTATTCCAGCCTGCACGAAGTCACCAAAGAAGTTCTGGAAAGCCTGACCCCGCGTGAAGCCAAAGTATTGCGTATGCGTTTCGGTATCGACATGAACACCGACCATACGCTGGAAGAAGTCGGCAAACAATTTGACGTAACGCGCGAGCGTATCCGCCAAATCGAAGCCAAAGCCCTGCGCAAACTGCGTCACCCGACCCGCAGCGACCGCTTGAAAAGCTTCTTAGACAGCGAAGACAACAAGCAGTAATGCTCGAATACAAAATCCGCAGATTATCCATAATCCGCGGCTTTGTTTAGCATTGATAAAAGGCCGTCTGAAAGAATTTACTTTCAGACGGCCTTTTCAATATTCATCAAACCGTTTGAGTCCGCCGCCGATATTGACGGTATTTGCGCCACAGCCAAAAACCAATTACCAACAACACCGCCACTGCCAAAAACGGTACAAACAAACTCAACACCGCCATCACCGTTGCAATGCCGGTTTCTGCTGCCGACACCACCGGATTGGCCAAGCCCGCCGTGGTCGCCGTGCTCGCTGCACGCGTGGCGGCGTTCACGCCTTTAATCGCCGCAGCCGCACCGCCGCCCGCGATAATGGCCAAAGCCCAAGTGACCGCAGGGCTTAAGTCTGCCGTAGTGGAAACCATCACCGCTGTCCCCGCCAAACCGGCCAGCGGCACCGCCAAAGCATCCAACAAATTATCGATAAACGGAATCAGATAAGCGCCGATTTCCACCACCGTCGCCACACCCAAAATAATCAGCGCAGGCGTGGAAGCGAGCCATGCAAAGCTCTCGTTAATCGGCCACAGCCCGAAATAGGCCGACAAACTCAGGGCAAACAATGGTAAAAATACGCGAAAGCCCGAACTGGCCGCCAAGCCTATGCCCAGCGCAATGCTTAAAATCGTGGTAAAAGTCATGATGTGTTTTCAAAATCAAATAATCCCCTACTATACGCGCAAACAGGCCGTCTGAACAATGAATAGGCGTTTTCAGACGGCCTGAGTGCGTTTACACCGATTTTTATGCGACAATAGACAAAACCAACCTGTTCAGACGGCCTGTTTCCCCCCTTAATTTGCCTGCATTCGGACTCGGCCAAGCCGTAGAAACACAAAGGAAAAAATATGAAAGCCCTTATCATCGGCGCAACAGGCGCGACCGGCAAGCCGCTGACCCGGCAATTGCTGCAACATCCTGATATTGATCAAGTCACCGTATTCGTACGTAAACCGCCGGATTTTACCCATCCTAAACTCACGGTCGAAATCATCGATTTTGACAAGCCCCGCACTTGGCAGGATAAAGTCACCGGTGATGTGTTGTTTAGCTGCCTTGGCACCACCATCAAACAAGCCGGCAGCCAAGAGAAGCAATACCAAATCGATTTCACCTACCAATACCAATTCGCCCAAGCCGCCAAACGAAACGGCGTGGCGCATTATGTGCTGGTTTCCGCAGGCATGGCCAACCCAGAATCCAAATCGTTTTACATGCGCATGAAAGGCGAATTGGAACAAGCCATTAACACCTTGAATTTTGAGCACGCCAGCATCCTGCGCCCGCCGCTGTTGAAACGCCTCAATAGCGGCCGCACCGGCGAAGTTTGGGCAGAAAAAGCTTTAGAATTTCTGAATAGCTTTGGTTTGCTGTCGGCACAAAAACCTTTACCGACCAGCCAACTTGCCACCGCCATGATTAAAAGCTTCACGCTCAAACGCAGCGGTATTTTGGAAAAAGAAGATATTTGGGCATTGCTTGACGCGTGACTTCAATTGATTCATCAGAGTGGCAGTCAATCAGAATGCCGTCTGAAACCTGTGTTTCAGACGGCATTTTGTGTAGAAAGCCCTAGTGTTGTTTGCACTTTTTCTTTTTTGCCCGAAGACCCGGTTGGGGATTTCCGAGCGTTGCCGGGAATGCCGAAAGGCACGGCAAAGCCGCATGGTTCTTGATAACGCCCGAAAATCCTAAAACAATCATTCGGGCAAAAAACAAAAGCCGTTTGGCATAAAAATGTAAACAACCCGACGATTTCCTATACATTTTGTTCAATCCGCTTCAACTGCACAGCATCAATTACTCGGCGCGTTTACTCTCTTCGGCTTTTTCCGCTTCTTCATAAGCTTCAACGATTTTCTGCACCAAAGGATGACGCACCACGTCTTCGCTGGTGAAGGTGTGGAAATACAGGCCTTCCACGTCGGCCAATTTTTCACGTGCGTCTTTCAGGCCGGATTTGATATTGCGCGGCAAGTCGATTTGGCTGATGTCGCCGGTAATCACCGCTTTGGCACCAAAACCGATACGTGTCAGGAACATTTTCATCTGCTCAGGCGTGGTGTTTTGCGCTTCATCGAGAATCACATACGCGCCATTAAGCGTACGGCCGCGCATATAGGCCAACGGTGCGATTTCAATCAAGCCTTTTTCCATCAGCTTGGTCACTTTGTCGAAACCCATCAAATCATACAGCGCGTCATACAGAGGGCGCAGGTAAGGATCGACTTTTTGCGCCAAATCGCCGGGCAGGAAACCCAGTTTTTCGCCCGCTTCCACCGCCGGACGCACCAATACAATGCGCTCGATTTGATGTTTTTCCATCGCGTCCACTGCCGCCGCCACGGCCAGATAGGTTTTGCCCGTACCGGCCGGGCCCAAACCGAACACGACATCGTGATTGAGCAAGGCGCGGATGTAGCCGTTTTGACGCGGTGTGCGCCCGCCGATGCTGCCGCGTTTGGTGCGGAAATAGTATTGATGGCCGCGGTGTTTTTCTTCATGTTTTTCATCAGCGGTTTTGGCTTCGACGGCGGCCAACTGAATCACATGATCGTCCAAATCGCCTTTTTCGGCGGTTTCAGCCAAAGCCAACAAAGCACGGCGGCCTGCGTGGGCGAGTTCGCCCATAAAGGTGAAATGTTCGAAGCGGCGGCTGATTTCGATATCCAAAGCCTTGGCCAAGGTTTCCAAATTGCCGTCGAGCGCGCCGCACAGGCGTTGCAGCACGGTATTGTCGATATCTTCGAATTGCAGATGAACGGTATGGCTCATATTTTTTTCTTTTTCCAATCAAATAATTTCCGTTTCATTGTTATAAGGCTTAGCGGGCAAAAATTCAATGCGCGGCGGTGAGTTTTTTCATCACAAATTTGGCAATACTTGTAAAAATAAAATACAATTCATTATCATTTACTCTTTCAACTGCCGATAGGCCGTCTGAAAATCAATACAAGGATTTCATCATGGACAATCTCTGGCAACAATATCAAGCCAACAAAGCCGCCCGCAAAGGCATGTATTTCCCGCGCGAAGGGGCGGCGGATTTAGGCGTAAGCGAAGGCGCATTAACGGCCGATGCACTGGAAAGCGTGTATCTGGGCAGCAACATACGCGATGTCGTACTGAGACTGAGCACTTTGGGCGAAGTGCAATGCGTAGTGCGCAATGATGTGTGCGTGCATGAAAAACAAGGCGTGTATGAAAACGTCAGCCTGGCACCGGCTTCGGGCATCGCGCTCAATATCGGCGGCATCGATTTACGGATTTTTCCGGCGCGTTGGCGACATATTTTGGCAGTTACCAACCGCGACGGCAGTAAGGTTTCGCGCTCGATTCAGTTTTACGATGAATTCGGCACCGCGCTACAAAAAGTGTTTATGCACGATGATAGCCGCATCGCTGCTTGGGATGCTTTGATTGCCGGATTCAAAACCGATGGCAAGCCGCAATTTACCGCCGCCGAGCCGCCGCCGGTAGAAATTCCTCCTCCTTTGCCTGAAAACCGCATTGCCGCGTTTCAAGAGCGTTGGTTGGAAATCAAAGATGTGCATCATTTCAGCGGCCTATTGGAAACCTTTGCGCTTGACCGCCAAGCGTCCTACCCTTGCGCGCCGCAAGGCATGACGAAAAAACTCACCCATGAAGCATGGCAGTCGGTTTTAGAACAAGCACGCGATGCCGGCATCGAAATCATGATTTTCGCCGGCAACCGCGGCCTGGTGCAGATTCAAACCGGCAAAGTGCATCATATCGTTCGCACGCATGGTTATTTGAATGTACTGGATAGCAAAGAAGAAGGCTTCAGTATGCACCTCAAAGATGACGAGATTGTCGAAACATGGGTGGTGCGCCGCCCTGTGCGCGAAGGCTTTGTTACCTGTATTGAAGGTTTCGATTCGCGCCGCCGCACCGTAATACAGATTTTCGGCCGCCGCCAAGAAGGCGAAACCGAACCGGACAAATGGACAGAAATCACCGATCGCTTACTGGCTTAAAATCCGGTTTAATATCAATACTCTTTTTATTCCATTGGCCGAAACAACCCAAAGGCCGTCTGAACATTCAGACGGCCTTTATTCACATAAAATCGATAATAACTTGCATTCTTTTAATTTATTGTAAATAATAATTACTTCTATTTCACAAACACACACTCATCATCATGAAACCTCGTATCTTAACCCTCAGCATCGCCGCTCTATTTACCGCTCCGCTTTATGCTGCCGATCTGATGCAGCAAGAGTTGGAAACCATCACCGTCACCGCCGACCGTACCGCGCAGAAACTCGATAAAGCCGCGCCGAATGTGGCCGTAGTTACACGCCAAACGCTTAATCAGGCCAATGCGTCCAACCTTGACGACATCATGCTGTACGAAGCCGGTGTCAGCGTGCCATCAGACAACAACCGCCGCGGCCATGCCGGTGTGAATATTCGCGGCATCGACGGCAACCGCATTCTGATGATGGTTGACGGCATCCGCATTCCCGAATCTTACGCAGGCGGCGGCACCAACGGCGCGATTTCCGGTCGCGATATGGTTGAGCCCGACACGTTGAAGCAGGTCGATATCGTCAAAGGCCCTTATTCCGCGCTGTATGGCAGCGATGCCTTGGGAGGCGTGGTCAATATGGCCACTTATTCGCCTTCTGATTTTGTCGATGCCGACAAACGCAGCCATTTCGGCCTGAAATACGGCTACAAAAGCCGCGACCGCAGCCACGGCGTGACCGCCGGCATAGCAGGTTTCCATGAAAATGCAGAAGGTTTGCTGATGCTGACCCGCCGCCAAGGCCATGAAACCGAAAACATGGGCGGCAATAAAAGCCACTCTGCCTCCCGAACCGCCACCAATCCGCAAAAAAACAACAGCTACAACATCTTAGCCAAAGGCAACATCGGCAACGAAACCCACCGAGCAGAAGCCTTGTTCGAACAATTCTACCGCGCCAACGACACCAATCTGGCTAACAGTTTGGGCAGCAGTACGGTACAACGCGGGCCGGTTGCCGTTACCACAGAGAACAGCATTGCTACCGCACGCGACCGAGCGCGCCGCCAACGTATGGAATTGGGCTACCGTTTCCATGGTGAGAATGCTTTGAAAGAAGCTTCGGTCAATATGTATCAGCAAAAACTGACTACCGAGGACGATGCCGTCAATGCCAGCGTGACCAGCATCAACGGCCGCAACAACGCTGATTCAACCCGCTATTCTGATTACGGTTTCGAGCAAACCATCCGTGGCATCAACAGTAAAGGCGTATGGGAAACACAAACCGGTGCGGTGAAACACACCATTGTTGCCGGTGCGGAATTCAAACACACCGAAACCGCCCGTCCGCGCGACAGCCTGACGGTAGATAACTTAACCGGCGCCACCAGCAGTGTGTACGCCGGCAGCATCTATCCGAATAAAACCTTTCCCGACAGCACACGCAAAACCTTCAGCCTGTATGCCCAAGACAGCCTGACCTTTGACAACGGCATCGTGCTGACTCCGGCTTTGCGTTATGAAAAAGACAAACTCGACACCCGCATCGACCAAGCCTATCTCAATGCTAACCCCGATGGCCAAGCCACCGGCTTCAGCGACCACGCCTTTGCGCCCAGCCTGCGCTTGAGCGTACCCATGGGCGAACGATTCACCGGCTTTGCCAGCTACTCGCGCGGTTTCCGCACACCGCCGTTTGACAGTGCTACTATGGCCTTTTCCAACACCACCCACGGCTATGCGGTATTGCCCAACAACAACCTAAAATCCGAACATTCCAACAGCTTTGAAGCGGGCTTGAAATACAGAGACGACCGCACCCGCGCGCAAATCACCGCGTTTTACAACCGCTATAAAAACTTTATCGACCGCACCGAAATCGGCTCAACAACAGTCAACGGCCGCAACATTATCCGGTATCAATACCAAAATCTGGACAACGTCAAAACCTACGGCGCGGAGCTGGCCGCCAGCCACACAATCAGCGGCAACTGGCGCATCAACGGCAGCTTGGCTTGGATGAAGGGCGAACAGAAAGACGGCACACCGCTCGATACCGCCTACCCGCTCAATGGTGTCTTGGGCGTAGATTATGTGCAGGAAAAATGGGGGGCCAATGCCAAACTGCGCTGGTCAAAAAAACACGGCCGCGTCAGCAGCAACGGTATTTTCCAAGCTCCGGGCTACGGTGTATGGGACATCGGCGCATGGTATAAACCGAACAAAAACATCGAATTAGGCGCAACCATGTACAACGCCGGCAACAAAAAATACTGGCAGCATGCCGATGTGGCCGGCATGAGTACCGCCAACGTGCTCGATCTCTACACCGAAAGCGGCCGTAATGTGGCGGCCACGTTGCAGATAAAGTTTTAAGCCGAATCCGTTTTCAGACGGCCTTTAAAATGAAGGCGGGCCGACTGAAAGAAATTTAATTATGTTTTTAAAATCAAGATGATGATTTTCAGACGGCCTTATCCACATTTCATCAGGCTGTCTGAAAAACAAACAGAAAGTCCGATATGAACATCAAAACCTTAGCTTTTTGCGCACTATTTTTTACTGCCACAGCCGCCCATGCCCAGCGCATTGTGGTGCTTACCCCCGATGTCGGCGACATTGTGGTGGCACTCGGTTCTCTCAACGAAGTGGTCGGCCGCAGCCAAACCGTGCAAAACCCCGCCCTAAAAAGCAAACCCGGCATCGGTATCCACCGCAACCTTGCCGCCGAACCGATTATTGCCGTCAACCCCGACATCGCACTCGGTACATGGATGGCGCAGCCTGCCGGTATTTTCGCGCAGTTGAAAAAAGCCGGTGTGAATGCCGTCAACGTGGCACCGACCGATGACATCGACGCCTACCCGCAAAGCATCCGCACCGTAGGCAAACTCATCGGCAAAACCGCCCAAGCCGAACAGCTTGCCGGCAGATGGCAGGCGCAGATGAAGCAGCAGCCGGCCAACGGAAAACGCTATCTCTTCAGCTACGACGGCCGCATCATCGCCGGTAAAAATACCGCAGCCGACGAACTCATCAAACGCGCCGGCGGCATCAACGCCGCAGCCGCCATCGACGGCATGAAACCGATGACGCGCGAAGCATGGCTGGCCGCCAAACCCGATGTGATCATTATCGCCGACCACCATGCGCAAACACTGGGCGGCCTCAAAGGCTTTGCCGCCAAACCCGAAGTCGCCGCCTCTCCTGCCGCCAAAAACGGCAAAATCTATTTCTGGAAAGCCAACGATATGTTCCGCTACGGTTTGGATACCCCGCAAGTGGTGCAGCGTTTGAATGCGCTGGGAAAATAAGCCGGAGGCCGTCTGAAAGCAGCTTGGTTGCAGACGGCCTGTAGGTAAACGGAACATAAGTATCGTTCAACCCGTCACCCCCGCCCTCTCACGCCCTGCATAGGAGGGATGGGCAAAATCATCGCCTGCCGGAAATCTCACCCAACAATTAAGATTGATGTTCCCGGCAATAAATCCGAACTTTAAGGCCGTCCGAACACCTCACCAACATGAAACCACACACCCTTATCCTGAATATCCTCCTTACCCTCGCCGCCATTTATTTGTGCAGCGGCATCGGTTTTGGCGAATGGCAATCTCCGCTGCTAATGGACGAAACCGTGCAGCAAATCCGTCTGCCGCGTATCTACACCGCTTTGCTGGTCGGCGCAGGTTTGGCGGCTTCCGGCGCAGCTTTGCAGGCTTTGTTTGAAAACCCGTTGGCCGACCCCGGCCTGATTGGCACCTCGGGCGGCGCGGCCTTGGGTGTAATTATTGTGTTGGCTTTCGGCGGCGGCGTAATCAGCGTGCCGATGGCGGCATTTCTCGGTGCATTGGGCGTGTGTTTGCTGATTTTGGCGGCACATCACTTATTCGGCGGCGGCACCTTGGGCTTGCTGGTGTTGGGTTTTGTGTTGAGCGCATTTTCCACCGCCATCGTCAGCCTGATTCTGTTTCTGTCAGACGACATGGTGTTACGCAGCGCGACCACTTGGCTGTCGGGCAGCTTGGCCGAATCGGGCTTTACTTCACCATTGTCCGCCTTAATGCCGATGGCGGCGGGCTTTATGATTCTGCTGTTTTGCAGCAATCGTTTGGATGTGTTGATGACAGGAGAAGACACAGCGGTGAGTATGGGCGTATCGGTGGCTGCGGTGCGGCTGCAAACCGTGACCGGTGCAGCCTTGATGACCGGTGCCGCAGTATCATTGGCAGGCATCATCGGCTTTTTGGGTATGATGATTCCGAATGTGCTGGCACAAACGGTCGGCGGCCGACGCAGCAAACTGATTGCCTTATCGGCTTGGTTCGGAGCGGTTTTCCTGTTAGTCATTGACGGCGCGGCGCGTTGGCTGACTTATCCGGTTAATGTGCCGGCCGGCATTGTCATTGCGCTGCTGGGCGGGCCGTTTTTCTTGTATTTGTTTATCAAACCGTTGCAAGGCCGCTAATGAATGCTTCTTTTGAAATTCAGTCACTAAAAGTAGAGATGCGCGGCAAAACCCTGCTTGAGGTGGACTCGCTTTTGTTTCCACATAATAAAAATACCGCCATCATCGGCCCCAACGGTGCGGGCAAGTCCACCCTGCTCAAAGCCTTAATCGGCCAAACCGGCAGCGGTACAGTTAATCTTTTCGGCCAATACGCCGCACCGCAAATCAAGCAAGGCCGCGTAGCGTGGGTCGGGCAGCACGGCCGATACGCCATGCCCATGACAGTGCGCGAATACATTGCCTTATCCGGATTTTCACAAACAGGCCGTCTGAAGCGCGCAGCCACACAAACCGATGAATTATTGGCATATTTCGATTTAACCGACTTAGCCGATAAACGCATCAGCCGTTTATCCGGCGGCGAGCAGCAACGCGCCAACATCATCCGTGCGCTGTTGCAAAACGCACCCGTGTTGCTGTTGGACGAGCCCTGTAACCATCTCGATATCCGCCATCAGCACAAACTGATGCAATATTTGCGCGATCAACAAAACACTTCCGGCAGCATCATGGTGCTGCACGATTTGAATCTAGCCGCCCATTACGCGCAGCATATCGTTTTAATGAATCAGGGGAAAATCATCGCCACCGGCGCACCGCAAGACGTGATGCGCGAAGATTTGCTGCAACAGGTTTATCATTGGCCGATACGCTGCATACGCGATGAAACAGGTTTGTATTTTCATGCATAATAAAAGGCCGTCTGAATCTTAAGATTCAGACGGCCTTTTATTGACAATGATATATTTTACATAAATGCCTATGAAAACTTGATGCATTTTCCACCATATTTTTTTTCACATGCACTCATCTATCGTTACAGTTTGACATCCAAACGTTTCAATGCTGCGCGCGATTCTTTATCGCCGGCTGCGGCAGATTTTTGATACCACTCAATCGCTTCTTGCAAATCTTCGCTCTCCGACATGCGGCCTAAAGCGGTCATGGCAGGAGCAGAATAAACGTCACCCTGTCGGGCGGAAAGTCCGTACCATTTCAAGGCTTGCCCGCGGTTTTGCGTCACGCCAATGCCTTGTTCATAACAATAGCCCAACCAAAATTGGCCGGTTACATCGCCCCATTGCGCGGCTTTGCTGAATTCCGCTACTGCGCGACGGGCATTTTTTTCCACGCCGTATCCGTTTAAATACATTAAACCAATATAACGCGGTGCAGTCATGTGACCCGCCGCCGATGCTTGGGTGAAATATGTCATCGCTTCGGCGTAATGGTGTTGCTCATAAGCTTGTATGCCTTTTTCCACTAAGTTATTGGTTTGCCGGCTTGTTTGGCTTTCGGTAATGTTTTTAGGTTGTGTGTTTTGGTTGGGTGCATGGCAGGCACCAAGAGCAATTGCCGTGATAAACAACAGTATCCATTTCATTGCGTCCCCTTCATTCAGAATCCGTTATAAGCTATTTTTATTGAACATTATAGGCCGCCTGAAAAAATATTGTCGCTAAAACAGCTGTTTTTATTCGCTTTTTATGTTACATTACAATTCTTTGCGCGTATCGGCGCATTAATAACACTCGTTGTTGCATTCGCATTATTAAAATAAAATATTACGGAATCTAATGTCTTCATCTTCCCTAAATATAGGAATCACCATGCCTGCGCTTGATTTTATTCGCGATGATATTAAAGCCATGACTGCTTATCACGTTGCCGATTTGCCAAAAAATTTTATCAAACTGGATGCAATGGAAAGCCCGTATCACCCGTTTGCCGGTTCGCCCGAGCTGTTAAACGAATGGGCGGCGCTGTTGGCTCAAGCCGATGTGCATCTCTATCCCAACCCTGCTGCCGGCGGCCTGCAAGAAGCTTTGCGCGAAGCCTTTGATATTCCTGAAACAGCAGCTGTGGCTTTGGGGAATGGCTCGGACGAATTGATTCAGTTCATCAGCCTGCTGTCAGCCAAACCGGGCGCGACCATGCTGGCATTGGAACCGAGCTTTGTTATGTATAGACAAAATGCGGCTTTGTTTGGCATGAATTATGTCGGCGTGCCGCTGAATGAGGATTTTACGCTTGATTTACCGGCTGTTTTGGCCGCCATTGAAACACACAATCCTGCGCTGGTTTTTATCGCCTATCCCAACAACCCGACCGGCGTGCGTTTTAAGCGTGAAGAAATCGAAGCGGTGATTCGTGCGGCAAAAGGCATTGTGGTAGTAGACGAAGCCTACGGTGCGTTCAGCGACGATAGTTTCCTGCCGCTGGCAGGCAGCGTGGATAATCTGGTGGTAATGCGCACCGTCAGCAAAATTGGTTTTGCCGGTATCCGTATCGGCTATGCCGCCGGCAGCACAAACATCATGAACGAATTGGCCAAAATCCTACCGCCCTATAATATGAATCAATTAAGCTTGGCCACAGCAAAATTTGCCTTGCGACACTTCGAAGTCATTAATAACAATGTGTTAAAATTAAAAGCCGAGCGCGAACGTATGTTTGCCGGATTATCTGCGATAGGCCGTCTGAAAGCCTTTCCGAGCAAAGCCAATTTCATTACCGTCCGCGTACCTGATGCGGCCGAATTATTTGAAACCTTAAAACAAAACAAAATTCTGATTAAAAAACTGCATGGCAACCATCCGCTCTTGGATCAATGCGTCCGCCTGACCATCGGTTCGCCCGAGCAAAATGATGCCGTCTTAAACATTATCCGCAAGCTTTACGCTTAAACACGGGACTTGTCACCATGAATAAAACCAAACGCCATTTAGACAATCTTTATTTACTGATTGAAGAAGCCGGTTCGCTCACCAAGCTGGCGCGCCAATGCGGTTATGAAAACGCCGCTTCCCTGTCTCAACTCAAACGCCGCTTGGAAGAACAAGCGGATGACGAAAAAGCCCGCGGCATTCGCCCCAGCTTGGCGCAAAAACTGGAACAAGGCATGAGCAAACGCAAAGGCTGGATCGACCGCGACCACAGCAAAAGCAAAGAAAAAGCCGCAGCAGAAGAAAAAGCCGCAGAAGCCGCCAACCTCACTTTAATTCAAGGTGGTATGCCGTCTGAAAATGGTGTGGTACAAATCGCTACCGAAGGCCGCTATGTCAGCGTGACCCGCAACACCAGCGAAACCCAAATCACCGTCAAAATGAATCTCGACGGCAGCGGCATCGGCCGTTTCGACACCGGAGTGCCGTTTCTCGATCACATGCTCGACCAAATCGCCCGCCATGGCTTGATTGACTTGGATATCGTGTGCAAAGGCGACTTACACATCGACGACCACCACACCGTTGAAGACATCGGCATTACCTTAGGCCAAGCCTTAAAACAAGCCTTAGGCAACAAAATGGGCATCCGACGCTACGGCCACGCCTATGTACCTTTAGACGAAGCCTTAAGCCGTGTGGTACTCGACCTTTCCGGCCGCCCGGGTTTGGAATACAACATCGAATTCACCCGCGCCATGATTGGCCGCTTTGATGTCGATTTATTCAGCGAATTCTTCCATGGCTTGGTTAGCCACAGCATGATGACGCTGCACATCGACAACCTGCGCGGTAAAAATGCCCACCACCAAGCCGAAACCGTGTTCAAAGCCTTCGGCCGTGCCCTACGCATGGCAGTGGAATACGATGAGCGCATGAGTGGAAAGATGCCTTCTACCAAAGGCACGTTGACTGCTTAATAATAGCCATTCAAATTCAAACCGTATTTCAGGCCGTCTGAAATACGGTTTTTTAATTTATTGAGATTTTTTTACACTACTCCTCTTAAATAACCCTGTATTTACAATGGTTATTTTTATAATTTCTGCAACAAACTGAAACAAGCACCGTAAATATTTTCAAATTTGCCGATTAATTTCCATCACCTGATATCTATCTTGATTATTTCCTGGAATATTACACAGCAATAATCACTTTATTTATGATATTTGCCTTTTTGTTCGTTTAAAATAATTTATATCATAATATTCAAATTGATTTAAATTAAATATCCAAATACAAAATCCGTTTATCGAAATACTTGACCGAATATCCAATTAAGTATTACCATAACTACATCTCACTATCAGATAAATTCTATTTAATAAAAAATATTAGTATAATATTACAAATATTACAAAATAATTGAAACTTAGATTTAATATTATTAATATCAAATTAAAGTTATTCCCAAGCACAATAAAACGTTATTTTTTAAATAATACAAGATTTTTAATTTATTAAATTTTAAATAAAGGAAGATTTTATGTCCGGAGCCGCCAATCAGATTCCCACTTTAAAAACGTTAGTCAGTGCTTCAACCACACAACGCAGCAATGATTCAACCGTAGCCACCAAAACCACAGCCTCAGGCATCACTTATAAAGTTTATTCCAACAGTAAATTCGGCAAATACATTGATGCCGGCCAATTTGGCACCGATAAAACCGGTAAAACCGATAGCTCAGCAGCCATCAAAGCCGCGCTTGAAGCGGCCAATAAGGAAAAAGCCGCCGTTTATTTGAGCGGCAAACTGTATATTGCGGATCAAATCGTTATCAATAAATCTTTGAGTAATGTAAAAGGTTTGTTTGGCGACGGTATGGGCGCAACCAAAATCAGCTTTGATACCAAGCAAGACGGCGTTTTCAACTCGAACAACAATGATGGCGACATTCGAAAATATGCCGGCATTTTGGTTGATGGCGTCAACAACATAAATATCTCGAATTTATCCGTTGAATACACCCGCACCAGTGATTTCTATCGCAAAGGCCAAAGTTACTTCGGCAAGGTAACCGGTATTTTGGTCAACGATGCCGACAACACCCTGATTTCAGGCGTAGAAGCTTCGGGGGCCAACCGTGCAGGGATTTTATTTACCTCAACCAGCGCCAGCAGCAAAGACAGCCGCACCGGCACCACCTACAAAACCCGCGTGGGAAATGGTGAAATCGACGAAAACGATGCCGGATTGCCTTTGGGTGAAAACAATAGAATTGAAAACAGCTATCTACACCACAACCGCGTTGGCGGCGCATTAGTCGCCTATCAAGAAGATTTTACAGCCAACGGCAATATCGCCGCATGGAACGGCTCGCAACACGATGGCGGCACCGGTTATGGTATTGCCGCTTTGGCAGGCACCTACAATTTCGGTATTACCTACACCAACAACTACACCGACCACAATTACCGTAAAGGCTTGGATGTACATGACGGTACCGACATTGTAATTCAAAACAACGTATCCAATGGTGACCGCTTATACGGTATCGGCGTTTATAACCGCCAATACGCCATGGATAAGGTGGTGATTAAAGACAACACCGTCATCCAAGATCCAAGCTTCCGCCTTTATCATGATGATGATTTAGGCCAGTATTATCATGGTTATGCCGGCATTCAGCTTCAAACCAATACCCAACGCCGGGATTTACATACCGAAAACAACGCCAATTATGAAATCAGCGGCAACAAAATCAACGGGTTGGCTGTTTATCGTGATGCCCTACATACTTATGGTATTGAATTTCGCAATCATGAACATTCCATCAATTACACCGTCAACATCACTGACAACACCATCGAAGGAACCAGCAGCAAGTATCTGATTGCCGCGATTAACGACACTTCACTAAATGGTAAAAACGGTGCCGGTTCCGGCACGATTAATATCTCGGGCAATACCGCCAATATCGGTGAAATCGTGAAAGGCACGGTACCCATCTACGTTGAAGAGAAAAATGCTTCCGATACTTTGCGCGGCAGCGTGACAGTCAGTGATAACGACATCACCATCAATAAAACCAACGGCGTAGTCGAAGGTGTTCAATTGATTGGTAATGCCAAAACATACGCCGTTACCGACAACAACTTTGCTTTAAAAGGTATTTTAGACAAATCCATCATCAGCTTTATCGGCACCAGCAATAAAGAAAGCGCCAGCGTAACCATCAGCGACAACGAATTGGTAACCGGCCCGCGCATTAAACTGACGGCAGATTGGCTGCAACACAAAAATGCATCTTATGTAGCCATTGATAATACCCATAATGGCAAAGCGATGGATGTTTACTCCAACTTAAATGCCAAACAGCTAAAATCGTTCAACGATACCAAGGAAGCGGCCGACGCAATAGAAAAAGAATTGACCACTATTTTCGACATCGATAAAAATACATTTAAGGTCAATGCCCTTTTCACCGCTTACGACCAAGCGAAATTAGGTGAAGCCAAGGCTTATTCATACGATGCTTTAGACGACACTTATACCATCAACACCTTAAATTCACTCGATATTTTATAATCCCAATCAAAGGCCGTCTGAAACAGATGTTTCAGACGGCCTTTTACTTGGTAATCTGATTAGCGGAACCATCCACGAATACGCTCTAATCCGCCAAAATTAATGCAGGCATCGGCATGGACTTGTGCTTTCGGTTTGGCACGATAGGCTACACCGATACCGGCGGCTTCCAGCATAGGAATGTCGTTGGCGCCATCACCCATAGCTAAGGTTTGTCCGGCAGTTAAGCCGAGTTTGTCGCGGTACTCTTGTAACAACGCTTGTTTCCTTTGTGCATCTATTACATCGCCCAATACTTGGCCGGTGAGCCTGCCATCGATGATTTCTAAAACATTGGCAAACTGGTACTCAAGGCCGAATCGGTGTTGCAGGCGTTCGGTGAAGAAGGTAAAGCCGCCGGAAACCAGCAGGAATTTCACATCATGTTTTTTGCATTGTGCCAATAAATATTCCCCCCCCGGTGACAGCTGCAACACGTTTGCATATACATCATGTAAAAACTGTTCGTCCAAGCCTTTGAGCAGCGCCACGCGGCTGCGCAAGGATTGTTCGAAATCCAGCTCGCCGCGCATCGCGCGCTCGGTGATTTTGGCCACTTGTTCTTTCAAACCGGCACCGGCGGCAATTTCGTCAATACATTCGATGTTAATCAATGTGGAATCCATATCGCTGACAATCAGCCCCAAATCACCAAATGCCATATCGGGCAATACCGCGGCATCGATTTCTTGGCGGTCAAGCTCGGTTTTAACGGCAGCAGGCAGGGTAAAATCTTCGGCTACGGCAAAACGCAGGCTGTGCGGTGTGTGTTGCGGCCCGGCCAGATTGAGACTGTGCAATGCACTTAAATCGCAGCGTGAGAAATCGGGGTGTTGAAGCACAAGAACGTTTGGCATAATGAGAAAAAGTATTCGGTTGGAGAACCGCGATTATAGCAAAGAAAGAAAAGGCCGTCTGAAATGACCTGCACCGCAAAAGCCGGACTAAACCCCAACAGACTAAGGCGCAGATTTTACAACCCAATATAGTAAATCCACTTTAACAAGGGATAATGACATCCAAACCGGGTTGCATAGTGGGTTCTTTTCAAGAAAAAGGCCGTCTGAAAATGCTTGTTTAATTTTCAGACGGCCTTTGTCGTAAAATTATTTTTTAGTCAGCGTCAAACCCGTCCAACCGAAAACCAGCGTCAAAATCAGGCTTAAATAACAGAAGAAGGCAAACGGCAGGTATTCCCATACCGGCACACTCAAAGTCTGGCTGATGAACACGCCGCACACGCTCCAAGGCACCAAAGGATTAATCACTGTGCCCGCGTCTTCCAGCGTGCGCGATAAATTGCGCTGAGGCAGGCCGAGTTTGTCATACACCGGTTTGAAGGTTTCACCGGCGAGCAGAATACTCAAATATTGTTCGCCAATCAAAATATTCACCCCTAAAGACGTGGCGGCCACGCTGAAGGTGGCGCGGCTGATGTTGGTCAGGAAATTTCGGATGATATCGAGCAAGGCCGGAATTACACCCAAGGCGAACAGCAAGCCGCCCAAACTCATGCCTAAAATCACGATGGTTTGCGTGAAGAACATGCTTTCCAGGCCGCCGCGCGAAATCAGGCGGGTAATGTCTTTGAATTGTTCGCCTTCCAGCTTGTAGCCGCCGAAGAACCATGCACCCAATTGCTGCAAATCAGGGCTGCTGTGGAAATACGTCACCACCAAAGCAGCGATGGTACAGAAAATCATCGACACCACTGCGTTCACGCGCATCATGGCCAATACCGCCAGCAATATAAACGGAATCAGTGAATCCAAATGCACCAAGCCCGTAGCTTCCAAGGCATTGCGGAAATTTTCGATATTATTCAAATCATCAATTGCCACCCTCGGCAATACCCACAACATCAAGGCCGCGCTAATCAGCCACGCCGGAACGGTGGTATACATCATGTTTTTGATGTGTTCAAACAAATCAATGCCGACAATCGAGGCGGCAATACCGGTCGTGTCCGATAAAGGTGACATTTTATCGCCGAAAAACGCACCCGACACAACAGCACCGGCGGTCATTGCCAGATTGGCTTCAAATGCCGTGGCAATGCCCATAAAGGCCACGCCGACCGTAGCACAAGTGGTAAAACTGCTGCCCACCGCCACGCCGACCACGGAACACAAGGCAAACGCCGAGAAATAAAAGTAAGTCGGTGAAATCAAGCCGAAACCGTGATACATCAGCGTCGGAATCGCTCCGCTCATCATCAGCGCGCTTACCATCAGCCCAATAAAGAAAAACAGATACACCGCGCCCATACCTTGGTTGATGGCTTGAATCATGCCGTTTTGCATGTCGTTGTATTCCAAACCGCGACATAGACCATACAAAATCAGGGCAATAATCGCGCTGATAATCGACATATGCGGCAGCCAGCCAAGTGAAATAATGGTATAACCCATCATGGCAACCAGTAAAACTGCCACCGCCACCGCTTCTAAACGCGGCATGTCGAGCAGTGATTTAAAACCGGACATATTCTGTTTCCTATCTTTGAGACATCCGGCATTTTATCGGGTTTACGTCATTTCACAAACAAATTTTTACACCAGCCGCATGTTTTCATCAAAACTTCATCATTTATTTAATGATTGCCCAATAAACAAAAAGGCCGTCTGAATTTCAGACGGCCTTTTAAAAGCCAAGCAGTTTACGCTTCGTCGGCTTTGTAGCCTTTTACCGCAAAGAAGACGATGTACACATAACAGATTGCCGATACGATGTAAGAAGGCAGCAAGCCGTAAGTATCGGCCGCCCAACCTTGTACCACCGGTACAATCGCACCGCCCACAATCGCGGTACAAATCACGCCGGAAGCGGTGCCGGTGAATTTGCCCAAACCTTTGGTTGCCAAAGAGAAGATGGTCGGGAACATAATCGAGTTAAAGAAACCGATCAGCAACAATGCCCACATGGTTACCGCACCACCGCCGGCCAGAATCGCGATAATAATCAGTGCAATTGCCACAGTTGCATTAAAGGCCAGATATTTGTTCGGTGCGATTTTGTTCATCAAAGCCGATCCTACGAAACGACCCACCATTGCACCACCCCAGTAAATCGACAAATATGCCGCACCGGTACTGTGGTTCAAGCCGGCCAAGGCTTCCAAAGCGTTAATCATCATCGAGCCAATGGCCACTTCTGCGCCTACATAGCAGAAAATACCGGCCGCACCAAGCACCATGTGTCTGTATTGCCATACACTGGTTTTGCCGTCATGATTGGCTTCGGTTTCTTCTTGGGCAATTTTGCGCGCATCCGGCAACTTAATCATGGCCACGGCCACAGCCAACAGCAACATAAAGCCGGCCAAACCCAAGTAAGGGGTTTGCACAGAAGAAATGCGCTCGGCTTCAGAAGCAGTCGCGTCCATAAAAATCAACATCGCCCCCAACGGCGGCGCAATCATGGTCGCCAATGAATTAAACGCCTGAATCAGGGTCAAAGTGGTTGATTCTTTGCCTTTTGGCGCCAACAAGGTGACATAAGGATTACCCGCCACTTGCAGCAAAACGATACCGCTGGCCAAAATAAACAATGCGCCTAAAAATACAGCATAAGAGTGGCTGCCGGCAGCCGGATAAAACAGCAAACAACCAACCGCAGCCACCACGAAACCACCAATTACACCGGTTTTATAGCCGAATTTTTCGACAAAATAGCCCATTGGAATCGACATAATGGCATACGCGCTGAAGAAACAGAATTGAATCAACATCGCCTGCACATAAGTCAGGTTGAAAATTTCTTTCAAATGGGGAATCAAAATATCATTCATGCAGGTGATGAAACCCAGCATGAAGAACAGAGAACCCAATACCGTTAAGGCCGGAGTATTGCCTTTATGAGTTTGCGCAGACATGAGGTGCCTTTCGTCTTATTTGTAATCAAATTAAATTAATAAAGTTAACTTACGTTAATTTAGACGGAATCATACTGCTATTTTATTATTTTGCAAACCATTATTTCTGCACTTTTGTCAGAATTGACATAAAATTGTGGCAAATCAAATAATATTGTTGTTTGAACTGCTTATAATCGATTTATACCGTTATATTCCTACAGAATAATTTCAATATGTCTTTACTCTACGCTTACATAGCCTTGGCTTTTTCTGCCTTCACTTCCGCCACCATTCTGCCCGGCACATCCGAAGCCGTGTTTGCCGTATTTGTACACCAATTTCCTTGCCATGCTTGGGGTGCTTGGTTGTGTGCAGGTTTATTTAATGGATTGGGCAGCATGGTTTCATACGGCATGGGACGGTTATTGCCTGATAAAAAAAGGCCGTCTGAAAAAGTCATCCGCCGGTTTGAACGCTACGGCACATGGACGCTCTTGCTGGCTTGGGTGCCGGTTATCGGCGATGCCCTACCGGTTGCCGCCGGTTGGCTGAGATTGAATCTGCTCAAATGTGCCGTGATTTTATTGATTGGCAAATTATTACGCTACGCAGTAATTTTGCGGGGAATGCAAGGGGTGGTCGCAGCGTAAATTTAAAACACTGAAAAGGCCGTCTGAAACATTTCGTTTCAGACGGCCTTGATGGCATTGAGAATACTTACAGCACTTTCACAATGCTTTCGCACAAATAATCGATATTGTCATCGGTCATGCCGGCCACGTTGATGCGGCCTGAACGCACGATATAGACGGCAAATTCATTTTTCAAACGGTCAACTTGCTCAGGCGTTAAACCGCTGAATGAGAACATACCGTTTTGTTCGATAATAAAATCAAAATTTTGTGTCGCACCTTTGGCTTTTAACAATTCAACAAATTTTTCGCGCATAGCTTTGATACGGCCACGCATTTCGTCGAGTTCGGCAATCCATTGCGCTTTCAATCCGGCATCTTTCAACACCAGCGCGATGGTATTGGCACCGTGCGAAGCGGGATTTGAATACAAGGTTCGGATGATGGTTTTGACTTGGCTGTGTACACGGTTGGCGGTGTCTTCGTTTTCCGCCACCACGGTGAACGCACCCACACGCTCACTGTACATACCGAAGTTTTTCGAATACGAACTGGCAATCAGCAATTCTTTATTGCATTTCAAGAAGCTGCGCAAACCGTAGGCATCCTCTTCCAAACCGTTGCCAAAGCCTTGGTAAGCAAAATCAAACAGCGGCAACCAGCCTTTTTCAACCGACATTTGCGCCAGTTTATCCCATTGCTCAGGAGTCGGGTCGATACCGGTCGGGTTGTGGCAGCAGCCGTGCAGCAACACCACATCGCCTTTTTCAGCTTGGCTCAAGTCTTCAATCAAACCGTCCCAATCCAGCTTGTGTTCGGCGGCGTTGTAATAGCGGTAATCGTGCACTTCGATGCCGACGGCTTTGAAAATGGCATTGTGGTTCGGCCAAGTCGGGTTGGAAATCCAAACGTTTTTTACGTCCAACTGACGTTTGGCCAATTCGGCGGCCACGCGCAGCGCCCCTGTGCCGCCCAAGCTTTGCGCGGTTTTGGCGCGGCGGTTGGCAATGATTTCGTGATCTGCACCAAACAACAAAATCTGCGTTTGCGCATTGTATTCGGCCACGCCGTCGATGGTCAGGTAGTTTTTGCTGGTTTCGGTGTCCAGCAAGCGTTTTTCCGCTTCTTTCACCGCTTTGACAATCGGGGTTTCGCCTTGGGCGTTTTTATACACGCCGATGCCGAGATTGACTTTTTCAGGACGGGTTTCAATTTTAAATGCTTCGCCCAAACCCAAAATCGGGTCGGCCGGCGCGGCTTGAATGGTATCAAAAAACATATGTTTGCTCGCTTTGATTTGAAGAATATCGCGGATTATTTTGGATAAAGTAACGGCACACATCTGCCCGGCTTCGATTCAAATTTGACCCGCCATAAAAAATGAGAATGTAAAACAGTAACCCTTGAAATTTTACGCCTTTTCAGGCCGTCTGAAAACCGGATTTAGCTTTATGCAGACAAACTACAATCTTTTTGCCGCAATGTTTTTTCACAAAAAAAGCACACTTCGAATCAGTGTGCTTTTGATATTTAAGCGCGGTTGCTGTATTTATAACCCAAGGTTTCGGCTTCTTCGATGGTATGGACATACACATCACCATTGGCCGTATCCATGCGCACCAAATCATACGGTTCCCACGCACCTTGGCGGATTTCTTCGTATTTGGCCGGATTTTTATCCGCCAAATAAGGCAGGAAATATTTTTTACTGCCGCGTTTGCCGGTGTGACATTTTATCAGCGGATACGGCTGTACCGCCAAATCGTCCAGCAGCAATACGCCCTGTTCTTGTGCATAAGCCGCCACCTGCTCGGATAATTTCGGCTTGGCCGCCAATACAGCCTGCACATCGCCGCGAATGGCGCGTTTATCGATAATGCCCTGCATGTTTTTCACGATGCGGTCGATGACATTATTGACATTGGTTTTCGCCACCACGCCATCACTCCAATATTTGGTTTGCACAAAATGGGTGATGCCGTCTTTTTCACAAATCAAATCAATGCCGCGGTTGGAATTGGCCACGCCTTCTGTTAAGCCGTAATACTCCACGCGCCAGCCCGCTCGTTCGTAAAGATAGCCGAGATAGCGCTCATAGCGGTCACCTGCTTCGCGCTTAGACAAATTGCGGCGGTTGGCATATTCCCACAATTCGCGCTCGCGGCCTTTGAGTTCGTCTTCATCGACTTCGGCACGCGGGGCAACGGCGGCGGTAAAACCGGCCGGAAACGCGGCGGAACGCAGTGCGGCTGCTGACTCATTATCCTCTATTGCGGCAACGGCTTCGGCTTCAACTACATTTTGACCGGCAGCAGGCAACGATTCTGCTTCTACCCCTTCATTTGCTTCAGCTGCCTGATGGTTTTCAGACGGCATCTTTTGCGATGCTGTTTCAGACGGCATTTGATTGGATGCTTGAGTCTCAACAGCTTCTACCTCTTCATCGTCCTCTTCATCATCTTCGCTCGGCAACTCTTCTTCCGCAATCAGGCGTGCATGACGTTCAAGCAATTCGCTGAAAGCATCCGTCCATTGGCGCCACTCTTGCGATGCGACTGAATTGCCGTGTTTTTCATAAAATGCTTCTTCAAAATACATGCGGTATTTGAGCTGCTCTTTGCGAATCAAGGCTTCTTCGTCGGCGGAAAATTCCGATTTCACTTGCAGCTTGGCTTCCCATCCCAACACGTCTTTTTCAAATTTGGCGTAGGCAGCTTTGATTTTATTTAAATCATTGTCGGAAATATCGGTTTGGTCTTCCTCCAACGGCTCATCGCCGTGATTGGCCACCACCGCCACCTGCATTTTTTCTTTCGCAGCCTGACGCGATAAAGCTTTTTCCTGTTCAATCCGCTTCTCGGCCTCAAGCTGATTTTTCTTGCGCTGCTCCGCCCAGCCCAATATCACGGCTAAGGCCACAATCAGTAATACAATCAACCCTATGATTAAAATAACATCCATTTTATATACTTTGTGTTATGGTTTAATTTATGCCGAAGGCCGTCTGAACGTTTCAGACGGCATTGGTTTGTTTACAAAATTGCCAATAAATCCATCGGCGTATCAATGCGCGCGTCTTGCAACCAGGCTTCCGTGTCGTCGGTTTCCGCGATGTAGCCCCAATTCGCCAACACCGCTTTCATACCGGCATTTTTGGCTGCCAGCATATCGCGTTCGGCATCGCCCAAATACACGCAATCTTCCGGCTTCACGCCGATTTGTTCGCAGGCGTGCAACATCGGTTTCACATTCGGTTTGGCAACACCGCAGGTATCCCCGCTCACCACCACCGCAGGCGACACGGCAAAGCCGAGCTTCGGCACCAGCTTATCGGTAAACTGCGCCGGCTTGTTGGTGATGATGCCCCATGCCAATCCGCGTTGGCCGAGTTCGCGCAATAAATCGTTTACGCCTTCAAACAACACGGTTTCATCGGCGTAACATTCATCATAGCGTTCGAGAAAAGCCTGCCGCCATTGCGGATGGTCGGCATGATCAGGCGTTATACCTACGCCCATTTTCAGCAAACCATTTGCACCGTGGCTGGCGAACGGACGGATTTCATCCATTGTTTTTTCGGCCAAACCATTGGCACGCAATACGAAATTCAATGCGCCGCCCAAATCCAGCGCGGTGTCGGCAAGCGTGCCGTCTAAGTCGAATAATACGGCTTGGGTCATGAATCTTCCTTGTTTAACAGGCCGTCCGAACAGATGTAAACCTCAGACGGCATATTTTAACAGATTTTAATGATGTTCGCCCTGCGCATATCCGCATCCGTTTTAAAAACGGGCAAACCTGCTTTTCAGACGGCCTTTCCTTCTTTCAAGCTCTGCTCAAAATCTTCCAGCATGGCCAGTTCAAACGCACTAAAGCCCGCTTTTTCCCGCGCTTCGATATTCACATAACCGCGGAAAACAAACATATCGTAACGTGCAATCAACCGGCGGAATAAGGCAATCGGCTCCAAACCGCGCTCACGGCACAAATACCGATACCAATGATTACCGAATTGCACATGGCCGACTTCATCGCGATAAATAATGTCCAACACCGCACACGTTTCTACATCTCCGCGCTGTTCCACCTTGGCACGGATACCCGGCGTGACATCCAATCCGCGCGCTTCCAACACCCGCGGTACCAACGCCATGCGCAGCAACGGATCGTAAGCGGTTTTATAAGCCATGTCCCACAAATGATTGTGCGCTTCAAAATCGCCGTAATCAAAACCATAATGGCGTAAACGCCCGCGCATCAGATTGAAATGATAAACTTCTTCTTTCGCCACCTGAATCCAATCGCGGGTAAACTGCGGCGGCATCAGGCGGAAACGGTAAGCCGCGTCCAAGGCCAGATTGATGGCATTAAATTCAATATGCGTAATCGCGTGCAACAACGCGCCATAGCCTTGCGGCGTGGCCATTTTGCGCGGTTTCACTGCTGAAGCCGGCACCAAATCCGGCTTTTGCGGCCGGCCGGCAAAGCGAAAATCCAAAGGCGGATGCGTGCCGTCATCGATTAATTCGATATGCTGAATCTTGGCAAACAATTGATTGGCCAACGTGCTTTTCTCATCGGGATCATCGGATAGCAAAGCACGTTCGAGCAAGGCATAAGGGCTGTAAGGCATAATGTTTCTCAAAACGATTGATGCCTTATTATATAACGCGATGCCCGTGTTCAGACGGCCTTCATCACATATGCCGTCTGAAAACATATATAAAAACCGGCTCTTTGCAGAGCCGGTTGGTTTTCACCGCAAGCGATTAGAATTTGTATTGTGCACCGATACCCAAGTAGTCGGCACCTTTCCATTTCACACCATCATTACCGTTGCGTTTGAAGTAGTGATCGTAGTCGGCACGAACTGCCCAGTTGTCGGTCAGGTCGTAAGTTGCGCCCACACCGGCGGTTGCGCGGGCTTTGGTTTCTTTATCGCCTTCGGCACGTTGCTGCACACCGGCCACACCGGCTTTGGCAAACAAGCGTGCTTTATCGGTGACATTGGCACCGGCAGTCAGACGCGCAGCAGCAGTGTGGTTACGCACTTTCACGCTGTCGAGGCCATCAATAGATTCATATTTGTGTTTGTCGCCGCCTTGGTAGTAAACTTCCGCGCCCAATACATCATTAAATTGTGCGCCTACACCGATTTGGCCGGCGGCGGCAGTATCACGGTCGTCAAAATTGTAGTCTGCTTCGCTGGTTGAAACACCGTCACGCAAGGCGCCAACGCTGCCGAATACATAAGGGCGCACACCGCTTGATTGCGTTGCGGCAACCACAGGCGCAGCCACTACCGGTGCGGCAACAACCGGAGCCGGTTTAGGAGCGGGAATCGCTACCGGACGAGGCGCATTGCCGGAGAACCAGTTGTCACATTGTTTCATCGAAGCGCGAACCGGCTTGCCTGCGGCATCCAAATACACGTTCACCGCCATATCCGGGCTGTAAGGCACATATTTACCTTGCAGGACTTTCGATACGCCGTCGCGACCCAATTTGCGGCCCACGCCCAAATCACACGCACCCAAGCGGTATTGCGGGCCCAAATCTTTCAAAGCCGCCGTGCGTACAGACGCTTCGCCGGCGCGTTTCAAAGCCGGTTTGTGCGTGAAAGATTCATAGAATTTAGCCGTGCCGTTCAAAACAGCGGCATCACATTCGGCCGCCGTGTCATAGCCTTGGTTGCCGTGGGCATCAGTGACCATGCCTGCTTGCGCTTCCAGAGAAACAAAGGAAACACCGATTGCAGCCAAAGCGGCCAAAAGTTTCGTATTTTTCATATTCAACGCTCCATATCATTGGCAAAATAAGCTGCCGCCATGCCTAAATGAGAGCAGCAACTCATGCAATCATCTTAATACAGCGCTTTTTATTTGGCTAATTTCTACCGTCAAAACATGACAAACTACAGATGAAATTCGCGTGTTTGCAACAAATTATCAATCTTAAGATTCAGTAAAGTTGCCGATAAATCGACAAAATACGCCATTTTTGCAGTTAAAAAAATGTGAAAAAATATCCGCTTACCCGCATAAAAACAACCAAGATTCAATTTCCTAAACCCAAATCCACACCTTTACAAAAATTAAATGCGCATACCGCCCACTTGTAAGCCGCGAAATTACGCCTATACTTAAGCCATCTATCCCTAAACAAAGGAAACGCGGTATGAAACAACAAACCCTTTTGAAATGGATTGCAGCTGTCGGCATGGGCGCAGCCGTCGGCTTGGCTCAAGCAGGCGCAGTGGATGCCCTGAAAAAATTCAACAGCGATTCAGACGGCATCAGCGGCAACTTCAGCCAAACCGTCAAAAGCAAAAAGAAAACCCAAACCACCTACGGCACCTTCCAAATCCTGCGCCCGGGTCTGTTTAAATGGGAATACACCAAGCCTTACAAACAAACCATCGTCGGCGACGGCAAAACCATCTGGCTTTACGATGTCGACTTGGCCCAAGTAACCAAATCATCACAAAACCAAGCCATCGGTGACAGCCCTGCCGCGATTTTGTCCAACAAAACCGCGCTCGACAGCAGCTACACGTTGAAAGAAGACGGCTCGGCCAACGGCATTGATTACGCTTTGGCCACTCCGAAGAAAAACAACGCCGGCTATCAATACATCCGTATCGGTTTCAAAGGCGACACCTTGGCCGCCATGCAGTTGAAAGACAGCTTTGGTAATGAAACGGCAATTAATTTCAGCAGTTTGAACACCAAACCCAACTTGTCGCGCAACGCATTTAAATTCACCCCGCCTAAAGGCGTAGATGTGTTAAGCAATTAATTTATTAAATTTAAATGCCGTCTGAAATTTCCAACTTTCAGACGGCATTATTTATGACTTCTTCACAAAATCCCAAGCGCAAGCGTGCTGACTGCGCTTTTGGTCTTTATTTCCGTTTCAACAACACACCACTTTCAATATGGTGCGTAAACGGGAATTGGTCGAACAATGCCGCGCGTTCGATGCTGTGTGTTCGGGCAAGTATCTCGAGATTACTGCGTAAAGTTTCGGGATTGCAGGAAATGTAAATTACGTTGTCGAATTGCGCCACGAGCTTCAGCGTTTCGTCATCAATGCCGGCGCGGGGCGGATCGACGAAGATGGTGGAAAACCGATAATCGGCCAACACCACGCCCTGCTCTTGCAGGCGGCGGAATTCGCGGTTTCGGGTGTAGGCTTCGGTAAATTCTTCGGCTGACAACCGAACGATTTTAACGTTATCACTTTGGTTGGCTTCAATGTTCCACAGCGCGGCGTTGACCGATGCTTTTGATACTTCGGTAGCCAATACGCGTTGGAATTGCTTGGACAAAGGCAGGGTGAAATTACCGTTGCCGCAATAAAGCTCGAGCATATCGCCGCCCAAGCCTTCTGCCGACTCACATGCCCATGCCAGCATTTTCTCGCACACACGCGCGTTGGGCTGGGTGAAGCTGCCTTCGATTTGGCGGTAATGGAAATCCTGCCGGCCGACGCGCAAAGTTTCAGTAACGAAATCTTGTGCCAACACCAACTTTTGCCCGCGGCTGCGACCGATAATCCACACGCCCAATTGCTCTTGCAAGGCATGCGCGGCGGCTTCCCAATCGGCATCGAGCTTTTTGTGGTAAATCATGGTGACCAACATTTCACCACTAAGCGTGGCCAAAAATTCTACCGCGTACCAACGGTTTTTCAAAATCGGTTGTTCTGTGACTGCGGCAATCAGGCGCGGCATTAATGCATTGATGGCGGTATCGGCGGCATCAAACTGGTCGCAGCGCACCAAGCTCGCGCCGCCGGCCTTCTGCCCACGCTCGAACATGGCGTAAAAAATCTCGTCGCCTTCGTGCCACACTCGAAATTCCGCGCGCATACGGTAATGTTGTTCAGGCGATTCAAATACTTGGATTTCGGGAAAATCGAATCCTTGGAATAATTCTGTTAAGTAGCGGATTTTGCCGTTTAACTGCTGTTGGTAAGCGCTCATTCTTTTTTGGCTCTGTGTAGGGGTTAGGCTCGGATTATAACCCAATAGGCCGTCTGAAAACACGGCTTCGGGTTCCGGACAATCCGAGGCCTTTGCAAAACCCTAGATTTGAGTACGGTTCAAAGTTAGAGCAGCACAGAAAATGCAGACATGCCGCAAAGATAGGCAAGCTTGCGAGCAGCGCATAACGAAGAAATGTACCGAAGATAGGGATTTTACAGAGGCCGCGACCTATTGCTTATTCTTTAAGCAATATAATTTGCTCTTTTTTCTTCAAGCAATTATCTGATTTATCCACAAGGATTACACAGAAAATTCGGTCGGCGGTTGGGATAGATTGCGTTGAACGCATGCGGATAAAATCAATTGTCTCCGACAAAAAGCCGTCTGAAACCATTCAGACGGCCGTGATTGAGTTTATCATCGGTACTTCAAGCGATCAGGCTTCCATTTGCGCCGCTTGGATAGCAGTCAGCGCGATGGTGTACACGATGTCATCTACCAATGCGCCGCGCGACAAGTCGTTCACCGGCTTGCGCAAACCTTGCAGCATTGGGCCGACGCTCAAGACGTTGGCGTTACGTTGAACGGCTTTGTAGGTACAGTTGCCGGTGTTCAAATCCGGGAACACCAACACAGTCGCCTGACCGGCAACCGCGCTGTTCGGCGCTTTAGATTTGGCTACGCTCGGCACGGTGGCGGCATCGTATTGCAACGGGCCGTCAATCGCCAAATCGGGGCGTTTTTGCTGCGCGATTTGAGTGGCTTGTGCCACGGCTTCAACATCAGGGCCGGCACCGGAAGTGCCGGTTGAGTAAGAAATCATCGCCACTTTCGGCTCGATACCGAAGGCTTTGGCAGAATCGGCAGACTGAATCGCGATGTCGGCCAATTGTTCAGGCGTCGGGTTCGGGTTCACCGCGCAGTCGCCGTAAACCAAGACTTGGTTTGGCAGCAACATGAAGAAAATACTTGATACCAAGCTCGCGCCCGGTGCGGTTTTAATCAATTGCAAAGCGGGACGGATGGTGTTGGCGGTGGTGTGAACTGCACCGGAAACCAAGCCGTCTACATCGTTTTGCGCCATCATCATGGTACCCAACACCACAGTATCTTGCAGCTGCTCGCGTGCCTGCTCTTCGGTCAGGCCTTTGCTCTTACGCAACTCGCACATCGGCGCAACGTATTGCTCGATCAAATCGGCAGGATCAATGATTTCCAAAGAATCCGGCAGGTTGATGTGGCGCTCTTTAGCCACGGCTTCCACTTCGGCACGCGGTGCCAGCAATACGCAGCGGGCAATGCCTTTTTCATGACAAACCGCCGCAGCTTGCACGGTGCGGGGCTCGGCACCTTCCGGCAATACAATGCGTTTGCCGGCTTTGCGGGCGGTGTCCATCATGTTCACGCGGAATTGTGATGGCGATAAGCGGTTGCCGCCGCGGTTGGCCAATTCGTTCACATCGCCCAATTGCTCGGTTGAACCAAAGAAGGTCAAACCGGTTTGTTCGGCAGCAGCTTTACCCACACCCGGTGCTGCATTGTCCAACACGAAGCCGGCCAATACGCCCGGTGCGGTGATGTAAGATTGTTTGGCCAGATTCAATTTTTGCACGATGTCGTCAACATCGGTTTCGCACAATTCGTTTTCTTCGTCGCATGCGCCCACAGCAAACACCACTGCCGCATCCAACGACAAGGCCAATTCAAAGTTTTTGGTGGCCAAGAATACTTTATCCGCGTTTGGACGAATGCCTTTAATAACCACGTTTTCCGCGTTTATTTCGCTGATTTTGCCGACCAGCGCGTCTAACCAGTCATCGCTTTTGCCTTGTGCCAACAGCTTTTCGCCAAAGCCGTTTTCATCCAGTGCGCGCAGGGCTTGGCCATTCGGCAATGCAGCCGCCAAAGCCTGAGTGGTCGCCCAGCTGTCGATGCGGGCGGAAACGGGTACAACCAATACGTTTGACATGTTTGTTCCTTTTCGTGGGGGATAAAAAAGATAAATTCGCGCTTATTTTATCACTTCGGCGCAGCGGTTTGCACCGATTACAACGGAATTTGAGGGTAAATCGGCTTAACTTTGTTTGAAATCAGAGAAAAATAGGAGGTATCTATCATTTACAAATAAATATAAGTGGAATAAGGCCGTCTGAATAAACTATGCAGATAAATTTACTTTTATTTTATGCAGGTCAATCAGCCATGAATAATCAATATTATATTTGAATATTTATATTAGCACTAAGTTAAAATAATTAAATGATAGTTATTACTATTTTGAACTATTTTTATTTTTTTGTCGCAACAATATACATCTTTTTCTTGTACAGATATTTTTGTCTTAATTAATCAGAGAAGTATGTCATGCGTGAAATAAATAACCGTGAATTATCGGCTGTCAATGGAGGCTTTGCTATTCCGGGAGCGATTGCCGGAGGCATTGCCGGTTACAGAGCTTATGCCGGAAATGTTGCTGCAAGCGGAAGGAAGTTCAACTGGCGGGATGCAGGTTACGCCACAACTTTAGGTGCAGCAGGAGGCGCAATAGGCGGGCCGATGGGAATTACTGCGGCAGTTGATTTGGTAGGTCTCGCTACGGTAGGTGGAATGGCTCAAGGTTTTCTTACCAGATAATAATTGATAACATTAACTAAAGAATGGGAAGGTTTAATCTGGTAAGTTTGAGAGAAAACCTTCCTTCCTTTCTTTAATCCCTTTAAACAGTTACAAAACTTTTGACGATATATGGAGCATCAACTTATGCGTCATGACCTTGCTTTATTTTTTGTATGCATTTTTTTACTCTGCTTCTTCTTCGGTAGGTTGTTCAAACTCAAGGATTCTTTTCCTGCAGAGAAATACGGCTTCGGCATTAATTGGGTTTATCTGCTCATTGCGGCAGCAGCAATGGCCGTTTACAGCATCATTAAAAAATAAAACAGTTTGTTAATCGCCCATCGCCGCCAACAATTCGGCTTGATGCTCGGCAATCAGCGCATTGGTCAATTCGTCCAAATCGCCGTCCATGATGAAATCGAGTTTGTGCAGGGTCAGATTGATACGGTGGTCGGTTACCCGGCCTTGCGGGTAGTTGTAGGTGCGGATGCGTTCGCTGCGGTCGCCGCTGCCGATTAAGGATTTGCGTTCGGCGGCTTCTTTGGCTTGCGCTTCCCGTTTTTGCGCATCGTTCAAACGTGCCGCCAACACTTTCATCGCCTGCGCTTTATTGGCGTGCTGGCTGCGGCCGTCCTGACATTCGACAACCGTGCCGGTCGGCAGGTGGGTAATGCGTACCGCCGAATCGGTTTTGTTGATGTGCTGGCCGCCGGCACCGGATGCTCGGAAGGTATCAATCCGCAAATCGGCGGGGTTGATTTGAATATCTTCCAACTCATCGGCTTCGGGCATCACGGCAACGGTACACGCTGAAGTGTGAATCCGTCCTTGGCTTTCGGTGGCGGGAACCCGCTGCACACGGTGGCCGCCGGACTCGAATTTCAGACGGCTGTATGCGCCCAAGCCGACAATGCGGGCAATCACTTCTTTATAACCGCCCAATTCGCTTTCGTTGGCGGACACGATTTCGACCTGCCAGCGGTTGCGTTCGGCATAGCGGCTGTACATCCGCAGCAAATCGCCGGCAAACAGCGCCGCTTCGTCGCCGCCCGTCCCCGCCCGTACTTCGATAAAAATGTTTTTATCGTCGTCGGCATCTTTGGGCAGCAGCAGTTTTTGCAACTCGGTATCCAAGGTGTCGATTTTGGCTTTTGCCGCTTCGATTTCTTCGGCAGCAAATTCTTTCATTTCAGGGTCTTGCAGCATTTCTTCGGCGTCGGCCAAATCGCTCTGCGCCATGCGGTAGCTTTGGAACACTTCCGCCACCGGCGTGATTTCGGCGTGTTCGCGCGTCAGCTTGCGGTAGTTGTCCATATCTTCGGTGGCTTCGGGCTGGCCGAGCAGATGGGTGACTTCTTCCAAACGTTCGCTAAGTTGTTGTAATTTTTCTAAAATAGACGGTTTCATATTTTTTCCAAGACAAAGGCCGTCTGAAACGGCGGTTCAGACGGCATGAATGGGCGTTATTATAAAGTGTTTTAACGTAAATTCAAAAAGATAATATGCACTGCGTCTGCAATTGCTGCACAAAAGTGCTGAGATTGTTTGGCACAGCTTGGTTTAAGGCTTGATTCTGCTCCAAGCTCTCGCGGTGGCTGAAGCCGGCTTGAAATGCATTGCCTTCGCTTTCAATTTCGGTGGTGAATTTGTCGCGGCTGATTTGCATATTGGTCAGGCGGCGGGTCATTTTCGCCATCACCTTACTGTGCCGACCGTGCTTTACTTGCAATTTCAACGCATCAACCGTCAGATTCACCGGCTTTTCACTACTTTAACTGTTGGGCACCGACCGGCGCATCGCCCAAGGCATTTTGTGTCTCGCGCCGCATTTCTTCGTAAGGCTCACCATAGCATTGTGCATTCAGCCACACGCAATGGTTGTAAACATGGGCTTTGTATGGCACGAATCCTCGTTCGTGTCGCGAAAGGTGCAATATAAAACAGCATGATTATTTTAAGTCGGTAGGCCTAGCCGTTTGTTTAAGCAATTTTGAAATATTTTCTTCAGTTTTACAAGCAGTTTCTGCCAAATCGACCCCGCTTAATTCTGCCGCAATTTCCGCAATCCGCCGCACATTGGCGGGCGTGTTGGTTTCGTTGTGCAACATAAACGGGCTGTCGGTTTCCAACACCATATCGTGCCAAGCCAGTTTCGCCACCACCTGCCGCACTTTTTTCGCCTTCGGATTCAATAAAAGCGAGCCTATGCCGATTTTAAAGCCGCAATGCAGCAAAATCCGCGCCTCTTCCACGCTGCCGGAAAACGCATGCACTATGCCGCCTTGGGTAAAACCGGTGCGCTTTGCCGCATCGGCAATCGCGGCCGTGGCTTTGACATTATGCACAATCACCGGCCTTTGCAATCTTTGCGCCAATTCAAGCTGGCGGCGGAATGTTTCGATTTGCCGCTGCTTTTGCGTTTCAGACGGCCTGTTTACCAGAAAATCCAAGCCGGTTTCGCCCACCCATGCTTGCGGATATTGCAACAATAAGCATTCGAGTTCGGCAAAATCCTGCGGCGCGGCGGCTTCGGCAAACCACGGATGAATGCCCAAAGCGATGTGGACACGCGGTTCAAACGGTGTGTTCATCTCTAATAATTGCACCACATCCGCCCAATCGCTGCGCTGGGTGGCGGGCACGATAAAGCGCATCACGCCCTGCTCGGCCGCCTGCGCCAAAATTTCGGGCAAACGGTCGCGTAAGGCGGGATCGGCAAGGTGGCAATGGCTGTCGGTAAAATTCATCGTTAGGCCGTCTGAAAAGATATTTGTATTGGAAAACCGTTTCAGACGGCCTCAAGCAAACCGAGCGAGTGTAAAGTTTGCTGCACCGTACCGGCACTCCATTGATTCGACACCGCCAAAGTCAACAGCGCGGTGGCGGTTTCCAAATTGCACTTGCCGCCGTTCACCACGCCGGCTTGTCTCAGCGCACTGCCTTGTTCATACACCGCGGCCGCGCAACCTTGCGGCACTTGGCTGATATTGAGCAACAAGCCGCCGCGTTCGGTAAAGCTCTGCACGGCTTGGATAAATGCGGCATCGCTTGGCGCATTGCCGTGGCCGTAGCTTTGTAAAACCACTGCTTGCGCATCGGTGTGCCACAGGCCGTCTGAAAAATATTGTGCGCTGAAACCGGGAATCAGCGTTTGGCCAATCACTTTCGCTTGCGTATCAAGCGATAGGATGTCGAGGCCGTCTGAAACTGATTGGCCGCAGCGCTCAGACAGCCTTGCCAGCACTTGCCGGCCGGCCGATTGCTGCCATTGCGCGAGTGCGCCGAAATGCGGGTTGTCGAATCCGGCGGCGGTTTGGGTGCTGACTTTGCTGCTGCCGATAGCGGGAAACACTTTGCCGTTAAACGCAATCAACACTTGCGGCAAGGCCAGTTCGAACGCGGCAACGGCAGTGGCCAAGTTCAGCGGTGCATCGCTGCCGGGCGCATCATACGGCCATTGTGAGCCGGTCAATATCACCGGTTTATCCAAACCTTGCAAGGCAAGCGCAAGCAGATTGGCCGTGTAGGCCATGGTGTCGGTGCCGTGTAAAATCAGTATGCCGTCGTATTGCGGGATTTTTTCGGCCAACAATGCCAGCCAGTCGCGCCAATGAGTCAGGTTGACTGCTGATGAGTCGATTAAAGGTTCGCAAACATGCCAGTCGAACTGAAGGCCGTCTGAAAACGGTTGCAGGGCTTTGCCGGCCAAATCGGTATCGGGACGCAAACCGTTGCTGCTGCTGCGCATGCCGATGGTGCCGCCGGTGTAGAGAACGAAGATCTTTTGTGTCATGTGTTTTGCTCGCAAATAAAGGCATCTAGAGACCTTTACTCCGGATTTGAGCGCAGTTCGGAATGAGAGCGGCACAGAAAGCGCATATATGCCACAAAGACAGACAAGCTTTCGGACAGTGCATACGTAGAAATGTGCCCAAGACGGGAATTTTAAAGGTTTAGGCCGTCTGAAAGCGGTTTCTCATACTTTCAGACGGCCTATTGTAACTATATTTGTGATTATGGTTCAAATCCGGCCTGTTTCTGCCAAGGCCAGCTTTCGCACGGACTCGTTTTAAAGCCCACGGCATGAATCAATTCGCCGACCTCGATTTTACCGTTGCGGTTGCGGTCAAGCTGTTTGAACGCGCCGGCATCGCCTGCTTCAAAACCCAAGATTAAGCCGACGGTATCAACATTCGCCCATTCGCCGGCGGTTAATACTCCGTCGCCGTTTTTATCATTGGCGTTAATAAATAATTTCGCTGCCAAATCAGGTTCGCATGCTTGCGCGGGTAGCGCTGCGCCCAGCAGCAAAGCCGTTAATATCCATTTCATTGCCCTACTCCCATTGTTCTCTTTACTCGTGACCCGCCATCATGACACAGCTGCCTTTGCCGATGAATCAATATCCTTCAGTGGCAAACTATGCCGATGTATGGCCGTAAAAAAAGCATCTGAACGTCAGATGCTTTTTAACGGATAAAGTTTCCCAAAGATTCAAATATCGGCTTTGGCCTTTGCTTTGGCAGCTGATGCGGCTTTGCGCTTTCGGCGCAATTCTGCCAATTTTTCGTGGTAGAAACGGATGCGCCGGCGTTTGCGCCACCAAAACCACAGCAATACGGCAGCGCCAATACCAATCACCACAAACAAACCGGATTGGAAACCATGCACTTTCGCCATCAGCCAATCGATGTTGTTCGCGCCATAATCTCCCAGATACACCCATACCGGCACAGAAACCAAAGCAGCCAAGCCATCCATCATCAAAAAGCGCATGTAGGAAACTTTGCGGCTGATGCCGGCGGTGATGTAAATCGGCGTGCGCAAACCCGGCAGGAAACGGGCGACAAACAACACCCAGTTGCCGTATTTATCGAATTTTTCCTGCACCTGCGCATAGCGCTTCGGCGTCATCACGCGGGCAATCGGTTTGAATTGCAGGATTTTGTGTCCCCAAATGCGGCCGGCGGCAAACATACAGCCATCGCCCACTAATACGCCCAACATACCCACCACGACCATGATGTGCACATCGGTATAGCCCAGACCGGAAATTACGCCGCCGGTGACTAAGGTTACGTCTTCGGGAATAGGCACACCAAAACCGCATGCCAGCAGCACTAAAAAGACTGCGGCATAACCGTATTCAACGAAAAAGGCTTCCAAAAACGCAAACATCGGCAGGTGGTTCTCATCAGTGAAGTAGTTATTCCGGCAGACCGTTTCAGACGGCCTGATATTTGAATGCGGTATTAACCGCCGGTTGAATGCTGCTATTCTACCAATAGATAAGGCCGTCTGAAAGCATAATAAGCCGATTTCATCAAATATTCATTAAATTAACCGAACGCAACAAAAAAGGCGGCTTGATTCAGCCGCCTTTTGTCTTGATTACAATGGAATTATTTTTTCGCACCCTGAATCGCTTCAGCAATGCGTCCGGCACCTTTTTGCGCCCAGTCGGCTTGTCTGGCTTCCACCATTACGCGCACAACAGGCTCGGTACCCGAAGCGCGCAACACCACGCGGCCTTTGCCTTCCAGCTCTTTTTCCACTTCAGCCAACACGTTTTTTGACGCTTCCTGCCAGTTTTGGCCTTTTTGGATGCGCACGTTAATCATGGTTTGCGGGAACGGCTGCCAATCGGCGCACACCGTAGCCAAATCCTGACCTAAAATGCGCAATGCGGCCAATACCTGCAAAGCCGAAATCAGGCCGTCGCCGGTATTGTGCTTGTCCATGCACAAAATATGGCCGCTGGCTTCGCCGCCGATTAACCAGCCGCGTTGGTGCAATTGTTCCAACACATAGCGGTCGCCCACTTTGGCGCGGCAGAAGTTCACGCCTTGCTCGTTCAGGGCAATTTCCATCGCCATGTTGGTCATCACAGTACCGACCACGCCGCCGATTTCAATGCCTTCGCGCGCACGGGCTTTAGCGATAACATAAATCAGACTGTCGCCATCATACACTTTACCGTTTTTGTCGACCATCATCAGGCGGTCGCCGTCGCCATCCAAGGCGACGCCGTAATCGGCTTCATTTTGCAACACAGCGGCTTGCAGGGTTTTGGTGTGGGTGGCACCACATTTTTCATTGATGTTGTAACCATTTGGCTCTGCACCGATGGAAATCACTTTTGCACCCAATTCGTGGAACACTTTCGGCGCCACATCGTAGCCCGCGCCGTTGGCGGTATCCACCACCAATTTCAGGCCGCGCAAATCCAAGTTGGCCGGGAAAGTCGATTTGCAAAATTCGATGTAGCGGTCATCGGCGCCATTAATGCGGCGCGCGCGGCCAAGCTTGTCAGACGGCAACGTTTTCATTTCCTGATCGATTTTGGCTTCGATTTCCAACTCGATTTCATCAGAAAGCTTCACGCCGCCTTCGGCAAAGAATTTGATACCGTTGTCGGAATAGACATTGTGTGACGCGGAAATCATCACACCGGCCGACAAACGCAAAGCGCGAGTGAGATAAGCCACGCCCGGGGTCGGCAGCGGGCCGGTTTGAATCACATTGACACCGGCTGCGGTGAAACCGGCAATCAGCGCCGCTTCCAGCATATAACCGGAAATGCGGGTGTCTTTACCGATTAACACGGTCGGTTTCTGCTCGGCATCATGTTGCACCAGCACCTGACCGGCGGCATAGCCCAGTTTCAACACAAATTCAGGAGTAATCGGAAATTGACCCACTTCACCGCGCACACCGTCGGTACCAAAATATTTTTTTGCCATGGAGATTGCTCCGTTATTCAAAAGTAAGAAAAATTATAAAAGAAATAGATGGCCCGACAGGCAAAATCCGCCTAACGCGGTTAGATGCCGTCTGAAAGGTATGGTTTCATGACACTTGTATTTCAGGCGGCTTCAAGGTCTTTACCAATCGTTTAAACACCTAATGCCCGCCATACTTTCAACGCATCCGCGGTGGCTTTCACATCATGCACACGGATAATCTGCGCACCGCGCGCCACCGACGCCAATGCCGCCGCCACACTGCCGTGAACGCGTTCGGACGGCGTATTCTCGCCGGTTAATTCGCCAATCATGCGTTTGCGCGACACGCCAATCAGCATCGGCAAACCGGCGGCCTGCATCAATTCGGGCAAGTGGCGCATCAAGGCGATATTGTGTTGCAGCGTTTTGCCGAAACCGAAACCCGGATCAAGCGTGATGCGTTCGGCGGCAATCCCTGCTTGGACACACGCCGCCACGCGTTCATTCAAATAACGCGCTACTTCACCGACCACATCTTGATACTGCGGATTATCCTGCATGTTTTCCGGCAACCCCTGCATGTGCATAAGGCAGATACCGATGCCGGGATAACGTGCCAATACATCCACCGCGCCTTCGTCAGTCAATGCGGCCACATCATTGATGATGTCCACACCGCCTTGCGCCAAAGCCTGCTGCATCACCGAAGCGCGGCGCGTATCCAAACTCACCGGCACATTCCATTTACCGATTTCCGCCAACACCGGCTGCACGCGCTGCCATTCTTCTTCCGGCGATACAAAATCCGAACCCGGACGCGTGGATTCGCCGCCAATATCGAGAATATCGGCGCCGTCTTTCAACAGCCGATCGGCGTGTTGCAAGGCCGTCCGAACATTTTGCGAATAAGTGCCGCCGTCTGAAAACGAATCCGGCGTTAGGTTCACAATCCCCATGATCTTCGGCTCGGCCAAATTAATCTTGAAACGTCCTGCCTGCCAAATGGTTTGCGTCATGAATCTTTCCCTATCTCAAACGGCTACACATAAACGCAGTATTATAACAGGCCGTCTGAAAGGGTTAAATATTCCGACGGCTTAACAATACAATTGTCAACAATCTTTGTTTATGCCAAAATCCAGTCCATCAAAACCTATCCGCCCTATTTTCTTGAGATTCAAAGGAAACATCATGTACCAGCACATCGAATTCTATCCCGGCGACCCGATTCTGAGTCTGGTCGAAGTGTACAACAACGATGCCCGCCCGGGAAAAGTCAATTTAGGCATCGGCATTTATTTTGACGATGAAGGCAAAATGCCGGTATTACAATCGGTACGTCAGGCGGAAGTAAGACGTGCAGCCGAACCACGCACCAGCCCTTACCTGCCGATGGAAGGCTTGGCTGCGTATCGCGAAGCGGTGCAGCATTTATTGTTTGGCAAAGACCATCCGGCTGTGAAAGACAAGCGTATCGCCACCATCCAAACCTTGGGCGGCTCGGGGGCATTAAAAATCGGCGCTGATTTTATCCGCCGCTGGTTTCCCGATGCGAAAGCCTATGTCAGCGACCCGACTTGGGAAAACCACAAAAGCATTTTTGAAGGCGCGGGCTTTGAAGTCGGCACATATCCCTATTACGCCCCGGCCACCATCGGCGTGAAATTTGATGAAATGGCGGCTTTTTTTAAAACGCTGCCGCCAAACAGCGTGCTGATTCTGCATCCGTGCTGCCAAAATCCGACCGGCGTGGACATGACCGAAGCGCAATGGGATAACGTGTTGGATGTGATTCGGGCGCGCGGTTTGATTGCATTTATGGACATTGCCTATCAAGGCTTCGGCGAAGATTTGGACAACGATGCCTACGCCATCCGCAAAGCCGCCGACATGGGTTTGCCGCTGTTTGTCAGCAATTCGTTTTCGAAAAACTTATCACTTTACGGCGAACGCGTCGGCGGCCTGAGCGTGGTTTGCCCGACGCAGGAAGAAGCAGAATTGGTGTTCGGCCAATTGAAATTCACCGTGCGCCGCATTTATTCCAGCCCTGCCGCCCACGGCGCATATATCGCCGCCGATGTAATGAACACGCCGGAATGGTTTGCGTTATGGCAAAGCGAAGTATATGGCATGCGCGACCGCATCCGTGCCATGCGCCAACGTTTGTATGAAGTCTTGAGCACAAAAATTCCGGATAAGGATTTCAGCTACTTCATCAAGCAGCGCGGCATGTTCAGCTACACCGGCTTAACCGAAGCGCAAGTGACCCGTTTGCGCGAAGAATTCGGCGTGTATCTCTTAGCTTCCGGCCGCATGTGCGTGGCAGGATTGAATCCGAGCAATGTCGAATACGTAGCTGACGCCTTTGCCGAAGTATTAAAACAAGGCGATAATTTGAAGTAAATCAAAAGGCCGTCTGAAAACACTTCTTTTTTCAGACGGCCTCTTACATAATAACCCTTTGGCGCACCCGACTGGGATCGAACCAGCGACCTTCAGCTTCGGAAACTGATGCTCTTCCAACTGAGCTACGGGTACGGAAAAACGTAAGATTAACTGAAATTTCGATGTTTGGCAAAATTAATGTGCCAAGTGAATTAAAGGCTACACACGGCAACAAAACCCAATCTTACTAATATCGTATATTTTACAAATCCTTAGCTCAACCAATATTTTTATTTTTAAAGTTTTTTGCAGAATTTCGAGCGGATAGATTGGAAAGCACCTGTTAATTCAGTATAATCCAGCAAAATATTGTTAATTCCGTTTAACAAACCAAATATAACCTTATAGCACAACCTAACCTAACGGCGAGGCCTACCAAATGAAACAACTCAGTAACAGCAAAGCCCAAGGCTCAGCATTGTTCACTCTTGTAAGCGGTATCGTTATTTTGCTCGCGACCGTATTCTTCTTCATCAAGCTGGCCGGCAGCGCATCATTCGGCGATGTCGACCAAACCACCGAATCAGCCACCCAAACCCGTATTCAGCCGACCGGCCAAATTGTTTTGGGCGACGGCATTCCGGTAGGCGAACGCCAAGGCGAAGCTATCTTTAATAAAATCTGTATCCAATGTCACGCATCTGACAGCAATGTACCGAATGCGCCTAAATTGGAAAACAACGCCGCATGGGCACCGCGCATTGCACAAGGTTTCGACACCCTGTTCAACCACGCGCTTAACGGCTTCAACGCTATGCCTGCCAAAGGCGGCGCAGCCGACTTGACCGACCAAGAATTGAAACGTGTAATCGTATTTATGGCCAACAAATCAGGCGGTTCTTTCCCCAACCCTGATGAAAGTGCTGCCGCACCTACCGAAGCTGCTGCTTCAGATGCTGCGCCTGTCGAAGGCGAAGCCGCTGCCGCACCTGCAGAAGCCGCTCCTGCTGCCGAAACTGCCGCACCAGCCGCTGCCGGTGTTGACGGTAAAGCAGTTTACGACGGTTTGTGCATGGCCTGTCACGCTTCAGGCGTAGCCGGTGCACCTAAAGTAGGCAATGCTGCTGATTGGAAAGAACGCTTGGCACAGGGTAAAGACACTTTGTACAAACACTCAATCGAAGGCTTTACCGGTAAAAAAGGCATGATGCCTGCTAAAGGCGGCAATCCTTCATTGACCGATGACGAAATCAAAGCTGCTGTCGATTACATGACTAAATAATCCTGCCATGATTTAAGTCTAAAAAATGCACTGTTTTCGCGGTGCATTTTTTTTATTTCTGCAACTTCATTTAAGTGCATTGCAAGGCCATTTTTAAAACATGATATAGTGGATTCACTTTAAAATAGGACAAGGCGGTGAGCCAAAGACAGTAAGATAATACGGCCGGGCGAACCAACGCCGTACTATTTTAAAGTGGATTCACTATAAAAGGCCGTCTGAAAACATATTTTCAGACGGCCTTTATTTTTATTCAAATAGAAAATCAGCCTAAGCTACTCGCCACCCCATTTGCTCCCGACGCCACCGATAATCGGTACAACACTTCTTGCGGCATATCGCTGTGCCACAAGCCGGTAATATTGGCAATTACCGGCAAATGGGTGACTTTACGCACCCGCACAATGGCATCGACATCCAAGCGGTAAGCGTGTTCCGGCTCAAAGCTCAATGTGCCCGCTTCGCCCAAGATAATATGGTGATTGCCGCGTAAAGCGATGTGTTCAGCAGCCACCAGCCAATCATCGACACGGTGATGCTTATCTTTGCACAATACCACCGGCGTATTCAGACGACCTACCTCATCCTGCAAGGCGCGATTGCTCATCAATTCGCCGCCCAAATACAAGATATCCGCTTGAGCCGCCAAGGCCGATTCGATTTGGCGAACGTCACGAATCCGCACCAATACCGGTTTGCCCGCTTCGTGAATATGCTCAATTTCCTGCTGCATGGCAATGATTTGCGCTTTTTCGCTGCTGTTATCAACATCGGCATACGGTCTGGCCGACATAAAAAACGGATCAATAAACACCGCATCGGCATCCGGTTTAAATCCGACTGCAATATCCAGCATTTTTTCGCCGCCGAACACCACTCCGCGAACGGTAATCAGGCTGTCCTGCGGCTGTGCTTCGCGGCTGATGATTTTCCAATCGTTCAATACCCGAATCGCCCGCTCTACCTCCGGCAGCCGCTCCAATTCATTCGGATGGAACACGCGCTCATCACCGACTGCACCGATAATGGTACGTTCCTCGCCTTGGGAAACATGTTCCTGCAAACCGCGGCTGCGGATGCATTCAATCACACGCGTTACCGCTCCGGCCGAAGCCTGTTTTTGCATCACAATAATCATTTTGCGCTCCCTGATATTGAGAATCCGATATTAACATATTTTACAAAGGCTCCGGCTCAATTGAATAAGTTCTACCACTGTTCATCATATCGCTTTACATTAACCGCATCCCCCTTGTGTTATACTGCATGCCTAATTGTATGTTTCCCCTTTTTTATGCAAAACCGCTTGCCGAACTCAGGAAAATTCTGGCTGAAAATCGTTTTTTTCGGCCTGCTGACATCATTTTTGATGTTCGTCAGCCTGTATGCATCGGTTTACCATTTTCTCAGCGCCGAGCGCATTCATCAGTTTGCCCAAGAGAGCTTGGGGCGGACCGAACGCAGCATCCGCTTCGATAAAAGCATCACGCGCAATCTGTTTCCGCGCCCGACTATCACCCTAAAAAACCTCATCATCAGCCGACCACGCAGCACCGATGCCGCCGTTCACATCAAAGAAATGAAGATTGGCTTGGGCTGGCAAAGCTTGTGGGCGGATAGTCCTGTCATAGAAAAATGGGTGCTTTCCGGTGCCGATGCCACGTTGCAGCGCACGCAAGACGGTAAATGGAGCTTGCAGGATATCTGGCAGCAACAAAGCCGCAATGCCAATCTTAACCGTCTGATTATTGAAAACAGTACCTTACGCTTGCGCCTGATTAGCGGTGAATACCTGATAGAACAATTCGGCCTGAATGCCAAAGCACCCGATTCAGGCATACGCGAATTCAGCCTCAGCGGCAATTTCAATCACAGCAAAATACCGGTTTCTTGGAAAAGCTCAGGCTTACTGGAAACCGCGGCCAGCAGTTGGAAAATCCCCAAATTCCATTTAAGCGCCGAAGGCCGTCTGAATGATGAAACCGTCAAAATCACCGCCGACAGCGCGCTTGCCTGGCAGCCGGAACAAAGCTCTCTGCAGGCGAACAATCTCGCTCTGCGTGCCGACAGCTCCTACCGAGATTTCCACCTGACCGCACAAGTGCCGCGCCTGACCTTCAATACCGATCATGTGTTCGTGGAAACATTCAACAGCGCATTCACCGCCGGCAGCGAAGCCGGCCAATGGAGCGGCTCGTTAAAATTGGATAAAGGAAATCTGTCCAACGGTAAGGCTGCGTTGGAAGGCTTTAAGCTCAACGCCAATCACCGCACCGCACAATTGCAAACCAATCTTTCCGTTTCCGGGCCTTTGGTCTGGCAAAAAAATGACGGACTAAAATCCGATGCCATCCGCATTACCACCATGCAGGATACGGTTAACCGCGCACCCCGCCCACGCTACATCAGCTTGCTTGACGGCAGCTTCAGCATGACTGGTTTAAGGCATTGGCAAGGCAAATTCAATGGTTATTTCGACCGCCAACCGACTGTACTCAGCTTGAAATACAGCAACGAAACCGGCGAAGTACCGTTGCTTGAAGCCGGACTTACCTTGCAAAAACTCTCTCTTACGCCCTACTGGGAAGATTTGGAAGCACAATCAGGCAATATTTACCCCGAATTTCTCAACAACGACAACCTGCCCGATATCGAGGCACGGGTTAAAATCGACAGCATGAATTTTCCGGGTTTGCAGTTGGATAATGTCGAAACGCTGATTTCGGCCAACCGCCAACACATTGCCTTCACCAATTTCAAAGCCGGTTTATACGGCGGCCAAACCGAAGGCGGCATCAGCATGGCCAATACCACGCCGATTTCTTATCATTTGCAGCAAAACGCGCAAGGTGTGCAAATCCGTCCTTTACTGCAAGATTTATTCGGTTTCCACAGTTTCAGCGGCACCGGCGATGCGGTGATTGACCTGACATCCAAAGGTCAAGACCGCCGCAGCTTATTACAGCTTCTAGACGGCACGCTCAGCCTGAATGTTTCAGACGGCGCATGGCACGGCATCGACATGAACAATATCCTGCAAAGCGGCAACATTAAAAAAGACACAGAAAACAACCTGCAAACGCCGTTTCACCGCTTTTCACTGCACAGCGTGATTGAAAAAGGCGTAAGCCACCATATCAACACCGAATTATTGTCCGACAGCGTGCGCGTCACCAGCAGCGGCTTCACCAATTTGGAAAAGCAGGAATTGTCGGAAGAACTGCTCATCTACAATGCCCGCAATCCCGATTCCCGGCCGGTGCCGTTGAAAATCAAAGGATCGGTGCACAATCCTTCGATTACCTTGGATTACGCGCAATTGACTAACGGTTTGGAAACCCCGCAAGAAAAACAAAAAGCCTTGGAAGATACCTTCCGCGAACAATGGAATTGGTTGATTCCGAAGCGTAAATAGAGATAGACCCAAGCCTTTGCAAAACTCAATTTGAATCAAGAAAATTATGCTGGTCATTCCCGCCTGCGAGGGAATGACCGCTTAAAGATTTCTGGAAATTTACAAGTTCTGTAAAAGCCTCGGCATTCGATTCCGTCAACAGATCCGGAGTGCTATAATAAAAAAATACGCTTAACTATAGCCGCCTAAAACGGCTTTAAAACCATGAACTTATTCCGCTCAACCTTATGGGGCATCGCCACCCTGTCCGCCGTCGCCGCATGCGGCTCGTTTATCTTGCAATACATCATCGGCATGAATCCTTGCGTGCTGTGTATTTTGCAGCGTTTGATGGTGTTGGCTGTCGGTTTGGTTGCTTTGCTCACTGCGTTCAACCGCCAGCTTTCCGCTACCGCCCGTACCGTCAGTGCATTTTTGGTCAGTATTCCGGCTCTTTACGGCATGGGCGTGGCCATTTACCAAATCTGGATTCAAAGCCTGCCGGCCGGCACCGCCCCTGCCTGCGGCGCGCCGTGGACTTTCCGCCTGCGCGATTGGCCGTTGTTTGAGTGGTATGAGCCGGTTGTGCGCGGTTTTGGCAATTGTGCCGAACCGGATTACGTCTTCGGCATCGCATTGCCGATATGGAGTGTTTTGTATTTTGGCTTTGTGGTATTGTTGGTATGGGGCATGTGGTTTAAAAACCGCCAAGAGCGTGTTTGAGATAAATTCAAGGCCGTCTGAAAGGTTTCAGACGGCCTCTCTAATAAAAAAAGCAGCTGTAGGAAATTGTCGGGTTGTTTACACTTTTTATGCAAAACATCTTTTATTTTTTGCCCGAATGATTGTTTTAGGATTTTTGAGCATTATCAAGAACCAGTGCGTTTCGGCATTCTTGGCAACACTCGAAAATCCCAAAATGGATCTTCAAGCAAAAAAGCAAAAGTATAAACAACGCTAGGATTTTCTACAGCAGACTGTTTCAGTCTGCTTTTTTCATGCTTACTGTCCAACAGGATTTATTCCAAATCTAATACGGCTGAAGTGTAAACGTTTTGCACGTCGTCTAAACTTTCCAACGCGTCGAGCAGCTTTTGCATTTTCACAGCGTCTTCACCGGTCAACACGGTTTCGTTTTGCGCACGCATGGTTACATCGCCATCCATCGATTTAAAGCCGGCTTCTTCCAATGCCGCTTTCACACCCGCCCAGTCGCTTGGTGCGGTAATGACTTCAATCATGCCTTCTTCATCGATAATCACGTCTTCCGCGCCGGCTTCCAACGCGGCTTCCATCAAGGTATCTTCGTCGGCATCGGCGAAAACCAAATAACCTTGGTGCTCAAAGTTAAACGCTACGCAACCGTCGGTGCCCAGATTGCCGCCGTTTTTGGTAAACGCATGGCGTACATCGGCCACGGTGCGGGTTTTGTTATCGGTCATGCAGTCAACCATCAAAGCTGCGCCGCCGATACCGTAGCCTTCGTAGCGCAATTCGACGTATTCTACACCTTCCAAGTTGCCCGTGCCTTTGTCAATCGCGCGTTGCACGTTGTCTTTCGGCATGTTGGCATCCCATGCTTTGTCCATGGCTAAACGCAAACGCGGATTGGCTGCCGGATCACCGCCGCCCAATTTGGCCGCAACAGTGATTTCTTTAATCAGTTTGGTAAAAATTTTGCCGCGCTGCGCATCAACACGCGCCTTTTTATGCTGGATATTCGCCCACTTACTATGGCCTGCCATGTGGATTCCTTTCGATTTTTTGCGTTTGATAACCGATTAAAATAAGCATGGATTTATGCCGTCCTTATTTTAATCAATCATGCCCACGCAGATTCATTTTGTTCTGAAAAACGCGTATTTTATCATAAGTTTTTTACTGCCGAAAACTTTCGGACGGCTCCGAGACCTTTGCAAAATCCCCATCTTTGACACAGTTCAAAGTTATAGTAGCGCAGAAAATGCAGATAATAATTTAGATAGACAAGCTTTCGAGCAGCGCATAACGAAGAACTATGCCAAAGATGGGGATTTTGCAAAGGTCTCGGCCTATGTGTTCGCTTGGTATACATTAATTTAATGTTAAATTTCGTTATATCTATTCAGATTTTGTATTCTCTTGAATCAAAATTTGGCGTATGATACCGAGAATGTTTCTTTATTAAAGAACGTATAAAGAGCATTCGGATAATCCCCTGTTCGACCGACGGCCTGCTCGCCTGAGGTTATCAAACGGGATTAAAGCGGAGTAGTTGCCGCAGTGTGCCGCACGTTGATTAACTTTTTATTTTTCGAGGTTTATTATGGAAGCAACATTGTCTGCGCTGGTGGGCGCGGTCAATAAAGTGCTGTGGGATTACCTGCTGATGTATGCCTTAATCGGCATCGGCTTGTTTTTCACAGTGTATTTAGGGGTGCCGCAGATTACCAAACTCGGCGCGGGTTTTAAATCTGTTTTCGGCGGCTTGTTCAGTAAAAAAGACGGCACCGATAAAGACCAAAAGTCTCTTTCCCAATTCCAAGCCTTGGCTGTCGCCATTTCTGCCCAAATCGGCACGGGTAACGTGGCCGGTGTCGCCACGGCGCTGACCGCCGGCGGCCCCGGCGCGATTTTCTGGATGTGGCTTTCGGCTTTTTTCGGCATGTCGACGATTTTTTCCGAAGCGATTTTGGCACAAAAATACCGCGTCATCAGCCACGGTAAATATATCGGCGGCCCGGCATTTTATATTACCCACGGTTTGACCCCAAAAATCGGCCGCCCTGCCGCACGCTTTTTGTCGGGCTTCTTCTCCATTGCCATCATCATCGCTTTGGGCTTTATCGGCAACGCCACGCAAGCGAACTCGATTGCTTCGGCGGTAACCGTGGCATTTGATGTGCCGGCGTTGGCGGTGGGCATTGTGTTGGCGGTTTTGGCCGGTTTGATTGTTATCGGCGGTGTCGACCGCATTGCCAGTGTGGCGCAGTTTGTAGTGCCGTTTATGGCAGTGATTTACATTGTGTGCGCGATAGTGATTTTGTTTAAATTCTCCGCCCACATCGGCCCGATGATTCAGCATATTTTTGTGGCGGCTTTCGACCCGAGCGCGGTTTTGGGCGGTGCGGCCGGTATTGGTATGCGCGAAGCCATCCGCTACGGCGTGGCGCGCGGTTTGTTTTCCAACGAAGCCGGTATGGGTTCGACCCCACATGCTCATGCCACTGCTAATGTGAAACACCCTGTGCAGCAAGGCATGGCGGCATTTGTCGGCGTGTTTATCGATACTTTATTGGTTTGCACCGCCACCGCACTGATTATTCTGCTCACCGATGCCAACACCTTGGGCTTGAAAGGCGCGGCGCTAACCCAACAAGCCTTTATCATCGCATTTGGCAGTTTCGGCAGCCAACTGCTGGCCGTGTGCCTGACTTTCTTTGCCTTTACCACCATCATCGGCTGGTATTATTTCGGTGAGTCCAACATCCGCTTTTTGTTCCACGGCAAACATTTGGCCTTTTACCGCACACTGGTTTTGATTTCGATTGTGCTGGGCACCTTGGGCAAAGTTGATTTGGTGTGGGATTTGTCGGATATGTTTAACGGCTTTATGGTCATCCCCAACTTAATTGCCCTCTTCCTGCTGCGTAAAGAAATCCGCGCGGTGTACGACGATTATTTGGCGCAAACCGAAGCCGGCAAACCATTGTCTTACCAATACGAATCCCATGAATTCCACGATAAGCAATAGCCAAACAAAAAACCTCTCCGTTTCTCGGAGAGGTTTTTTGTAATATAGGCCGTCTGAAACTTATAAAACATAAAAATAAATACAGATAAACTGCGTCAAACTGCCCGCCATCACAAACAAATGCCAAATACCGTGGCCGTATTTGATTTTGGTGTCGTTCACAAACCAATAAATCCCCACGCTGTATAACACACCACCCAAAGCCAACCAAAATAATCCGGTTGCCGACAGGCTTTTCACCAGCGGACACATCGCCACCAAAATCAGCCAACCCATCACCACATAAATCACCAACGACAATAAGCGTTTTTCGCTTTTACGCCCGATGGTCAGCTCCTGAATAATGCCGAACAAGGCCAGCCCCCACGACACGCCGAACAGCGACCAGCCCCAGCCGCCCTTCAGCGTGATCAGCGTAAACGGTGTGTAGCTGCCCGCAATCAGAAGATAAATCATGCAATGATCCACCTTCTGCAACACTGCCTTCGCCTTCGGCTGCCGAATGCTGTGATACAGCGTTGAGCCCAAATACAACAGCAACAAGCACACGCCATAGGTAATCGCGCCGGCAAGTTTGTAGGGCTCAAAATTCTCAACCGCCTTCACAATCAGCAACACCATGCCGGTTAACGCCAACAGCGCTCCGGCCAAATGGCTATACGCATTAAAACGCTCACCTTGATACATAAACTTGATTTCTCATCATGGGTGACAGACAACAGTGTACGCCGATTTGCTGAGCAAAAGGCCGTCTGAAAGATAAAAATAAGTTAACCGCTCTTTTTATCAAGTGAATGATATAGTGAATCCACTTTAAAATAGTACGGCGTTGGTTCGCCTAGCCGTATTATCTATACTGTCTCCGGCTCACCGCCTTGTCCTATTTTAAAGTGAATACACTATGTTTTGAACAAATCATTTACATACAAAAAACAAAAGCCTCACTGAATTCAGTAAGGCTTTTGTGTTAAGCATGTGGCACGCCCACGGGGAATCGAACCCCGGTTACCGCCGTGAAAGGGCGATGTCCTAACCGCTAGACGATGGGCGCGGAATAAAGGATTTTCCCAATGGCGCACCCGGAGCGATTCGAACGCCCGACCCTCTGGTTCGTAGCCAGATACTCTATCCAACTGAGCTACGGGTGCCTCCTCATCACTTCGCTGTTGCGCTGTGAATCAAGAAAATCGAATAATAAAGAATTTACTGAACCGTGTCCAGTGTATTTTCAATTATTTTTTGATATTTTCAATAAATAATTGAAATAAAATTAAATAAATTTCAACGCAACATGCCTAAGCCGGATAAATCCTGCGCCATCTTGGCGGCGGTATTGTCGGTCATACCGCCGACGAAATCCAAAATTTTCATATAGGCTTGGTAAAGCGTGTCGTTTTCGGTGATGGGATCATCGTTTTTGAGCAATTCCAATACCAAGGATTGGCGCGAATCAACCTGTTTATCTACCAAATACGCATATGCGGCCGGCACGAGCAAATCCAAAATCAAACCTAAGCACGGGAAAGTAGCGATTTCAGTGATGAGCTTGGTGTGGTGGCGGAAAATGCGTGTGCGCGCCAAATCTTTGGCTTTTTCAAGTGTGTTTTGTACTTCGGGGCTGCACAAGGAGATTAAGTCTTTACCTTTGAACTCACCATTGAGCAAGTCGGATTGGTGTTTCATAAAGGTTTGAGCGACATCATCAATCGCCCGCCCAATAGCGATGCCGCGCAACATGGCGCAATGCTGGCGGCTCGACTGGGCATACCATGTGCTTTCAGCAAAGGTCAGCTCGGATAATATGCTTTCGACTTCGGTATCGCTGAGCAAATCCAGCTCGACCGCATCTTCCAGGTCCAACAAGGCATAGCAAATGTCGTCGGCAGCCTCCATCAGATAAGAAAGCGGATGACGTGCCCAATGGTTTTCGCCCAATTGAAGCAAGCCCAATTCTTCGGCAACACATTGAATAAACGGCAGCTCGGTTTGGTAGATATTGAATTTTTTTCTGCCGTTGGGGTGCAGCGTGGTCCACGGATATTTCAGCAAAGCACCGATAGTCGCCGCCGTCAGCCGCATGCCGCCGCGATTGCGGTACATCTCCAAAGTTGCCAAAATACGCAGACTATGGGCATTGCCTTCATAGGTTTGCACATCATTGCGCTCAATATCGATCAAGCCTTGCAGATAGCGGTCGTGTTGCGGATTTCGGAACCAATTGCGCAGCGCGTCTTCACCGGTATGACCAAACGGCGGATTGCCCAAATCATGCGCCAAACACGCAACCTGCACCACCGCGCCAATGTCGCCCGGCGTATTACCTAAAGGCAAAAATTCACCCGCTTGCAACATCATACCGACACGGTTGCCCAGGCTTCTGCCGACGCTGGCCACTTCTACGCTGTGGGTTAAGCGGTTGTGGGTCAAATCGTGTTCGGCAAAAGGATGGACTTGGGTTTTACGCCCCAAACGACGGAATGAGCCGGAAAACACCACACGGTCATAATCGATGTGAAAGTCGGTACGCAAGGCATCCATGCCTTCTTGTGTGGACGGCGTCACCGTCGGCACGATGCTGCCGTCTTTCACGCGGAAGCGTTGGGTGGACAATAAATCCCGCCAGTTCATTTTTGCCTGCATGAGTAAGGTTCCGTATTGGTTTGAATGATTTGACTATACAATAAATCGAGGCCGTCTGAAAGTTTCAGACGGCCTCACTTATGACAACTTATTTATTACCGCGCATGAGTTCGAAAAATTCGTTGTTGTCTTTAGAATCTTTCAATTTGCCGACCAAAAATTCGGTGGCTTCGATTTCATCCATCGGGTGCAGGAATTTACGCAGCAGCCACATGCGTTGCAGCTGGTCGTTCGGTACCAGCAACTCTTCGCGGCGCGTGCCGGATTTGTTGATACTGATGGCCGGGAACAGGCGTTTTTCGGCCATGCGGCGGTCAAGGTGTAATTCCATATTGCCCGTGCCTTTAAATTCCTCGTAAATTACATCATCCATACGGCTGCCGGTTTCAATCAAAGCTGTGGCAATGATGGTGAGCGAACCGCCCTCTTCTACGTTGCGTGCCGCACCGAAGAAGCGTTTCGGACGGTGCAAAGCATTAGCATCGACACCACCGGTCAGAATCTTGCCGGAGGCCGGTACCACAGTATTGTAAGCGCGTGCCAAGCGGGTAATCGAATCAAGCAGAATTACTACGTCTTTTTTGTGCTCGACCATGCGTTTGGCTTTTTCCAATACCATTTCAGCCACTTGAACATGACGTTGCGCCGGTTCGTCAAACGTAGAAGACACCACTTCACCCTTCACACTGCGGCTCATTTCGGTCACTTCTTCCGGACGCTCGTCAATCAGCAACACAATTAATTCAACTTCAGGGTTGTTGGCAGTGATGGCATGGGCAATGTTTTGCAGCATCACGGTTTTGCCGGTTTTTGGCGGCGCAACCAACAAGGCGCGTTGACCGCGGCCAATCGGCGACACCAAGTCAATCGCGCGGCCGGTGAGGTTTTCTTCGGCTTTGATGTCACGCTCGAGCTTGAATTGTTTGGTCGGGAATAAAGGCGTTAAATTTTCAAACAAAATCTTGTGTTTGCATACTTCCGGATCGTCGCCGTTGATGGTATCCAAGCGCACAAGGGCGAAATAACGTTCGTTGTCTTTCGGTACGCGCACGCTGCCTTCGATGGTATCTCCGGTGTGCAGATTGAAGCGGCGGATTTGGCTCGGGGAAACGTAAATATCGTCAGGACCGGCCAAATAAGAGGTATCGGCGCTGCGCAGGAAGCCAAAGCCGTCAGGCAGAATTTCCAAAGTGCCTGAGCAGGTAAAGCTTTCGCCCTGCTTCATTTTTTGGCGCACAATGGCGAAAACGAGGTCTTGCTTGCGTAAGCGGTTGGCATTTTCGATGCCGTGTTCTTCGGCCATTTCCAATAATTTGGAAATGTGTAGTGTTTGTAATTCAGAAACGTGCATAATGAGTGATTTTGATAGAATTGAAGACGACGGATGCCGTCTGAAAGAATAGATAATGCCGTATGAAAGGCATATTCTGAAAGAAAATGGAATTTTAGGCGGTCAGGCCTTTTGTGTCAATTATTATCCGTATTTTAGTCGGGATTGAGGATAGAAAGCCGTCTGAACAATATGCTTTCAGACGGCCTTAAACTTACATGGCGTAATTCATCACTTCGGCAGAACCAACCGTTTTATCGCTAAACTCAAACGCAGTATAGCGATAGCTTTCACTGCTGAAGAAATTCTTCACGCTGACTTGGTCACCGTCACCATAGGCGTTGACCACTAAATCGTTACCCAAACGGCTAAATACGGAATCTGAGAACTCACTGTCCTCAAAAATCAGTAAATCAGTATGCTCGGCCTTATTACCGTAATCGGAAACAATATCCCGCCCGTGACCTTTGGCAAAGACGTAGGTATCGGCTTCGTAAGCACCTCCCTCCAGATAATCGTTGCCCGCTCCACCAGTCAGAATGTCCGAACCCGAACCGCCGTGCAATTCGTCGTCGCCTTCGCCGCCGATTAAGGTATCGTTACCATTATCGCCGTGGAGACTGTCGTTGCCTTCGCCGCCTTCGAGTAGGTCGTTACCCTCGCCGCCGTTCAGATAATCGTTACCCAAACCGCCGCGCAGGATATCGTTACCGTTGTAACCGTAGAGCGTATCATTGCCTTCGCCGCCGTCGAGGACGTCAACGGTATCCCAGCCGTAGAGGGTTTCGTTCCCGTCCGTACCGACACCTTCAACCTTTATATCCGCCATATCTTGGGCGGTAACGGTTTTGTCGTCGAAGGCGAAATCGTAGTAGCGATAGCTGCTGCTGTTAAAATAGCCCGATACGGTTACGCCGTCTTCATCGCCGTAGGCTTTGATAACCAAATCATTACCGTTGCGGGCAAATACCGCGTCGGCAAAGTTCGCACCCTCGAAGCGCAAGGTATCGGTGTGTTCGGTTTTCCAACCCGAATCGGAAACAATATCCCGTCCGTGACCTTTGGCGAAGATGTAGGTGTCGGCTTCACTGCCGCCACCGTACAGTTTGTCGTTGCCCGCTCCGCCGTTCAGAATGTCCGAACCCGAACCGCCGTGCAATTCGTCGTCGCCTTCGCCGCCGATTAAGGTATCGTTACCATTATCGCCGTGGAGACTGTCGTTGCCTTCGCCGCCTTCGAGTAGGTCGTTACCCTCGCCGCCGTTCAGATAATCGTTACCCAAACCGCCGCGCAGGATATCGTTACCGTTGTAACCGTAGAGCGTATCATTGCCTTCGCCGCCGTCGAGGACGTCAACGGTATCCCAGCCGTAGAGGGTTTCGTTCCCGTCCGTACCGACACCTTCAACCTTTATATCCGCCATGTCTTGGGCGGTAACGGTTTTGTCGTCGAAGGCGAAATCGTAGTAGCGATAGCTGCTGCTGTTAAAATAGCCCGATACGGTTACGCCGTCTTCATCGCCGTAGGCTTTGATAACCAAATCATTACCGTTGCGGGCAAATACCGCGTCGGCAAAGTTCGCACCCTCGAAGCGCAAGGTATCGGTGTGTTCGGTTTTCCAACCCGAATCGGAAACAATATCCCGTCCGTGACCTTTGGCGAAGATGTAGGTATCGGCTTCACTGCCGCCACCGTACAGTTTGTCGTTGCCCGCTCCGCCGTTCAGAATGTCCGAACCCGAACCGCCGTGCAATTCGTCGTCGCCTTCGCCGCCGATTAAGGTATCGTTACCATTATCGCCGTGGAGACTGTCGTTGCCTTCGCCGCCTTCGAGTAGGTCGTTACCCTCGCCGCCGTTCAGATAATCGTTACCCAAACCGCCGCGCAGGATATCGTTACCGTTGTAACCGTAGAGCGTATCATTGCCTTCGCCGCCGTCGAGGACGTCAACGGTATCCCAGCCGTAGAGGGTTTCGTTCCCGTCCGTACCGACACCTTCAACCTTTATATCCGCCATATCTTGGGCGGTAACGGTTTTGTCGTCGAAGGCGAAATCGTAGTAGCGATAGCTGCTGCTGTTAAAATAGCCCGATACGGTTACGCCGTCTTCATCGCCGTAGGCTTTGATAACCAAATCATTACCGTTGCGGGCAAATACCGCGTCGGCAAAGTTCGCACCCTCGAAGCGCAAGGTATCGGTGTGTTCGGTTTTCCAACCCGAATCGGAAACAATATCCCGTCCGTGACCTTTGGCGAAGATGTAGGTATCGGCTTCACTGCCGCCACCGTACAGTTTGTCGTTGCCCGCTCCGCCGTTCAGAATGTCCGAACCCGAACCGCCGTGCAATTCGTCGTCGCCTTCGCCGCCGATTAAGGTATCGTTACCATTATCGCCGTGGAGACTGTCGTTGCCTTCGCCGCCTTCGAGTAGGTCGTTACCCTCGCCGCCGTTCAGATAATCGTTACCCAAACCGCCGCGCAGGATATCGTTACCGTTGTAACCGTAGAGCGTATCATTGCCTTCGCCGCCGTCGAGGACGTCAACGGTATCCCAGCCGTAGAGGGTTTCGTTCCCGTCCGTACCGACACCTTCAACCTTTATATCCGCCATATCTTGGGCGGTAACGGTTTTGTCGTCGAAGGCGAAATCGTAGTAGCGATAGCTGCTGCTGTTAAAATAGCCCGATACGGTTACGCCGTCTTCATCGCCGTAGGCTTTGATAACCAAATCATTACCGTTGCGGGCAAATACCGCGTCGGCAAAGTTCGCACCCTCGAAGCGCAAGGTATCGGTGTGTTCGGTTTTCCAACCCGAATCGGAAACAATATCCCGTCCGTGACCTTTGGCGAAGATGTAGGTATCGGCTTCACTGCCGCCACCGTACAGTTTGTCGTTGCCCGCTCCGCCGTTCAGAATGTCCGAACCCGAACCGCCGTGCAATTCGTCGTCGCCTTCGCCGCCGATTAAGGTATCGTTACCATTATCGCCGTGGAGACTGTCGTTGCCTTCGCCGCCTTCGAGTAGGTCGTTACCCTCGCCGCCGTTCAGATAATCGTTACCCAAACCGCCGCGCAGGATATCGTTACCGTTGTAACCGTAGAGCGTATCATTGCCTTCGCCGCCGTCGAGGACGTCAACGGTATCCCAGCCGTAGAGGGTTTCGTTCCCGTCCGTACCGACACCTTCAACCTTTATATCCGCCATGTCTTGGGCGGTAACGGTTTTGTCGTCGAAGGCGAAATCGTAGTAGCGATAGCTGCTGCTGTTAAAATAGCCCGATACGGTTACGCCGTCTTCATCGCCGTAGGCTTTGATAACCAAATCATTACCGTTGCGGGCAAATACCGCGTCGGCAAAGTTCGCACCCTCGAAGCGTAAGGTATCGGTGTGTTCGGTTTTCCAACCCGAATCGGAAACAATATCCCGTCCGTGACCTTTGGCGAAGATGTAGGTGTCGGCTTCACTGCCGCCACCGTACAGTTTGTCGTTGCCCGCTCCGCCGTTCAGAATGTCCGAACCCGAACCGCCGTGCAATTCGTCGTCGCCTTCGCCGCCGATTAAGGTATCGTTACCATTATCGCCGTGGAGACTGTCGTTGCCTTCGCCGCCTTCGAGTAGGTCGTTACCCTCGCCGCCGTTCAGATAATCGTTACCCAAACCGCCGCGCAGGATATCGTTACCGTTGTAACCGTAGAGCGTATCATTGCCTTCGCCGCCGTCGAGGACGTCAACGGTATCCCAGCCGTAGAGGGTTTCGTTCCCGTCCGTACCGACACCTTCAACCTTTATATCCGCCATATCTTGGGCGGTAACGGTTTTGTCGTCGAAGGCGAAATCGTAGTAGCGATAGCTGCTGCTGTTAAAATAGCCCGATACGGTTACGCCGTCTTCATCGCCGTAGGCTTTGATAACCAAATCATTACCGTTGCGGGCAAATACCGCGTCGGCAAAGTTCGCACCCTCGAAGCGCAAGGTATCGGTGTGTTCGGTTTTCCAACCCGAATCGGAAACAATATCCCGTCCGTGACCTTTGGCGAAGATGTAGGTGTCGGCTTCACTGCCGCCACCGTACAGTTTGTCGTTGCCCGCTCCGCCGTTCAGAATGTCCGAACCCGAACCGCCGTGCAATTCGTCGTCGCCTTCGCCGCCGATTAAGGTATCGTTACCATTATCGCCGTGGAGACTGTCGTTGCCTTCGCCGCCTTCGAGTAGGTCGTTACCCTCGCCGCCGTTCAGATAATCGTTACCCAAACCGCCGCGCAGGATATCGTTACCGTTGTAACCGTAGAGCGTATCATTGCCTTCGCCGCCGTCGAGGACGTCAACGGTATCCCAGCCGTAGAGGGTTTCGTTCCCGTCCGTACCGACACCTTCAACCTTTATATCCGCCATGTCTTGGGCGGTAACGGTTTTGTCGTCGAAGGCGAAATCGTAGTAGCGATAGCTGCTGCTGTTAAAATAGCCCGATACGGTTACGCCGTCTTCATCGCCGTAGGCTTTGATAACCAAATCATTACCGTTGCGGGCAAATACCGCGTCGGCAAAGTTCGCACCCTCGAAGCGCAAGGTATCGGTGTGTTCGGTTTTCCAACCCGAATCGGAAACAATATCCCGTCCGTGACCTTTGGCGAAGATGTAGGTATCGGCTTCACTGCCGCCACCGTACAGTTTGTCGTTGCCCGCTCCGCCGTTCAGAATGTCCGAACCCGAACCGCCGTGCAATTCGTCGTCGCCTTCGCCGCCGTCGAGAATATCGTCGCCGCCGTAGCCGTATAAGGTGTCGTTGCCTTTACCGCCTAAAATCAGGTTGGCCAGTTCGTTGCCGTTTAAGTGGTCATCGCTTTCGCCACCGAGTTTATGTCCCAGCTTCGCCAGTGTTTCCGTACCCAGTATCTGTGCATATTGTTCAAAAGTGCCGTTTTCAACAGCTGCTTTGGCGTATTGCGCCATCAGTGACGACAATTCGGTCAAATTGCTAGTTGTTGTACTGTAAGCAATAAACTCGCCCAAATCCACAAACGCTTTTTCAGGGTTTTCAGCAAAAACGTCACCGAACTTGGCTGCTACACCACTGTAGTCCAATACGAATTCGTCATTTTCGATTTTCAAACCGATTTCGTTCAAATACGGCTGCAAACGGGTTTGGAACAACAGTGCTTGGTAGACATTGTTGTTAAGAGAATCATATGCCTTGTCGATAACCGAGAAAATGTGCTTGGTTTCTGTATCATTCATACTGAACATCACACGTGATTTTTCACCGGAGAACGCATCGAGTGTGGCGACTTTTTGGCGGTAGTGCTGGATTTTGTCCAAATATTCTTGCGGAATGGAATAACCCAGAATCAAACCGGCCTGAGTAGGCGTAAGGGCAACGCCTTCGTTGGCAGTTCGAATCATGGCGGTAGAGAAATTGAAACCGGCGTGATAATCCGGATCGGTTTTTGCCCAATCTTGAACCAGTTTATTCAGCAAAGCCTGTTGTTGTGCCTTAGTTTCCGCAACCGAATAAGCCTTAAGCGTTTCTGCCAACTCGGGCGACAATGCCGCTGCTTCGCGTAAATCGCGCAGACGACCGATGCCTTGCAGGTTCGCTGCTCGCATTTGTTCTTCGGTCAACTCAACCGAATCGGCATAGCGGCTGTGCAGATGATCAGCGGCCAAAAGCAAATCGCCCATTTCGCGCGTTGTACCGTCAGCAAGGGTGTAGCTGCCTTTTTGCGCGAGGGTGTTGCCGTTGTTTAAGCGGGTGTCCACATCTTGATAGGCGACATCAAGCGATTGGATATTGAGTTCGGCAAGGGTAAACAGTTCGCCTTCCTGGGATACGCCGTCTTGATTCAAATCGCGCCATACCTTGAGTTTGGCAAAATCAGCATCTTGGGCATCGACTTTGCCGTCTGAATTGGTATCAAACTCAGCCAAAGCGGCATAGCCGTGCGCGGCATTGCTGCCGTCTTTCAATACGGTGCCGTCTCCGAACAACTCGCCGCCGTTGTTGATCAGGCCGTCTGAATTGCGGTCGATAACCAATAAACCGTCGTCGGCAGCCACCCAGCCCGTTGCCGTGCGGATGCCGTCTTTGTCGTGGTCGAACAACGCGCCTTTGTAACCCTGCGTGCCGACGGTTTCGATACCGTCGCCGTCCAAATCGAGAACGAGCGGGTCGTAAACGTGGTATTTGCCGTCGCGGTTGATGTTTTGGTAGTCTTGGAAATCATGATCACAAATCCATTGATAATCCCTATTGAATTTCCGATATTGGTCAACTAAAAATTCTCCCACTTCCCTTCCTAGCCAAGCACCGCCATAAGCACCGGCACCAGATGCAGGAACCGCTCCTATGCCTCCTCCTAAAAATGCACCTGCTGCCGCTCCTCCTATACCTCCCAAATAAGAAGCAGTTGCTGATGTAAATTCAATAAAAGCTTGTTCATTATTTCCTTTATATAATTCGGCTGCTACCTGACTTCCTGCAATTAGTAGGCTGACATGACCAAATAATTTTGCAGAAGGTGTTTTGGCTAACTCGGCAGAACCAAATTTTTCAATAAACTTTTTAAATCCATCATCAGCACTAGACAACCCTGCTCCAATGGTATCGTTTGCTTCACTCCTCTTTGTATAAGAAGAGCATCCACAATTTTTAGTTGACATTTTCAATCTCCAAATATTTTTAGTTGAATTTAGTGAAAAAAGACTTTAATAATAATATGACTCCACATAGGAACCCTAACCAAGTTGAGCTTACTGAAAAAAAAACTATAAAATTAAATATCAGTAAAAATATTTTATAATTAGAAACTAAAAAAATTACGCTTCCAATTTTAGGAAATTTTATAAAGTCTAAATCTAAAATCTGATATATTGATAAAAATACAACCCAACTATATATAATTAGTACAAATAATTTTTTAAAAATGTTACATTCCGCTATTTTGGTTTCTGTTTCATAAGGAGATAATACATAGAAACCTGTGTAAAACAAAAGCCTGTTACTGTTTCTAATTTCCTCGAATATACTTGGATGTTTTTTATCAAAAAAATATTTTAGTAACAGCGCATTTACAAAAAAATTTATAGGGACAAGCATCAAAGAATTAATAAAAGTAATTTGCAAGGAATTATTTATTTCTATTGAATTTACTGATTTTATTAAAAATAGATTAATAATTTCATGCCGGATAATATTCAAATTGATACCAACAGGGAAATAAATAACAAAAATGACTAGTAAGACAGTTACAAAAAATACTAAATAATTTATTCTTAGACCCCAAAGAATATATTTCATTTATTTACCTCTTATGTCTTCACATCAGTATGCCGTCTGAAATATCTGCCCGACCCTTAACTTGCCCTTAAAACCCTATGTCATCATCACATACCCCCACCGCGTATTCTACAAACCAATCATATTTCAAAAATGACTTTCGTATAATCGGTTATTCTGTATATCAAACGGAAAAATATGTTGGCTTTTGTAAAATAACCTAAATGACATTTATGTTTCATACCAAATAAATCCGCCTGAAAATCCACTTTGATTTTCGGGACAGTACCTACGAATTGTACAATCAAAAAGCCGTCTGAAAATTTCATAAATTTTCAGACGGCTTTTTATAAATTTCAAAATCTTATTTGGCAAAACTGTCTTTTAGGGTTACGGTACGGTTGAATACCGGCTGTTCGGCGCTGTGGTCTTTGCGGTCGGTTACGAAATAACCGATGCGCTCGAATTGCCAGTGGCTTTCGGGTGGCAAGGTGGCTGCCACGGGCTCGGCGTAGGCGGTGATTTCTTTTACTGATTCGGGATTCAGGAAATCGGTAAACGGCAGATATTCGCCGTCTTCACCGCGAATGGCATCCGGACGTGCTTCGGTAAACAAGCGGTCGTACAGGCGCACTTTGATTTCGGCAGCATGTTCGGCAGACACCCAGTGAATCACGCCTTTTACCTTGCGGCCTTCGGGATTTTTGCCCAGCGTGTCGTGGTCAATGCTGCATTTGAGTTCGGTAATGTGGCCGTCTGAATCTTTAACCATTTCATCGCACTTCATCACATAGCCGTGGCGCAGGCGCACTTCGCCGCCTAGGGTTAAACGTTTCCAACCTTTTGGCGGCTCTTCGGCAAAGTCATCTGCTTCGATGTAAATCGTTTGTGAAACCGGGACTTCACGCCCGCCCATTTCTTCGTGGTTCGGGTGATAGGCAGCACGGCGGCTTTGGGTTTTGCCGGCTTCAAAATTGGTCAAGGTAACTTTCAACGGGTTCAATACCGCCATCAGGCGCGGGGAGGAGTTTTCCAATTCTTCGCGAATCGCACCTTCCAAAACACTCATGTCGACCACATTTTCCGATTTGGAAATACCCACGCGCTTGGCAAACAGACGCAAGCCTTCGGGCGTGTAGCCTCGGCGGCGCATACCGGAAATGGTCGGCATACGCGGGTCGTCCCAGCCGGATACATGGCCGTCTGAAACCAATTGGTTCAATTTTCGTTTCGATGTAATCGAATACAGCAATTCCAAGCGTGAAAATTCGTATTGACGCGGTCGGGTAGGATTCGGCGCAGGGATATTGTCGAGTACCCAATCATACAGCGGACGATGCGATTCAAATTCCAGCGTACACAGCGAATGGGTAATGCCTTCGATGGCATCGGAAATGGCGTGGGTGTAGTCGTACATCGGATAGATGCACCATTTGTCGCCGGTATTGTGGTGATGCGCACGGCGGATGCGGTAAATCACAGGGTCGCGCAGGTTGACGTTGCCCGCGGCCATGTCGATTTTCAAGCGCAGGGTTTTACTACCGTCGGCAAATTCGCCATCGCGCATTTTGTAGAACAAAGTCAAGTTTTCTTCAATGCTGCGGTCGCGGTAAGGGCTGTTTTTACCCGGCTCGGTCAGCGTGCCGCGGTATTCGCGTATTTCTTCGGCGGTCAAATCATCGACATACGCTTTGCCTTCTTGAATCAAACCGACAGCATAATCGAACAGTTGATCGAAATAATTAGACGCATAGCGCGGCTCGCCCGACCATTCGAAGCCCAACCAGCGCACGTCTTCTTTAATTGAATTGACGTATTCGTCGCTCTCTTTTTCAGGGTTGGTGTCGTCAAAACGCAGGTTGCACAAGCCGTCGTAAACATAAGCCAAACCGAAGTTCAGGCAGATGGATTTGGCATGGCCGATGTGCAGGTAGCCGTTTGGCTCGGGCGGGAAACGGGTTTGCACGGTGCTGTGTTTGCCGCTTTGCAAATCGTCTTCGATGATGGTGCGGATGAAGTGGTTGTCCGCAAATTGTTCTTTATTCAGCATAAAATCGTCTTTATAAAAGATAAGGATTCAGACGGCCTATCAGATTTTAACAGGCCGTCTGAACAAAATTTTGAAAAATGGATTGTACCTGAGATGTCGGATTTGATAAATCGTTTAGGAAAAAGGTTGGGTTGCTGCCAAACAAGGATAGCGCGCATTCATTTCGTCTGCCCACACGGCCAATTCGGCAAAACCTGCCATTGTGCCGGCTTCGGTCAACGCGTTGCGGAAACGGAGAAAATCAATCGCACACACGGCATTGAGCGTGCCGATATTCAATTTTGTGCCAAATGGCCGGATGACTTCGGCCAACACCGGCAGCGTACGCGTGTTGCGCCGGATAATCTGCGTATGGCGCGATTGCCACCACCCGGATTCAGGGCGCAACAGTTTTTCACCTACCATAGTAATGGTGTTGTCCAGCATACCTGCGGCCAAATCGTGAAGATTCAAGATTTCCCAACGCTGCGATCCTTGCGGATATAAAGTGTCGCCGCTGCCGTGTGCATCAAGGTATTCGGCGATGACATTGCTGCTGTAAAGCCATTTGCCCTCATCGGTTTGCAAAACCGGAATTCGGCCGAGCGGCGTGTCGCGGTTGTGTTCGGCTTGTTCGGAAAACGCTGCGCCGCTGATGAGATGGGCTTCAATCTGTGTATCCAAGCCATGATAAGCAGCCACAGCACGCACCTTGCGCACATACGGGCTGGTATTGGAATACCACAATTTCATGTTCTGCTCCTAAAATTAGCGCGTAGGCGGCGTGAGCCATTCCACACCGGCGCTGTCGAGAATTTTGCGCATATTGTCGGCCGGTGCGCGGTCGGTAAACACTTTATCGAATTCGGTAATATTGCCTAAGCGCACCAAGGCATTGCTGTTAAATTTGGTGTGATCTACACCCAAAAATTTCACGCGCGCATTGTTCATCATTGCCTGCATCACACTGACTTCTTTGTAGTCATAATCCAAGAGCGAGCCGTCTTCTTCCACACCGTGCGTACTCATCACCGCATAATCAACTTTGAATTGATTGATGAAATCCACAGTAGCCACGCCGGTAACGCCGCCGTCAATCGGACGCACCACGCCGGAAGTGATGATGACAATGTAATCACTGCGGGAAGATGCCATTGATGCGACGTAAATATTGTTGGTAATGATGCGTAAGTTGCGGCGCTGCTTAATCAGCGCGGCGGCCACGGCTTCCATGGTGGTGCCGATACTGAGAAAAAGCGAGGCATTATCGGGAATTTGATCGGCAATCAGTTGCGCAATGGCGTTTTTCTCTTCCTGATGGCTGTTGCGCTTGCCTTGTTGCAATTCACTTTCTAAAACATCACCCAAAGTTGCTCCGCCGTGATAGCGGCGCAGTACGTTTTCTTCGCTCAATAAATTGATGTCGCGGCGGATGGTTTGCGGGGTTACACCCAATTCTTTGGCCAATTGGTCGATGGACATATAATGCTGTGCACGCACCAATTCGATGATTTTTTCGTGTCTTTGGATTCGTGGTTTCATGGTGTTCTCTTTTGTGTGGTTTACCGTATTGTTCTTATGCCGACTACATTCTTAGAATTTTGCCAAATTTTGTTAACTACTTCAACCGAATGAGGAAAAAACCACCATTAAAAACGGTGCTGCCACGTTGACGATAAAGCCGAAACTAATCGCCAGCGGCACAGCAGCCAAACCGCCCGAGCTTTGAATAATCGGCAAGGTGAAATCCAGGCTGGTCGCACCGCCCACACCCACTGCCGCACTCGGGTGGCGGCGCATCAACATCGGGATAAACACCAGCGCAAAAAATTCTCGCCCCAAATCGTTCAAGAGCATAATGCTGCCCCACACCGCGCCATAGGCTTCAGTCATTACTAAGCCCGATAAGGAATACCAACCGAAGCCCGAAGCCAAAGCCAGCCCTTTCAGCCAAGATACGTCTTCATTCAACGCGGCAAACAGCAAACCGCCGGCCAGCGACGATACCATCATAATCATGGCCGTCTGAACACCGCGTTTGTTAATCAATACCTGACGCAAGCTCACACCGCTACCGTTCAACTGGATACCGATTAGCAATACCAGCGCCATCAGGCAATACATGCCCAAGTTTGCAGACGGCAACCACACATCGGCCATCAGTTTGCCGGACACAAAACCCAAAGCCACGCAACCGAGCTGTTGCGCACTGCCCGATAGGCTGACACCGGCTTTCTTGCCCGAATCTTTGACCTGCCACGGAAAGCGGCGGTCAAACCACATCAAGGCCAGCAGATTCATGCCGATGGTACAGGCAAATAACAATAAGGTCGTCAGCACGATGGTATTGATCTGCGAACCCAAATTCTCCACGCGTGAGAGCGACACGCCGATTAAAAACAGCACGGCATACACCAGCGCCACCAGCATTTTATCCACCAAGGCCAAATAAGGTTTGGGCAGGCGGATAAAAAAGCCGAGAAACATCGGCACCAACACCGACAATAGGGTTGTCAAACTTTCCATTTTTTCCCACATCAAAGGCGAGACCTTTGCAAAATACTTCAAAAGCCAACGCACAAAAACGACGTCATTCCCGCGCAAACGGAAATCCATTTTTTGAGCATGGCAAACTATTGAATAAAATAGGTTACCTGAATGCTTAAGACGGATTCCGGCCTACGCGGGAATGACGGCTGTTTTGGTTTTATTGGTGGTTCATGAGGCCTACAAAGGTTTCAGGCCGTCTGAAAACCTTTCAGACGGCCTCTGCTTCAGATTAATCAATGCAATTCGTTTTGCGCTTCGTATTTGCCTTCCAAGCGCTCGATACAGCCGCCCAAGTGACGGCGTAACAGCTTCAATACCCGCGTGCGTTTACCGGCGGCGAGCAAATCCAAAATTTCACGGTGTTCGCTATAGGTATGGCCGCTGGTGCGGTGGCCGTGGCCGTGGCTGCGTTCGCCGAAGACCGCCACAATCAGCGATGAGCGGGCGCACAAGGTATTCATGATTTCAAACAACACGTCATTATCCAGCAGGCGCACCAATTCAACGTGGAAGGCATTGGCCAAGCGGTTCCAGCCTACACTGTCGCCGTTTACCGACGCTTCCGCTTCACGTTCAATCATGTCATACATGGGCTGCAGACGCGTTTCCAAATCCGGCAATTCAAGCAACAAATTGAAAATCATGGTTTCCAACTCGATGCGCGACTTGTACACATCTTGAATTTCTTTCAAATCCGGCACATGCACGAATGCACCGCGATTGGGCTGCAAATCGACGATTTTATCGTGCGCCAACAGCGACAAAGCGCTGCGCACGGTATTGCGCGAACACGCCATCTGGCGGCACAAATCGGATTCGGTCAGCTTCTTGCCCGGCAGCAAAACGTGGTCGGTAATGGCATCCAAAATAGATGCATAAACGCGGAAAAGCTCGGAATCGTGCCGCTCTTCCAAAATTAATGAAGATGTCGCCGGTGCAGTATTGGTTGCGGTATGATTTGATTTATTTTGGTTATTCATTTGATTTTCCTAGCAATTTTATTTGCACAAACGGGTTATTTACAATATTAATAAAATTTGTTGACAATTCAGAACATAAATTGCACAATAACTCTAAAGAAAAGCCAAGTATTACAAGGCGGTTAAATAGAGAGAAAAGGTTCAAATCGGCAGATATATTCAAGATACAGCTTGAATATATCTGCTTTTTTGATAGGCGATTTGCAAGCAGATGTTGCTTAATATCCATTGAGCCCGCCCTATTATGCTGTTGGGACGGCCTTTTGCACCATTTCTCCGCACGCGCCGTAACAAGGTTATTTTACCTGAAAACCGCCTGATTAATTCAATTTTGAATAAGGCCGTCTGAAAAATCAGGCTTCAACCACTTCAAAACTGTGCGTTACTCTCGCCGCTTTGCCCAACATAATCGACGCAGAGCAGTATTTTTCCGCCGACAATTCCACCGCTTTGGCAATCGCGGTTTCTTTCAAATCATGGCCGATGACTTTGAAATGAATATGGATTTCGGTAAACACGCGCGGCGCTTCATCGGCGCGCTTGGCTGTTACCGTGGTTTGGCAATCGACTACTTTTTGACGTTGCTTTTCGGCAATCATCACCACATCAATGCTGGAACAACCGGCCACGCCCAGCAACAACATTTCCATCGGGCTGGCACCGCGCTTTAGCGCGCCTTCCGCCGCCGCACCTTCCATCACCACGCTGTGTCCGCCTTCTGTAGTGCCGACAAAACACATTCCGTCCAACCATTTTGATGTAACTTGCATATTCTATACTTTCTTAAAAACTGCCGCGCTGGATTCCGGTACGGCTTCAATGCCGCGTATTGTAAACAATTCTATGTCAAATTACCAATGCTGCTGATAGGGAGGTAATTTTTCCCGGTACGCAAAAAGATGCCGTGCTTAACGTAACTCGGAGCAATATTCTCGCCATAAGTTTTTTGCTTCAAAGCATGATGTTAAAAGCATGATGTTATTAGATGCATAAATCTACTGATGAAATATCCATACTCAAGGCCGTCTGAAAATGATTTTTCAGACGGCCTCTTACTCGCAACCATCAATCTTTGTAAGCCCAGTGATTGACCGGCCCGTGACCCGCGCCGATGTTCAGCGGCTGGCTGATGGCGGCGGTGATGTAGTCTTTCGCGGTCTGCACGGCTTGCTCTACTGCAAAGCCTTTGGCCAGTTCAGCGGTAATGCAGGCGGAAAAGGTACAGCCGGTGCCGTGGGTGTGCAGCGTCGGGAAACGCAGGCTTTCCATTTCGACCACATCGTCAGGCGTAAACAGCCAATCGGTGCAGACTTCGCTTTGGCTGTTGTTCAGATGGCCGCCTTTAATCACCACATGCTTCACACCCGCTTCTTGCAGCAGCCGCGCGGCACGTTCGGCATCTTGGCGGTTGTCGATTCTCACTCCGGTCAAGGCTTCGGCTTCAGGCAGGTTGGGCGTGAGCACATCGGTACGCGGCAATAAATGCTTTTTCATCGCTTCCACCGCCGAATTGTGCAACAGCGACGCGCCGCCTTTGGCAATCATCACCGGATCGAGCACCATTTGTCCGAAGCGGCAATTTTGCAGATTATCGGCCACGCATTCAATGATTTCCGCCGTGCCGAGCATACCGAGCTTAAACGCGTGGATGTCGAAATCATCAGCCAACGCTTTGATTTGCGCGGTGATGATGCCGGTCGGTACAAAATGGATGCCGTGTACACCCAAAGTATTTTGCGCCGTTACCGCCGTCAGCACGCTGGTGCCGAACACGCCGCGCATTTGGAAGGTTTTCAAATCGGCCTGAATACCCGCACCGCCGCCCGAATCGGAACCGGCAATGGTTAAACTTTGTACCAATGTTTCTGCCATTTTTATTCTCCTTAAATCCTTCAGGTGGCCTATTAATCATGCCGTCTGAAAAACTTTTTCAAAAAATGATTATGCATTTGTCTGTTCAGACGGCCTCGACACGCGCTTTGCCGGCCAAATCTTGTACGGTGGTCACAGCCAAACTGTCGATTAATTTCACACCGAACGTGCCGCTTTGACGTTCGTCCAAACCCTGTGCGGCGGTTTCACCGGCTACAGCGTAAAAGGTGCAGGCCGCCGTTACTGCGGACAAACCACCACCCTTCTCCGATGCCAAAAACGCAGCAATCACGGCACCGAGCAAGCAACCTGATGCGGTGATTTTCGGAAACAGCGGCGTGTTGTTTTTCACGGCAAAAGTCGATTGGCCGTCTGAAACATAATCGGTCTCGCCGCTTACCGCCACAATACATTGATATTTCTGCGCCACTGCCGCCGCAATCTGCGCCGCATTGGCCGCTCCCTGCCCTGCATCCACGCCTTTGCCCTGCCATTTCTCTCCGGCGATAAAACCGATTTCGGCCGCATTGCCGCGTATCGCCGTAAACTTGATTTCTTCGAGCAAACGCGCCACGGTTTCACGGCGCAGAGGTGTCGCCGCCACGCCCACAGGATCGAGCACCACCGGAATGCCGCGCGCATTGGCCGCTTTTCCGGCGGCAAACATCGCCGCGATGGTGGATTGCTCCAACGTACCGATGTTAATCAGCAAGGTATCGCAAACCGCCGCCATATCCGCCATTTCGTCAGCTTCGTTGGCCATAATCGGCGAAGCCCCCGCCGCCAGCAAACCGTTGGCGGTGAAATGCGCGGCCACTGTATTGGTGATGCTGTGTACCAAAGGATTGCGCGCGCGCATGCGGTCCAGACAGGCAAAATTCATGATGGTTTCCTTAACAATAATTCAGACGGCCTTGGGAAGCTTGGGCAAACGGGGATCTTTTGTTTCGTATGCCCGGCCTGCCTTCATGCAAATTTAATCCACTATACCAAAGGATTCGGAAAAAGTCTCAGGCCGTCTGAATTTCAGACGGCCCGAGAGATTAAACGCACTTCCGATTCATACGGACATTACGGCAATTGGTAATCGTGTACCGCGCCTTGGGTCGCCGCTTCGGCATCTTTAGGCAAACCGAATACTTCGCGCAAAATCACTTTGTAAAACGCAAACGCATCTTTTGAGCCTTCCACCGCTTCATCTTGCGCGGCTTTGTCCAAGCCCAAGTTATTTAAATGTTCGCGGAATTCGCGCCAATGTTTGCCACGGCCTTCGGGGTGGGCATCCAAGTGGCGGGCACCGTGGTTTTCGTCAAAGCTCAATTTCTGCTTGGCCGCTTTAAACAAAAATGCCGCGCCCAAATTTGAACCTTCCGCACAATACAGCCAGCCGATGGCCTTGTTGCCTTCCGGTTTCGGCAAATCGCCTTGATGCACATATTCCGGCTGCTTCAAGTCGGCCAAATCCTGCACCACCGCTTCGTAACGCGCCATAGAAGCCAGTGCGGGAATTTTTTGATTCAATTCGGGATTTTTGTAGATGTCATCGACAATTTTGTGGAAAACCGATTGCAGATTCAGAAATTTAATATAATTTTCTTCGCTCTCGAAAGGCTCAACCGACATCACCAGATTATCGACGCTGTCGTGTACGGTGCGGTTGTCTTCTTTTAAGCGTTCGGCAAAAGTTAAGTTTTCGTTGCTCATGTTTATTTTCCTATGTATGTAGTCCATCCAAATGTTTTCAGACGGCCTTATTCATCAGGCTGTCTGAAAACGGCTGATTTTAGAATTTGTATTCCAACGATACGGCATAATTGCGGCCGGGCGCGTAGAAGCGTTCCAATCCCGGATAACCGCCGTAAGTAACATTCGGCCGGCTGCCCACGCTGTTGATCAAACCACCTGTGATGTTCAACCCGCGCAAGCTGTCCCACGTGTGGTATTTGCGGTTGAAAATGTTGTACGCACCGGCACGCAAGGTCAGGTTTTTGGTCGGTTTGTAGTAGCCGAACAAGTCAAACACAAAGGATTTTTTGTTTAAATGCGGCCAAGTTTTCAGCTCGGTATCGTGAGCGTAATTACTGCACGTGCGCTCGGTCGGGCCGCTGCCCCAATACGGCCAATACGGATTATCGCGCTCGGCGTAGGCGGTACAACGTTCTTCTGCCGCAGCTAAATATTTGGCGTCTTTGGCTTTTTTCCCGGCCAGATAAGTCAGGCGCGAGAACATACCCCATTTTCCGTTCGGGTCTTCATAATCCAAGCCGACAATGGCTTTCAGCGGTTGCAGCGACAGCAAATCGGCACCGTTACTCATATTGCCTTTGTTCCAACCGAGCGAGCCGAAGAAGCGGAAACCTTCCGGCAGCGGCGCAACACGGTCGAGATTGAGCGTGCCGGTCAGTTCAAGACCGTAAATCTTGGCATTGTCCGCGTTTTGCATCTGCTGCACAGGGCGCCAAAATTCACGGCCGTAAGATTCGTATTTTTCCCACGTTTCCTGTTCATACAGAAAATCTTTGTATTTGGTGTGGTGCAGACCGGCCGACAATTTGCCGTATGAACCGTTGCCGCCCAAAGACAGCGCTTGGCTCAAGCTGCGCTCGGCTTTCAGGTTCGGATTCGACATCCATGCGCCGCCGGCATTTTCGCGGTAATCGAAATACATCTCCGACACATTCGGAATGCGGAAACCGGTGCCGATGTTGTAGGCCAGTTTCCAGTTTTCATTCAATTGCGCATCCGCGCCTAAGGTCCACGTCCAGCCTTTGAATGTACTGTCGGCCGGTTTCGGTTTCAAACAGTTGCGGCAGGTTAAACCGCCTAAATCCTGCGGCCGGACCTTGGCATAATCGTAACGGACGCCCGCATGGCCGGAGAAGGTATCATTAAATTTCACGCGGTCTTTCAGCGAGAAATAATATTGGTGCGTTTTCACCGGATACATCATGGTTTCGAAAACCGGTTCGGTCCATTCTTTAGGGCCGCTCCAATTCGGCGATACATAAAAAGTGTCTTCATGCAGAATGTCGAACTTTTTATTCATCACCGACGCGTTAAACGAAAAAGTATTGTCGGTACCGGCAACCGGCAACGGTTGGCTGTCGGCGCGCAGCGACAAACGCTTCATTTTGCTGGTAAAAGTTCGGAAATTGTTGTCGCTCGGTTCCCACGGCACCACTTGCCCCCAACTCTCAGTATGCGCGCGCGTGCCTTCGTAATTGAGCGATTCCGTAACGGCTTTTTGGTAATCGACGTCGACTTTCACCCGCGAGAGCCAATCGGAATCGGGCGTATATTCGTAAAAAGCATTGGCGGTGCGGCGTTTGAATTGGTCATCTGCTTCACGCCATTGCGTATTAAAAGACGTGGCCGAATCTTCAATCACATGATTGCTGCCCTGCTGGCCGTTGAGCGATACGCCGATACGGTTGTTTTCATTGAATTTCCAAGAGAATTTTCCTAAAAAACTATGGTTTTGGTGTTTGGAGGAATCGGGAATCTGACGGCTGCTGCCGCTGATGCGCATGCCTAAGCTGTCTTCCGGAATGGTAAAGCCGCCCGCGCTTTTCATTTCATGGCCGAGACGGTTGGAATACAACACCACCGCTTCGGCTTGCTCGCCTTGATAGGCGGTGCCGACGGTTTGCGTCCATTCACGGTTGCGGGTGGCATGACCGCTGCGCAGCATCAGGCCGAATTTGTTGTCATCAGTGATGATGTCGGAAGCGTTTAAAGTATGGTAATTCACACCGCCGCCCAAATTGCCGCTGCCTTGATTAAAGGAATCAGCGCCCTTTACCACTTCCACCGAACGTACTAGCTCAGGGTCAATGCTTTGGCGCGATGTATTCAGATTGCCGTAGCGTTTATATAAGGAATTCTCTTCCGAATCCGGCAAGGCCACATCATCAATACTCATGCCGACACGGTTGTCTTCCACCCCGCGAATGGCAAAGCCTTTTTGATGGCGGCCTTGGTCGGCCACACCCACATCAGGCGAATAGCGCACCAAGTCGCGGTTATCCCGGATCATTTCACGGTCTAACACTTCACGATCAGCACGCTCAATGGTTTCCGTACGCACCACACGCGGCCCCTTCACGCGTACTTCTTTCAAATCCACAGCCTGATTGGCCTCATCGGCAATCAATTGGGCTGCATCATCTGCCGCATAAGACGGGCAGCTAAAGGTCATACTTATGCAGGCCGCAATCGGTAATAAGGGCAATTGTTTTGTTTTCATTTCTTATCTCTATTATCAAACGTGATACTGTTATTAGGTTTATATAAGTTAACAACCACATACTTCATTTAACAAAATGTAAATATATATCATTTTTATTAAATATTCAATTTAATAATCAAAAACCAAAATAACTCAACTAAAACTATCGGATAATTTTCTAAAAAATATAAAAACTGATTTTTAAATCGGAAAAACATTGGCTGCTATCATGATGAGCCAATGCCCGAATCTTCATATTCCCTACAACATTGACAAGCCGGATGTGAAAGCGTAGTTTTAAACCATTGCCACTTGAGGCCGTCTGAAACTTTTCAAAGGATCAAACCATGCAACTCAACGACCCGCACTTATTGAAAAATCTGTGTTACATCAACGGCCAATGGCTGGCAGCCACGGGCGGCCAAACCATCCGGGTTACCAATCCGGCCAATGGCGAAACCGTCGGCGAAGTGCCGGACATGGGCGAACAAGAAGCACGCGATGCAGTGGATGCCGCCTATGCCGCGCTGCCCGAGTGGTCGGCGCAAACCGCGCAAGAGCGCAGCCGCATTTTGCGCCGCTGGTTTGATTTGATGATGGAACACCAAGACGATTTGGCCATGATTCTGACCATGGAACAAGGCAAGCCTTTGGCCGAAGCGAAAGGCGAAATCGCTTACGGCGCGTCGTATATCGAGTGGTTTGCCGAAGAAGCCAAACGCATTTACGGCGACACTATTCCGGCAGTATCTGCCGACCAACGCGTACAGGTCATCCGCCAACCTGTCGGCGTGTGCGCCGCAATTACGCCGTGGAATTTTCCCAACGCCATGATTACGCGCAAAGTCGCGCCTGCGCTGGCTGCCGGTTGCACATGTGTCATCCGCCCGGCTTCCAAAACACCGCTTTCCGCGCTCGCAATTATCGAATTGGCCGGACGCGCAGGCATTCCGAAAGGCGTGTTGAACATTGTTACCGGCTCGTCGCGCGGCATCGGCGGCGTGTTGACGCAAGACACGCGCGTGCGCAAATTCAGCTTTACCGGCTCGACCGAAACCGGCCGCAAACTGATGGCACAATGCGCCGACAGCGTGAAAAAAATCTCGTTGGAATTGGGCGGCAATGCACCGTTTATCGTGCTGGACGATGCCGACATTGATGAAGCGGTCAAAGGCGCGGTGGCGAGCAAATTCCGCAATGCCGGACAAACCTGCGTCTGCGCCAACCGCTTTTATGTGCAAGACAGCGTGTATGACGAATTTGTCGAAAAATTCACCGCTGCCGTGAAGAAACTCAAAGTCGGCAGCGGCTGGGAAGACGGCATCGACATCGGTCCGTTAATTGACGAAGAAGCAGTGAAAAAGGTCAAAGAATTCATCGATGATGCGCAGAAAAAAGGCGGAAAATTATTGTGCGGCGGCAATTCGGACGGCCTGTTTATGCAGCCTGCCGTATTACGCGATGCCACGCAGGACATGAAGTTTGCCAAAGAAGAAATCTTCGGCCCTCTTGCACCGGTGTTCCGTTTCAACCGCGATGAAGAAGCGGTAAAATTCGCCAACGATACCGAATTCGGCTTGGCCGCCTATCTCTACAGCCGCGACATCGGCCGCATCATCCGCACCCAAGAAGCCTTGGAATACGGCATGGTGGCGGTGAATACCGGCGGCTTATCCAACGCAGCCGCGCCATTTGGCGGCATCAAGCAATCGGGCGTCGGCCGTGAAGGCTCGAAATACGGTATGGACGATTATTTGGAAATGAAATACATCGTTACCGCGGGCGTGAGCCGCTGAATATGAACAATTTATTTTTAAGGCCGTCTGAAAACACTGTTTTCAGACGGCCTTGGCTTATCCAAACATTGAATCTTTAAGCATTTTTTTGTACAATTGCGCATCTTTTTTGTTATTCAACAGGCCGTCTGAACCACGGCCTGAAATTTTTAGAAAAACCATTATGTCGAATATCCCCGAACAAGTGCGCCGCCGTCGCACGTTTGCCATCATTTCCCACCCCGATGCGGGTAAAACCACGCTCACCGAAAAGCTGCTGCTGTTTTCGGGTGCGATTCAGAGTGCGGGTACGGTCAAAGGCAAAAAAACCGGCAAATTCGCCACCTCCGACTGGATGGAAATCGAGAAACAGCGGGGCATTTCCGTGGCCTCGTCCGTCATGCAGTTCGACTACCACGACCACACCGTCAATCTGTTGGACACCCCCGGCCACCAAGACTTTTCCGAAGACACCTACCGCGTTTTGACCGCCGTGGACAGCGCCCTGATGGTGATTGACGCCGCCAAAGGCGTAGAAGCGCAAACCATCAAACTCTTAAACGTCTGCCGCCTGCGCAACACGCCGATTGTTACCTTTATGAACAAATACGACCGTGAAGTGCGTGATTCGCTGGAACTTTTGGACGAAGTGGAAAATATTTTGAAAATCCGCTGCGCACCCGTAACCTGGCCGATTGGCATGGGCAAAAACTTCAAGGGCGTGTACCACATTCTGAACGACGAAATCTATCTTTTTGAATCGGGCGGCGAACGTCTGCCGCACGAGTTCGACATCATCAAAGGCATAGACAATCCCGAACTGGAACAGCGTTTCCCTTTGGAAATCCAACAGTTGCGTGATGAAATCGAATTGGTTCAGGCCGCTTCCAACGAATTTGATTTAGACGAATTTTTAGCAGGCGAACTCACGCCGGTATTTTTCGGCTCGGCCATCAACAATTTCGGCATTCAGGAAATCCTCAACTCCCTGATCGACTGGGCACCTGCGCCCAAAGGTCGGGACGCTACCGTACGCACGGTTGAGCCGACCGAAGAAAAATTCTCCGGCTTCGTGTTCAAAATCCAAGCCAATATGGATCCGAAACACCGCGACCGCATCGCCTTTCTGCGGGTTTGCTCCGGCAAATTCGAGCGGGGCATGAAAATGAAACACCTGCGGATTAACCGGGACATCGCCGCTTCCAGCGTGGTAACGTTTATGTCGCACGATCGGGAACTGGTCGAAGAAGCCTACGCCGGCGACATCATCGGCATTCCGAATCACGGCAATATCCAAATCGGCGACAGCTTTTCCGAAGGCGAACAGCTGGCGTTTACCGGCATTCCGTTTTTCGCACCGGAACTCTTCCGCAGCGTACGTATTAAAAACCCGCTAAAAATCAAACAGCTGCAAAAAGGTTTGCAGCAACTCGGCGAAGAAGGCGCCGTGCAGGTATTCAAACCGCATAGCGGTGCCGATTTGATTTTAGGCGCAGTCGGCGTATTGCAGTTTGAAGTCGTTACCGCACGGCTGGCGGCGGAATACGGCGTAGAAGCCGTGTTCGACAACGCCTCGATTTGGTCGGCACGCTGGGTTTCTTGCGACGACAAGAAAAAACTGGCGGAATTTGAAAAAGCCAATGCCGGCAACCTCGCCATCGATGCCGGCGGCAACCTCGCCTACCTCGCCCCCAACCGTGTCAATTTAGGGCTGACCCAAGAACGCTGGCCGGACATCGTGTTCCACGAAACCCGAGAACACGCGGTGAATTTGAACGCTTGATTAAACTGATGCCGCATATTTCAACTACTGATTGACAGATAAAAGAAGTGTATTTTTGAGATAATACACTTTTGCAAATCTAAATAACAGTAACAGATAGTTTGATTAAAAATCAGGCCGTCTGAAAAGTTTCACTACTTTTTTCAGACGGCCTATTCTTTTCATAGATTATTTTTTAGTCACCGGAATACTGTAGCGTAAAGCAACGAGACAGCCCTCTCCTTTAAATCCAGTATCATCAAAGCCTAAACTTTCAATTTGCCCTTTTAATGTTACAGTCTGGCCGACTTTCAAGCGTTGAGCCACCAAACTGCTCATACCGGCGTTAATTCGAACTGAACCAACTTGCATAACCGTACGATAGGTATTTTCCAAAACCGTACCGGCTCTTGGGACTATGCCACTCAGCTCGTCTTTGTAAATACGCAATACCTTACCCTTTGCAATCAGCATTTTACCGATATATTTACGTTGCGCATTAATATTATTTTCAGCATGCTCTTTACAGATTTGCGCCGGCGGAGTTTTATCTACCTCTCCTCCAAACAGGGCTGCAGTCTGATTTTTCAACGTACTCACCTCACCCATAAAATCATCATATTGAGCGCAACCCGACAACATCAGAGCCATAACTGAACAGAAAACTGCTGTTTTTCGTTTCATCAAAAATTTCCTTTTTTTAAAACACTACCATCATAAAATTGCTAGGTAATGTAAAAAAAATAAAAAAAATTGTCAATGCATATTTAATAAACAGTCTAAATTTATAACCAACGGTTAATGTTAATTATGCTGGCGTAAATTTTCTTTCAAGTCCACCCTCGGCTGATTTGTTCTGTTGTTGAACGGGTTGGTTCTGATAAATTGTCGAATTTTTTTCAAATAATAGCGAGATAGATAACGCAACATTTTTACCGGTATAAATAAATCTTCAGGCCGTCTGAAACATTTTGTTTCAGACGGCCTTTTTATGCTCGTTTACACCCACAAATCCCACGCAAATTTGCCGATAATCAACACCAGCAAACACATAAAACCGTAGCGCAGAAACTTAGTGCCGCCGCGTATCGCCAACCGTGCGCCGATAATGCCGCCGCACAAATTGGCTGCCGCCAACGGAATCGCCCACGCCCACACCACATGGCCATGCGGCACGAAAAAGGTTAAGGCGGCAAAATTGGTGGTCGTATTGATAACCTTGCCCGAAGCGTTGGCAGTGAGAAAATCATAGCCGTAAAAACGCACGAAAATAAACGCCAGCAGGCTGCCCGTACCCGGCCCGAAAATGCCGTCGTAAAAACCGATTAATACGCCGAAAAACAAGCCCCACAAGGTTTCTTTGCGTGTGAGTTTGGCAGTGCGCCGGATTTGGCCTAAATCTTTCTTTAAAAAAGTATAAAGACACATCACAATCATGATGACCAGCATAACCGGCTTCATGTATTCGGTCGGAAAAAACGCCACCGATTTGGCACCCAAATACGAGGCAATAAACGCCAACACCGCCGCCGGCAGCAGCATTTTCCACGGCACGGGAATTTTGCGCACATACTGCCATGTCGCGGTTACCGTACCTGAAAACGATGCCACTTTGCCCACGCCCAACACAGCCGGCACCGGCGTACCCGGCAGGATATTAAACAGCCCGGGAATTTGCAGCAGACCGCCACCGCCCACCGCCGCATCCATCAATCCGGCCAAAAACCCGATAATAATCAAAAAGTAAAACGTTGTTTCCATCAGAAGGCAATCTAATTCAAAATTTTAAATATTTTAATGAAATCGATTTTAGCCGTCTATACAGAATGCCGTCTGAAACTTTCGGAAGGCCTCACCCACCTATTCATCATAAAGGCGGAACCTTTGCACAATCCTCCATCTTTGGCACATTTCTTCGTTATGCGCTGCCCGAAATCTTGCCTATCTAATTGATCTGTCTGCGCTTTATGTGCAGCCCCGGCTTCGAGCCACACTCAAACCCGGGATTTTGCAAAAGCCTCAAGAAATTGGATTTCCAACCAAAACTCATTTAAAATACGCGCCTTTTAATTGTTTTATTATTGGCCAATATGACCGAACACACACAGGAACCGCATACCCCGCCGCATCACTCCTACCAACCCAAACCGCAACGCAATTTTTTGGGCAGCCTGATTTTTGCCAGCCGCTGGCTGCAATTGCCGATTTATTTAGGCTTAGTGGCGGTGCAAGCCATTTACGCCTATAAATTCCTGAAATTGCTATGGCATTTGGTGGTAAACCTCAACCAAATGGACGATAACACCATCATGCTGACGATTTTGAACTTGATCGACGTGGTGATGATTGCCAACCTATTGGTGATGGTGTTAATTGGCGGCTACGAAACCTTTGTTTCACGTCTGCGCGTTGACGACCACCCCGACCAACCCGAATGGCTCAGCCATGTGAACGCTTCGGTGCTGAAAGTGAAGCTGTCGATGTCGATTATCAGCATTTCATCGATTCATTTGCTGCAAACCTTCATCAATGCCGCCAACCTCACCGAAAAACAGATGATGTGGCAATTCATCATTCACATGGGCTTCTTAATCTCCGCCGTCGCCATGGCGTGGACCGATAAGATTGTGTACGGTACGTCACACAAACCCCATTGATTTTCTATATAAAAGGCCGTCTGAAACTGAACTGCACCCCAAAAGTTGGACACCCCTCCAACTTTAAAAGGTGCAGTTTTCTTATGTCCAAATATAACCTACACTTCAAATACCGAGCCGTACTCCATTATCACCAAGTGCACAGCCAACAGCGCACCGCAGAGCACTTCAACGTCTCGCGCACCCACCTGCGCCGTTGGATAGCCGCCTATCGGCAAGGCGGTATCGCCGCACTTCAACACCCGCAGGCTACGTTTATGAAGACCAAACGCAAAAACCCGTTTATCGCCGACAAACCCGACCACGAAAAAACCCGGGCGGAACTGATTGAAGAGTTACGTTACATGAGGGCGGAGAACGACTACCTAAAGCACATGAAAGCCCTCAACGAAAAGAACGCCGCCAAAGCTGCGAAACCGTTCAAACGTTGAGAGCGAAGCACCCGCTGAAATATCTGCTGCACAGTGCCGGCATTCCCAAAAGCAGCTTTCATTACCATATCGGCAAAGCCGATCCCGATGCGGCGGCCAAAACCGCAGTAAGTGAAGTCTATCGCCGACACAAAGGCCGCTACGGTCATCGGCGGATTGCCGCCGTATTGTCGTGGAACAAAAAGAAAGTGCAGCGCATTATGGGTTTGTTGGGACTGAAAGCCAAAGTCCGCAGCAAAAAAGCCTACCGTCCGCAGGTAATAGGAGAGGCTTCGGATAATATTCTTAATCGTGAATTTACTGCCGGCAAACCGGCAGACAAATGGCTGACCGATGTGACGGAGTTCAAATGCACAGACGGGAAGCTGTACTTATCGCCGATATCGGATGTGTTTAATCGGGAGATTGTGGCCTATTCTTTAAGCCGCAGAGCAAACAGTAAACTGGTGGCGCAAATGTTGGATAAAGCATTTGGCCGTCTGAAAGGCCAAACGCCGCTGCTGCATTCCGACCGGGGTGTGCTTTACCGCACCGGGGCTTATCGGGCGAAACTGGCTGAGAAAGGAATGGTGCAAAGCATGTCGCGTAAAGGAAATTGCTGGGACAATGCGCCGATGGAGCGTTTCTTCGGTACATTAAAAGAAGAGAGCTTCTATCAGGAAGGTGCGTTGTCGGTGGCAGAGCTGACAGAGGTAATAGATGATTACATACGTTACTACAATCATGAGCGGATTAGTTTAAACTTAAAAAAGCTGAGTCCTGTCGGCTACAGAACCCAGCTTGAAAAGGCTGTTTGAGAAAGATTCTTAACTTGTCCAAGTATTGGGGGGCAGTTCAATGAGTTTCAGACGGCCTATTTTATTGCGGCACTTATTTTTTCCAATATGCCGGTGTAAACAGAATCAACACCGTGAAAATTTCCAAACGCCCCAGCAGCATTACAATGGCACACAGCCATTTCTGCGCATCATTCAAACTGGCGTAATTATGCGCCGGCCCCACTTCACCCAAACCCGGACCCGCATTGGTAATACAAGCAATCACTGCCGTGAACGCGGAAACAAAATCCAAGCCGGTGACCATCATCAAGAAACTGAACACGACCACGGTCATAAAATAAACAAAAATAAACGACATTACCGTCAAGGCCATGCGCTCGGAAATGCTGCGGTTGTTGACCTTCACCGTACGCACAGCGTGCGAGTGCAGCAGAATCATCATTTCGCGCAAACTGAATTTAAACAACACTAAAGCCCGCACGTTTTTAATGCCGCCGCCCATCGAGCCAGAACAGGCCAATACGTTAGATAAGAAAAACATCCACAATGAAACCAGCAACGGCCACTTGGCGAAATCGGTATTGGCAAAGCCGCTGGCCAGACCAATCGATACAAAATTAAAGCTGACAAAGCGAAACGCATCTACCAACGACGGATAAAATTCTTTGTGCCACAAATAAAGGCTGGCCATAATGATGCTGCACGTCATCGTCAGCAGCAACACACGGCATTCTTCGTCTTTCCAATACACTTTCAGCGAACGCCCGCCCAACGCCGCAAAGTGGCTGGCAAAATTGATGCCGCCAAACAGCGTAAAAAACATAATCGTCCACTCGATTTTCACCGAATTGAAATAAGCGATACTGTCATCGTGCGTGGAAAATCCGCCCAAAGCCACCGACGACATAGCATGACAGAGCGCATCAAACCAACTCATCCCCGCCCAATGCAAGGAAAAAAATGCCGCCACGGTGGTTAAAATATAAGCACCCCACAGCTTTTTAGCCACCTGAGAAATCCGCGGCGCCATTTTGCTTTCTTTGTCCAAACCCGGGATTTCAGCCTTGAAAAGCTGCGTACCGCCGACACCCAACATCGGCAAAATCGCCACCGCCAGCACGATAATACCCATACCGCCCAGCCAGTTGAGCATGTGCCGCCAGAAATTGACCGATGGTGCCAAGGTATCCAAGCTGCTGATGACCGTTGCCCCTGTGGTGGTTAAACCCGACATCGCTTCAAAAAACGCATCGGTAAAACTCATGTGCGGCACATATAAATAAATCGGCACCGCCGCCACCATCGCAAACGCCAGCCACAGCATAATCACCAATGTAAAACCGTCGCGCGGACGCAACTCACGGTTATACCGCAGCGTCAGCAGCCAGATGGTGCAGGAAGAAAACGTCGTCACCAACGCGGTGCGGGCAAATGCCGGAAAAGCACTGTCGAGAAAAAAATACGACATCAGCGTCGGCACCATCAGTAACAGCGAAAACAACACGCCGAGCTTAGACAGCACGTGGATAATCGGTATGACTTTATACATATCAATCTTTTAAACGCAGACCGTCTGAATATGGCTGCGAAACGGTTCAAAAATTTCAGACGGCCTTGATATTGATAAGGCCGTCTGAAAGCATATTTTATCAAATTCTCTACAAGCGGATATGGATATTTCTATTTTAACCGTCTGAAATGAGAATAAATCTCAAAACAAAACAGATGATTAGGTTTGATATTAGAATTTTTCCCTGTCACAAACTTGTCTTTTAAAAAAATAGGTATATAATGTTATGCTATAACATTTAAATAGCAATAGGAAATTTTATGAAACCCGATATTCACCCGGATAATTACCGTACCGTTTTGTTCTACGACAGCGGCGCCGACGAAGGTTGGCTCATCCGCTCATGCGCCAATACCCACGGTAAAACCATGGTTTGGAAAGACGGCAACGAATATCCACTGTTTTCTTTGGATACGTCTTCCGCTTCCCATCCCGTTTACACCGGCAAACAGCGCAACGTAACCACCGAAGGCCGTGCCAGCAAGTTCCACCAACGTTTCCAATCGATGATGGGCTCTTTGAGAAAGGATAAATAATGCAGGTTTTATCTTCTCTGAAAACAGCCAAGAAACGCCACCGCGATTGTCAAATCGTGCGCCGTAAAGGCAAGGTATACGTAATTTGCAAGAGCAATCCGCGTTTCAAGGCACGTCAGCGCTAACCTTTTTTGCTGTGATTTTTTATGTAACTCTCTCTGGCTATTGAGATTTGGCCGCACCGCATCCCTTGGTGCGGCATTTTTTGTTTATTTTTTATACGCATTCTCCAAATGATACAAGGCCGCCTGAATTTCAGACGGCCTTGTTAATATAACCCTCGTTTATTTACTCAATCTCAAACCCATCTTGATCCCATAAGGTCTTTTTCACCAATTGGTCATTTTGATACACGGCTTCTGATTTTTTCGAACCGTCTTCATACCAATCCAACACAATGCCGTTGCGGCGGCCGTTTCTAAACGACATCTCAGTCAATAATCGACCGGATTCGTCCCAACTGAGCATTTCCATCGGCTGATCGTTCACCATCTTCATTTCCGTTTTTGGGCTGCCATCGGCATACCATTGCTTCCAATAGCCGTTAGCCTTATCGTTTTTAAACTGTATTTCGCTCTCTTTATTGCCGTTTCGGTAATAGCGTGCGCCGACACCGTTGCTTAAGCCGTTTAAATACGGCATAACTGCTGATTTTTTGCCATTTGGATACCAGTTGATCCATTCGCCATTAGGCTTACCATTGCGGTAGCTGCCGACCATTTTTTTCTGACCGTTGAAATGCCATAAGGTTAATGTGCCATTATCCAACACCGGTACAAACACCTTAATCTGACTGGTTTGCACCTGATAAGGATCAGAATATTTTTTCATTGATGGATAATAGAAATCCTGCACCTGCGCCAAACCGGCGTTAACTTTATACTGGCGCACGTAAGCCACAGACGACATGGTCGCGGTAATCTTACCTTGCTGATTAAAGTACACAGAATGAGTTTGCGCCCAAGCCGCCGCTGATCCTGCACTCATCGCCACCGACACCAAACCCATTGTTAAAAACCGGTTCATTTTCATCATCCATATAGAAAGCCTAGCGCTATTGCAATAAACCTTCATTTATTTACATGCTTGATTATCGTGCAATATTCAGAAAATCAAGTATTATTTTTCAATTTAACCATTATAAAACAAAGTACCTATATTTGTTAAATACAATATTTTTATATCATTGATTAAGACGGTTTTTACCAAACGCAAATTCATTTATTAAAATGATAACGGAATAATCTGGTTTTTAAACCGATATAGCAAATAAACATAATCTTCGATACAATTCCACCATGGCCTATTCAGAAGACTTCAAACAACTCGTACTCAAAAAACTCCGTCAAGGATGGACGATTCGCAGAGCCGCAAAAGAATTCGGCATCGCCATCTCCACCATCACACTTTGGAGACGCCCTCCGGCTCCTCAAGCCCCTCCAAAGCAACGGAAAACCCGCAAAATCAGCGTCCAAGCACTGCTCGAAGATGTTGAGCGTTATCCCGATGCCTATTGCTATGAAAGAGCGCAACGCTTTGGCTGTTCCCATACTGCCATACACAAAGCATTAAAGCGATACAACATCAGCTACAAAAAAAGACCAACCGCCACCCGAAAGCCAACAGAGGGCTCAGAAAAAACTTCCTGAAGTTACTGCACCGCTACATCCGCCGTAACCGTCCGGTTGTTTATTTAGACGAGAGCGGATTCAGAACATCCTGTTACCGGCCTTACGCTTATGCGCCAAAAAGCCGGCGCTGTTATGCGCTCCATGATTGGCAGGGACATCATCAGACCAATGCTATTGGGGCGTTATTTCACGGCAAACTGTTTGCCGTCGGGTTGTTTGATTGCAGTATTGACCGCCGAATATTTGACGCTTGGGTGGAGCGGATTTTGATTCCGGAGCTACCGCAAAACAGTGTGGTGGTGATGGATAATGCGACGTTTCATAAGGGGAATGCTTTAGCACTTCTGAAGGAGAAAGGCCATACTGTGTTATGGCTTCCGCCCTATAGCCCTGATCTGAATCAGATAGAGAAAAAGTGGGCTTGGATTAAAGGTGTTAGGAATCGGCTGCGAATTATGGATGTGGATTGTCTGTTTCAGATGTGTATCGATAAATAAGTTTGTTTGCTATATATCACACATAAGCAAGGCCGTCTGAAACCTGCAGCTATTCAACCCCCAAGCCACAAAAAACCGCCCTGCATTCGCAGGGCGGTTAATAGTTTAGACTAATCTTTTCAGACAACCTTATTTGTTCAATTCATTGGCCAGATACAGCCAAGTTTCGATAACGGTATCCGGATTCAGAGACACGCTTTCGATGCCTTCTTCCACCAGCCATTTGGCAAAATCAGGGTGATCGGAAGGGCCTTGGCCGCAGATGCCGACATATTTGTTTTGTTTGCGGCAGGCAGAAATCGCCAAATGCAGCATCACTTTAACCGCCGCATTACGTTCGTCAAATGTTGCCGCAATCGGACCGCCGCTGTCTCGGTCCACGCCCAGCGTCAGTTGGGTCATGTCGTTTGAACCGATGGAGAAGCCGTCAAAGTATTGCAGGAACTGTTCGGCCAGCAATGCGTTGCTCGGTACTTCGCACATCATAATCAGACGCAAACCGTTTTTACCGCGTTCCAAACCGTTTTCTTTCAAGGCCTTAACCACCAATTCAGCTTCCGCCAAAGTACGGATAAACGGAATCATGATTTCAACGTTGGTCAGACCCATTTCGTCACGGACACGTTTCAGGGCTTTACATTCCAGCGCAAAGCAGTCGGCAAAATCTTCCGACACATAACGTGCCGCCCCACGGAAGCCCAACATCGGGTTTTCTTCGTGCGGTTCGTAAATATTGCCGCCGACCAGATTGGCATATTCGTTGGATTTGAAGTCGGACATGCGGACGATGGTTTTACGGGGATAAACCGAAGCGGCCAGAGTTGCCACACCTTCGGCGATTTTATCGACATAGAAATCCACCGGAGAAGCATAACCGGCAATACGGCGGGTAATTTCGGCTTTCAGCTCGTCGTCTTGTTTGTCAAATTCCAACAAGGCTTTCGGGTGGATACCGATTTGGCGGTTGATGATAAATTCCATGCGTGCCAAGCCGATACCTTCGCTAGGCAGACCGGAGAAGCTGAACGCCAATTCAGGATTGCCGACGTTCATCATCACTTTTACCGGTGCTTTCGGCATATTGTCCAAAGCCACATCGGTAACGTTTACTTCCAACAAACCTTCGTAAATCAGGCCGGTGTCGCCTTCGGCACACGATACGGTTACTTCCTGACCGGCATGAAGACGGCTTGTCGCATCGCCGCAGCCGACAACCGCAGGAATGCCCAATTCACGGGCAATAATCGCTGCGTGGCAGGTACGGCCGCCACGATTGGTTACAATCGCAGAAGCACGTTTCATCACCGGCTCCCAATCCGGGTCGGTCATATCGGTTACCAACACGTCGCCCGCTTCCACACTTTCCATTTCTGAAGCGTCTTTAACCAAACGTACTTTGCCTTGGCCGACTTTCTGACCGATAGCACGGCCTTCGGCCAATACTTTTTTCTCACCGCTGATGGCATAGCGGCGCAGGCTGCGGCTACCGTCTTCCTGCGATTTAACGGTTTCCGGACGGGCTTGCAGAATATACAGTTTACCGTCGATACCGTCTCGACCCCATTCGATGTCCATCGGACGGCCGTAGTGTTTTTCGATAATCAGAGCGTAATGCGCCAACTCGGTTACTTCTTCGTCGGTAATCGAGAAGCGGTTGCGGTCTGCTTCAGGCACGTCGATATTGGCCACCGATTTACCGGCTTCGGCTTTATCGGTGAAAATCATTTTAATCTGTTTCGAACCCATGGTTTTACGCAGAATGGCCGGTTTGCCCGCTTTCAGCGTCGGTTTGAATACATAGAATTCGTCAGGATTTACCGCACCCTGCACCACGTTTTCGCCCAAACCGTAAGACGAGGTAACAAATACCACTTGGTCGTAACCGGATTCGGTATCGATGGTAAACATCACGCCTGACGAACCGCTGTCGGAACGCACCATGCGCTGCACACCGGCAGACAGGGCAACGATGTCGTGTTCAAAACCTTTGTGAACACGGTAAGAAATGGCACGATCATTATACAGCGAAGCAAACACATGGTGCATGGCTTCTTTAACGTTTTCCAAACCATTGATATTCAGGAATGTTTCCTGCTGACCCGCAAATGAAGCGTCCGGCAGGTCTTCTGCGGTGGCAGAAGAGCGTACGGCAACGGAAATGTCTTCGCTGCCGGCATCGGCAACCATTTTGTTCCATGCTGCTTCGATTTCGTTGTTCAGTTGCTCCGGAAACGGCGTATCCAAAATCCATTGGCGGATTTCTTTACCCACACGCGCCAATTCGGCAACGTCGTCAACGTCCAACCCGGCCAGTGCGGCGGAAATACGGTCGCTCAGGCCTTCGTGTGCCAAAAAGGCACGGTAAGCATCTGCGGTGGTGGCAAAACCGCCGGGAACACGTACGCCTTTCTCAGTCAGCTGACTGATCATTTCGCCCAAAGAGGCATTTTTACCGCCCACGCTTTCCACATCGGTCATGCGCAGGTTCTCAAACCAAATTACATAGTTTGCAGCCATTTTTCATCCAGTTCGTGTATGTTAAAAAAGAAATGAATCCGCTGGCTTATTCTAAGCGATTCAAACTGTCTCTGTCATGTATTTTTTCGGTTTTTGCAGCGATTATCGCAGCGCAGGCCGTCTGAAAAATTGCGGCTTTTGGCGGTGTAGTCGCTTGAAACCCGAAATACCGATACTTTTCAGACGGCCTTATCTTCTTGTAAAACATAACGTTTGAAACAATTCGATGAATTTTAAATATTTACGTTATTCAAAATATTTGGAATTATATTTCAATTTTTCTATTTTATTAAAATTAATATGCGTTAAGTTTTTTATGGTTTTGTGTTGTAATTATCTGTAATTTCACCGCCGCCGCTTTATTCCCGCCGCTGCTCTTGTTATGATAACGGCCGGTTTCCGTTATTCCGAAAGACCCGCCATGAATACCACCCGACACGTTTTCTATATTTCCGACCGCACCGGCCTGACCGCCGAAAACATCGGTGAAGCGCTACTCAACCAATTCGGCAGCCTGCAATTCAAACGCTCGACCTATCCGTTTATCGACACGCCGGAAAAAGCGCTGGCCGTGGTGGAAAAGGTAAACCGTTCCGCCGAAGAACACGGCGTACGCCCGATTGCCTTTGTCAGCGTGGTTAATCACGAAATCCGCCACATCATTAAAGAAGCAAATGCTTTTGTAATCAACTTCTTCGATACGTTCTTGGGCCAACTCGAAAAAGAATTGAACGCCCAAGCCACGCTGTCGCTGCAAGGGCACCACAGCATCGGCAACACCCAACGCTACGATGCCCGTATGGAAGCGGTGAATTTCTCGCTCAATCACGACGACGGCGTGAGCGATAAAAATCTGAAAGAAGCCGATGTGATTCTGATGGGCGTATCCCGTTCCGGTAAAACCCCGACCTGTCTCTACCTCGCCCTGCAATACGGTATCCGTGCCGCCAACTATCCGCTGATTCCCGACGATTTGGAATCCACCGATTTGCCGCGCATGGTGAAACCTTACAAAGACAAACTGTTCGGCCTGACCATTCAGCCGGAACGCCTGCAAGCTATCCGCCAAGAGCGCCGCCCGAATTCGACCTATGCGCAAATCAACACCTGCCGCAGCGAAGTAGCCGACGCACAGGCAATGTTCAAACGCCACGGCATTCCGTTTACCAATACCACCGATAAATCGGTAGAAGAATTGGCGGTACACATCCTGCAAGCCCGCCAATTGAAACGCCGTTTCTAATCTATGCATCACAAAAGGCCGTCTGAAACACGATGTTTCAGACGGCCTTTTATCAACCAATCTTACATGTAAGAATAGGAAATCGCCGGGTTGGTTACACTTTTTATGCAAAACAGCTTTTGTTTTTTGTCTGAACGATTGTTTTAGGATTTTCGGGCGTTATCAAGAATCATGCGGCTTTGCCGTGCCTTTCGCTATGCTTGGCAACACTCGGAAATCCCCAACCGGATCTTCAGGCAAAAAAGAAAAAGTGTACACAACGCCGGGATTTTTTACAGCTACGCCGCTTCCCAATAATCAATATAAAGCTGCAATTCCACATTATTACGCCATTCGTTGGCCACGGGGCGGTACACGGTGCGAATATGTTCGGGAATTTCTTCGCTGCACCGCCAAAACATCGCTTCAAATTCAAAGCCGTCTTTTTGCAGCCACACTTTTTTATGCTTGCCTTCCGCGCCCATCCATTGCTGGCGTACGACATGAAATTCATCGGTAAAACTCGGCGGCGCAAAACCCTGTCCCCACACATGGCGGGCAAGGCTTTGCGCTCGTTCCAATGTAATTTCGACCGCTGGCAGGCTGCCGTCGGTGATGAAGGTTTGCGATAAATCGTCTTCGCTCACCATGTCGCGCACGGCTTGCTCAAAGGCCGTCTGAAACGCAGGGATCTTGTGTTCTAAAATACTCAAACCCGCTGCCATCGCGTGGCCGCCGAATTTCAAAATCAAATCAGGATGGCGTTTGCTGACCAAATCCAGTGCATCGCGCAAGTGCAGATTGGGAATGGAACGGCCCGAGCCGCGCACTTCGCCATTATCCGCCGGTGCGAATACAATGGTAGGGCGGTAAAAGCGGTCTTTCAAGCGGCTGGCCACAATGCCGATCACACCTTGATGGTAGTCTTCGCGGTAAGCCACCAGTGTGGCTTGCCGGCCCGGCAAGGTTTCGGGGAACGAATCCAAGGCATCTTGCAGCATGGATTGCTCGATTTCGCGGCGCTCGATATTAAGGTTGTTCAACTGAGCCGCCAGCTCTTTAGCCTGCCGGTCATTGTCCGCCAGCAAACAGGCGATACCGAGCGCCATATCGTCCAAACGTCCCGCCGCATTGATGCGCGGCCCTAACGCAAACCCCATGTCAAACGGCTGCGCTTTGCGCCAATCGCGCCGCGCCACTTCAAACAATGCACGAATGCCCGGCCGCATTTTACCCTGCCGCATACGCTTCAAACCTTGCGACACCAAAATGCGGTTGTTGTGATCAAGCGCAACCACATCGGCCACCGTACCCAACGCCACCAAATCCAATAATTCAGCCAGATTCGGTTCTTGCAGGCCGTCTGAAAAATATTGGCGTCGGCGCAACTCGGCACGCAAAGCCATCAACACATAAAAAATTACGCCCACACCGGCCAGGCTTTTGCTCTCGAAGCCGCAACCGCGCTGGTTCGGATTCACGATAATGCAATCGGGCACCTGTTCGGCCGGAAGGTGGTGGTCGGTCACCACCACATCCAAACCCAACGCCTGCGCACGCGCCACACCGGCCAAGCTGGCAATGCCGTTATCCACCGTCAGCAGCAGGTTTGTGCCCTTTTCTGCCGCGATTTCCGCCAATTCAGGGGTAAGACCGTAGCCGTGTTCAAAACGGTTGGGCACCAAAAAATCCACCGCCGCCCCCATCGCGCTCAAGCCTTTGATGCCCACCGCGCAAGCTGTTGCACCATCGACATCGTAGTCGGCCACAATCAGGATTTTTTCCTGCCGCGCAATGGCATCGGCCAAACGTACCGCTGCCGCTTCGCATTGGTTGAGCGACTGATACGGCAGTAATCCGGTGAGCTTGTCTTCCAATTCCTGCGGTGTCTGCACATCACGCGCGGCGCATAGGCGCGCAATCAGCGGGTCGGCTCCGGCATTGATTAAGGTGTCGCATACGGATTGGTTGAAGGAACGGGTTTGTATCTTTACGGCCATGTTTTAGTTTTCACGAATAAGATTAAATGGTTTTCAGACGGCCTGTGGTTCATTAGGTCGTCTGAAGGTATGATACCGGGTTTAAAATAGAACGATTCACCCTATTTTCGAACTGTTCTTGCCAGCAGAAATACCGGTGACAACGCCAGCGCAGTCACGGCTAAAGCCGCATCCTCTGTTACAGTTATCGGCGTATAAGCGATATTTTGGAAGCTTAACTGTAGCGGTATGCTTTTTAGTCACGGTATGATACACCGATACAGGAAACGGCGTTTCAAAACGGTAAGTCGGCGGTTATTGGTAGAATTTGCCCAAGGTATGTTCATGGCAAAAATAATACGGGGTTTGGTTTTGAGCCGATTTCGGCGGCTGCTTGGCTTGAAACGACAAGGCTTTTGAGCTTGACAATATCAACGGCTTTTGCGGTATCGCAGCACCGACAGAATCGTGGGTTGAAATCATTGTTTTGCGGCTTTCAGCTCAATAGGAAAACACTCCGGCGGCCGATAGCGGCCGTTCACAATTTGAAAGGATTTATCCGGCTTCACATCCGATATCCCCTGTAATTTGGCCGAATCCCGAGGATTAACGGCAAACCGGTTCCGCTTGCCCACATAACCAAACTGCCCCGAGCAAACTGGCTAATTGGCCTGTTTAACCACACCGGATACCTGAATTTCTCCTTAAGCGATTTCACGGCGTGTCGTGCTTTCACTGAACGGATCGTTATGCCCCATAAAATCAGCGTACAACCTTTAACGCATAACCGTGCACAATACCGCCGCTGTGGTTCTCATCAGTTTCATAGTAAAGCTCCCTGTATGGATAAATCCATTCAGACGGCCTTTTCGATCAAACAATCAGAGTAAAGGCCGTCTGAAAATTTTTTCACGCTGCGGTTTACTCTGCGAAATCCGTTTCATCATCTGCTGCATCACCGCTGCTTTGGCTGCCTTCCATCACGGCTTTCACTTCTTGGAACAAAGCACGGAAGCTTTTCGGCGGTTTGTTTTGCTCCCGCTCTTTGCGCGTGTTACGGATCAAGGTGCGCAGCCTGCCGGCATCGGCTTGCGGGTAATCGGCCATAAACGTGGTGAGCGCATCATCGTCGGCAATCAAACGTCCGCGGGCTTGCTCGGCGCGCTGCAAAAAGGCATTGTGCGCCGCATTGTCGCCGCGCAGCTTGGCCAGATAGCGTTCAATCGGCTCGGGGTCGGTATCGCGCATCAGGCGGCCGATGTATTGCGCCTGACGTTTGAGCGCGCTGTTGGACGTGATTTTTTTATAGCTTTGCACGGCTTCATACAAATCTTCGTCCAAACCGATTTTCTTCAGTGTTTCGTTCGACAGCTTGGTCAATTCCATGCCCAAATCCTGCAGATGGTTCATCTGCTTTTTCATCTGGGTTTTGCTCACCCATTCTTCTTCGTTATCAATCATATCGCATTCATTCGGTAAAATTTTTCAATTGCTGATTTTACCATGAGATGACGGCGCTGTCGGTTCGATATATTCCGCCAATGATGACATTTTTGCCGAGACCGTCTGAAAACAGTTAAAATAAGCGCACTTTTTTCCGGATAATCTTTATGCTGTTTAACCACTCTCAAGACGAACTGATTCAACTGTGCGGCCAAACCCTATCGCTGGCGCAGCAATTGGGCGCCACGGCTGCCGAGGCCGACTTCAGCGAATCCATCGGCCAGAGCGTGAGCGTGCGCCTGAACGAAATCGAGCAAATCGAATTTCAGCAGGATAAGTCGTTGGACATTACCGTTTACGTCGGCCAACGCAAAGGCCGTGCCAGCACCGCCGATTTCTCGCCCAATGCCTTACAGGATACCGTGCAGGCCGCTGTCGACATCGCCAAGTACACCGCTGAGGACGAGTGTGCAGGCTTGGCCGATAAAGATTTGATGGCTGCCGAAATCGGCGATCTCGACCGCTATCACGAGTGGGATTTAAGCGCAGAAGCCGCCATCGAATTGGCCAAACAATGCGAACAAGCTGCCTTGTCATTCGACCCGCACATCGAAAACTCCGAAGGCGCAGGCGTGCAAACCAGCCATTATCAATACGTTTACGGTAATTCGCACGGCTTTATGGCACACCAGCAAGGTACACGCCACAGCATTTCCTGCAGCGTGGTCGCCGCCGATGGACAGGGCATGCAGCGCGATTATTGGTATGACGCGTCCTGCCGCCATCAAGATATGGATTCACCGGAAAGCATCGGACGCACCGCCGCCGAGCGCACCGTGCGCCGCCTCGACAGCCGAACCCTGCCCACCGGCAACTATCCCGTGATGTTTGACACCACCGTCGCCGGCGGTTTAATCGGCCATTTAGTCGGCGCATTGAGCGGCGGCGCACTTTACCGGCAAAGCAGCTTCTTAATAGACAGCTTGGGCAAAAAAATCCTGCCCGATTTCGTCAACCTGCGCGAAGAACCGCATATTCCGCGTGCCTTCGGCAGCACCTATTTCGACTCCGAAGGCGTCGCCACCCGCCCGCGTTTCCTGATTCAAAACGGTGTGGTACAAGGCTATCTTTTGAGCAGCTACAGCGCCCGCAAACTCGGCATGACCTCCACCGGCAATGCAGGCGGCGCGCATAACCTGTATCTCAGCCACACCCACGCCACGCAAGCCGACCTGCTCAAAGAAATGGGCACGGGCCTGCTGGTGACCGAACTGATGGGACAAGGCGTCAACACCATCACCGGCGACTACTCACGCGGCGCCGCCGGATTCTGGGTCGAAAACGGCGTGATTGCCTATCCGGTACACGAAATTACCATCGCCGGACGATTGCAGGATATGTATCAAAACGTCGTCGGCATCGCCAACGATGCCCTTCGCCGCTCATTCAACAAAATCGGTTCGATACTGATTAGCGGAATGACCGTAGCGGGCGAATAAGGATTGATGTTTAAAGGCCATCTGAAAAAAATGGTAATGCGCCATGATTTTTCAGACGGCTTTTTAATTTATTATTAAATAGATAATATTGATATTGAATGATTTTTTATTTTATTGGTCTGAAGAAAATAAATCATTCCCCATCTAGTTTTAGGACATCCCCATGCACATTGTCGTTATTCCTTCTTGGTATCCCAAATCCGAGCAAGATGTTGATGGAATTTTTTTCAGAATCCAAGCTCAAGGATTACAAAAAAGCAATAAAATTAATAAAGTCGGGGTCGTCGCACCCATGTTCCGCTTTCTACGCAGCCAACCCGAAACCATTTTTTCCGGCCCTTACGGCCTTAACAAACACCAACAAGGCGGTTTAAATACCTACATTTACGACAGTATGTATTTTTTCCCGCGCTGTCCGATTGTCGATATTGACCGCATCCGATGGGTCAAAGCCGGTTTAAAAGCCTTTAAAGCCTATGTGCAAGAAAACGGCCGGCCCGATATCATACATGCCCACGCCATGAATTACGCGGGCATCTTGGCCTATGAAATTTTTAAAAAATCCGGCATTCCATACGTTATTACCGAACACAGCAGCACCTACGCACGCAATTTAATCCGCAGTAACCAATGGCCCGCCATGTATGAAGCCGCCAAATATGCCTCTGCACTTTATGCCGTTAGCCGGGATTTTGTCGAACTGCTCGACCAAAAATATCCAGACACACAATGGGCATATTTGCCTAATATCCTAGGTAAAAACTTTGCGGAACATTTTGAATTGAAAGAAAAATCATCAGATGATGAATTTACCTTCTGCTCCGTTTCCCACTTACGCCATTTAAAAGGCCATGATTTACTGTTGCCCGCTTTTGCCAAAGCCTTGCAAAAATACCCGCATTTGAAACTCAAAATCGGCGGCGACGGGCCGGAAGCCGATAATCTAAAAAAACTCACTGCCGAATTAGGCATTGCCGGCTCAGTAACCTTTTTAGGCGCGCTGAAAACCGATGAAGTTTTAAATTTAATGCGCCAAAGCGATGCCTTTGTATTGGCCAGCCGCACGGAAACCTTCGGTGTGGTATTTATCGAGGCTCTTTCGCAAGGCTTACCGGTAATCGCCACAAAATGCGGTGGCCCGCAATCAATTGTGCAACCGGAAAATGGCTTCTTGATTCCGACGGAAAACATCGCTGCCCTCACCGAAGCCTTGATTCAAATGTATGAACAGCACAACCGCTTTTCTCCACAAAAACTGCGCCAAGATTGTTTGGCAGAATTCAGTGAAGAAGCCGTTGTCAAACAATTAATTGCCAAATTCGAACATATTCTTGGAAAAAACACACAGCCGTTTTAAACCAAATATATCTGTTAAAAAAACCGTATCTTTTCAACAAATTCATACCTGATTGAAAGATACGGTTTTTTATCAATCACTTATAAGCCGGTTTAGCTCAAGCTGAATTTTTTTCAGACGGCCTCAATCAATACGGCAATATATGACTGATAAAATCTCAATCTCTTCGCGCCCTTCCGGGCCGTTGAGCACCACTTCATCGCCTTCGCGTGCTTTAATCAGGCAACGCGCTAAAGGAGAAATCCACGAAATTTTGTTTTTTGCGGTATCAATTTCATCAACACCGACAATTTTGACGGTTTGTTCACTGCCGTCGCCACGTAACAATTCGACGGTTGCCCCGAAGAATACTTGATCAGTTGTTTCGCGCGCTTCCGGATCAACCACTACCGCTGCTTCCAAGCGTTTGGTCAGGAAACGGATGCGGCGATCGATTTCACGCATGCGGCGTTTGCCGTAAAGGTAATCGCCGTTTTCGCTGCGGTCACCGTTACCCGCGGCCCAGTTGACGATTTGCACGATTTCGGGGCGCTCTTTGTTGACCAATTGATAAAGCTCGTCTTTTAACGCCTGCCAACCGACGGGGGTGATATAGTTTTTGATTTCTGCTGTCATGATGAATCCTTTGCTGCGTGACTTTAACGCAATAAAAAGACCTAGGCCGTCTGAAAACCTTTTGGCTTTCAGACGGCCTTTTCGTTCCCATTTATTCTTCGTCGCTGCTGCTGATGGTGATACTGTGTTCCATTTTGCTTGGCATGACTTTCAGACCGCCGCAACCGGTTTTACCTTCCGACAAGCGTTGCAGATAGGCTTCATCGATATCGCCGGTCAGGTAAATGCCGTTAAAGCAGGAAGAATCAAAGCCTTCAATTTTCGGGTTCAAAGCTTTGACTACGGCTTCCAAATCGTTCAAGTCTTGGAACACGATGCCATCAGCACTGATTTCCTGTGCGATTTCAGCCGGCGTACGGCCATTGGCAATCAATTCTTCACGCGTCGGCATGTCGATGCCGTACACATTTGGGAAACGTACTTCCGGCGCGGCAGAGGCAATATACACTTTACGTGCGCCCGAAGCGCGAACCATTTCTACGATTTCACGGCTGGTAGTGCCGCGCACGACGGAATCATCCACCAACAGCACGCTTTTGCCTTTGAATTCGGTTTCCATCGGACTCAATTTTTGGCGCACGGATTTTTTGCGCGTCGCCTGCCCCGGCATGATAAAGGTGCGGCCGATGTAGCGGTTTTTAATCAAGCCTTCGCGGTAAGGTTTGTTCAAATGCATGGCCAATTCCATCGCGCTCGGGCGGCTGGTATCGGGAATCGGCATAATCACATCGATGTTGTCAATCGGCAATTCGCGCTTGATTTTTTCCGCCAGCGATACGCCCATGTCCAAACGTGCTTGATACACGGATACTTCATCAATCACCGAGTCGGGACGGGCAAAATAAACGTATTCAAACAAACATGGTTTCAGTTGTGATTCGCTGCATTGGCGTGAGAAAAACTGGCCGTCAAAGCTGATAAACACCGCTTCGCCCGGCCCAATATCACGTTCCAAATCATATTCCAAGGCATTAAAGGCCACTGATTCGGAAGCCACGGCATAGGATTTGAAGCCATTTTCATCGGTTTTCGAACCCAACACTAGCGGACGGATACCATACGGATCACGGAAAGCCACCATGCCGTAGCCGGCAATCATGGCCACCACACCATACGCACCGCGTACCAATTCATGCACGGCTTTAACGGCGGTAAACACATTATCGGTACTCAACACTTTATCGCTGTTTTTCGAGACTTCATGGCGCAACTCATGCGCAAACACATTCAACAACACTTCCGAATCGGAGCTGGTATTGATATGGCGCAGGTGTTTGTGGCACACGTTTTCATACAGTTCGGCGGTATTGGTCAAATTACCGTTGTGCGCCAACACGATACCAAAAGGCGAGCTGACGTAAAACGGCTGCGCTTCGGCACTGCTGCCTGCATTGCCCGCGGTTGGGTAACGCACATGAGCAATGCCGGAATGGCCGATTAAATCACGCATATTACGCGTGCGGAACACTTCGCGCACCATACCTTTGCCTTTGTGCATATGGAACATACTGCCTTCAGCCGTTACAATGCCCGCTGCATCCTGACCGCGATGCTGCAGCATCTGCAAACCGTCATACAACAGCTGATTGACCGGCTCGTTGCTCACCAACCCTAATACACCACACATTTGTGTTCTCCGAATAAAAGAATTAATCCAATGAAATAAAAAAGATTAAACCGGTTTCAGACGGCCTGTATCTAAAAGGCCGTCTGAAACCGGTTGTATTATGAAGGGATGTCCGCATCGTTTAATCTGTTGCCAATCATCGGCAAATAAGGCATCACCACATCATGCGCCAAGGTTTCGAAATAAGGAATGCTGCGTGATGATTGCCAGCCTTCCGTTTCCGGTAAATCGGTGTAAGAACACACCATCACCACCAAAGTCACCAACAATACTCCTTTAGCCGCGCCGAATACACCGCCGAGCAAGCGGTTGACGCTGCCCAGCCCGATGGCCGTTACACCGGCGGTCAGCAACGAGCGCAGAAAACGCTGCGCCAACCATGCCGCAACAAACAGCATGATAAAGGCTAACGCAACACCCAAGGCTTGCGGCTCGAAAGATTTAAAGGCAATTTCGGCAAACGGCACGGCAAACCACTTGGCAATGAAAAACGCCACAATCCAAGTAATCAGCGAGCTGATTTCGGCAATCACGCCGCGCATCAGCGACATGACAATACATGCCGCAACCACGCCGAAAGCCAATAAATCCGCCAAAGGAATATTACTCATCCACGATCTGTCCTGCAATGCCGTTTTTAGAACGCAATTTTTCCAAATCTTTCGCAGCTTCTTGGCGATTCTTATATGAGTTTGATTTCACACGGTAAACCACACCTTTATCGGTTTTGATTTCGCTGATGGTGGCATTGATACCGGCCGCCTTCATTTTGCGTTGCAGGCTTTGGGCGCGTTCTTTATCGGAATAACCGGCCTGAATGGCGGCTTTTTGGCCTTTAGAACCGATATCGGCTGCTTTTTCGGCCGGCTTAGGCGTAGCCGGTTCCGCTTTTTTAGCGGCCGCTTTTTTGTCGGTTTCTTTTGCTTTGGCAGCGGCTGCTTTTTTGTCGGTTTCCGCTTTGGCTTTGGCCGCAGCTGCTTTTTTCTCTTCAGCTTGTTTGGCTTTACGCTCGGCAGCTGCTTTTTCTGCCTGTTTGCGCTCGACTTCTGCATCACGTTCCGATTTTTCAGCCTTGGCCGCCACAGCCCGTTTCTTAGCCGCTTCTTTTTCGGCTGCCAAGCGTTTTTCTTCGGCACGTTTGGCCGCACGCTGTTCAGCCAAACGCTGGCGGCGTGCTTCGGCTTTCTGCTCTTCCGCCGCGCGTTTTTCTTCTTCGGCTTTGCGAATGCGCTCCGACTCTTCCAAGCCTTTGATGTCACTGTCAACCAATTTATCGTTAATCAACACCAACGGCGCACCGATGTCTTGCGGCGGTGTAGCGGCGGCAGGTCTCAACACTTCCACCGGTTGCTCAGGCTCGCTGCTTTTTTCGGCAGCTTGCTCCTGCGCAGCCGCTTGCGCTTCTTCCTTATTGCTCGGCTCCAACACAGCAGCATTGGCGGCATCGCCTTGCGCATCATTTTGCGCTACGGCGGCCGTGGGTGCGGCTGCTTTTTCTTCGTCGCCACCCGCACTCAATACAGAAGCCAACAGAATACCGGCAACCACGACCAACCCTGACGTCATCACCAAGCGGCGGCGGTTGCGGCGTTTGAGCTGCTCATAACCGGTTAAAACTTCTTTTTGCTTATCGTCAGACATGAAATTTCCTATTTACAAGGTCGCCATCACATCGGCAACAGTATGAAACGAACCGAAAACGACAATTCTATCATTTTCAGAAGCTTTCGCCAAAGCTGCTTGGTAAGCGCTTTGGACACGGTCGAAGGCTTTGATTTTATCGATGCCCTGCTGCGCCAGTTTCTCTTGCAAAGTGTCAATCGTCATGCCGCGCGGCATGTCCAAAGGAGCGATATACCATTCGTCAAACTGGTCTTTCACGATGTCCAACACGCCGTCGACGTCTTTATCGGCCAACATGCTGAACACGGCAATGCGGTTTTGCGCAAACGCCAGATTAATCAGGCTGCGGCGCAAGGCACGGGCGGCATGCGGATTGTGGCCGACATCCAAAATGGTGAGCGGGCGTCCCGGCAAAACTTGGAAACGCCCCGGATTTTCCACCAGCAGCAACCCGCGCTTAATCGCACCGATATCAATCGGCAGCTTGTCGGCCAAGCATTCCAGCACCGTCAACGCCACGGCGGCATTGCCGATTTGGTATGCGCCGCGCAAAGCCGGAAACGGCAAAGCATTGCGCCGCTTGTGTAACAGGCCGTCTGAAATTTTCGGATGGAACTGATAATTCCATTGCACATTTTCCAAGGTGTTGAAATTAAAATCTTCTTTGGCCAACAGCAAATGTGCGCCGATTTTTTCAGCGTGTCGGAGCAACGATTCCGGCGGCGGATTCTGGCCGCAAATCGCCGGTTTGCCGCTGCGGAACACGCCTGCTTTTTCAAAACCGACCTGTTCGACCGTATCGCCCAAAAACGCCTGATGATCCAAATCCACGCCGGTGACCACGGCGCAATCGGCATCGAACACGTTTACCGCGTCCAAACGCCCGCCCAAGCCGACTTCCAACACCATCACATCAACTTGGGCGCGCATGAAAATATCTACTGCCGCCAAGGTGTTGAATTCAAAATAAGTCAGCGAAATCTCGCCGCGCGCCGATTCAATGCGTTCAAACGCCGCTACGATGGTTTCATCATCAACCGGTTCGGCGTTCACGGCAATACGTTCGTTAAAACGCAAAATATGCGGGCTTGTCAGCGTACCTACTTTAAAACCTGCCTGCTTGTAAATCTGCGATAAATAGGCGCACACCGAACCTTTGCCGTTGGTGCCTGCCACGACCACCACAGGACATTGCGGCGTCAAGCCCATGCGGGTTTTCACTTCGCCCACGCGTTCCAAGCCCATGTCGATGAGGCCTGTGCTGTGGGCTGTTTCCAAATGCGAGAGCCAGTCTTGTAGTGTTTTCATTATTTTTCAGTTATTTATGATTCAAGGCCGTCTGAAACAGACCAGTACTTTATGCTATTCAATTCAGTTTTTTTGTCCGGACGGCCTTTGCTCCGTCTGACACCAACGCGCCCAAACGCGCAAGCGGCGGTGGGTTTCCTTATCCAGCATATCGGGCAACACCAATTGCCAAATGGTTCGGCTGCCGGCGTGCCATTGCAAAAACAGCACATGATGCGTTACCAACGACGCATCACCCAATACCGCTTCAAAAGCCGTCTGCTCGCGCCCGATAAAAATGGCAGCCTGCTGCAAACGGTTTACCGCAATCTGCTTTACTGCCTGATTTCCTTTTAAATCGGTATGATACCGGGCGTAAACAAAGCTCACCGTCAAACCGAGTAAACCCAGCCAAAGCATCACGCCGTAAAACCACGCCGCACACATGACCGCTGCCAACAAGTGCAAAACCGACACTGTGATTTTCAGGCTGCGGGAAGGCTTCAAGGCCGTCTGAAATGCGCGCATGGTTTACATCATGTTGTCGAACACAGGGCTGACATTCAAATCGGCATCTTCCATATCCAAGACCATATCGTGGATTTCAATTTCGAAAAATTCCCAAAACGCCTTTAAACTCATGTCTTGCGGCCATTTGGCTTTATCTACGTCCCAACCGGTGATTTCTGCTTCAAAAATCTGCTGGTAACGCTCGTCGAAATACGAAATCACCGCTTCCGGCTCATCAAATTCGGGCACCAAAAACACCGAGCAATTGGTGCGGATTTGCCCTACCGTCAAATCAGGCATATTTTCATCTGCCGATTTCAGCCATTCCAAAAAACGCGCGGTCGGTTTCAACACCACGGCGGTGCGGTCAACAAAATACATGACTATCCTTTGATTTCTATTGTTTCCCATGCCGTCTGAACGCTTTTCAGACGGCCTAGCACATTGATTAATGCGTCATCACCTGCTGCAAAAACTGCTTGGCGCGCTCGTGTTTCGGGTTGGTGAAAAACTCTTCCGGCGCAGCTTCTTCGATGATTTGGCCGTGATCGACAAAAATCACACGATCGGCCACTTCGCGGGCAAAACCCATTTCGTGCGTCACACACATCATGGTCATGCCGCTCACCGCCAAGTCTTTCATCACACGCAGGACTTCGCCGACCATTTCCGGATCAAGCGCGGAAGTCGGTTCGTCAAACAACATCACGCGCGGCTCCATCGCCAAGCCGCGGGCAATCGCCACACGCTGCTGCTGACCGCCGGATAACTGGCTCGGCAAGGCATCTTTTTTATGCGCCAAACCCACGCGCTCCAGCAATTCCATCGCCTTGGCTTCGGCTTGGGCACGGCTCTGGCCTTTCACTTTCATCGGCGACAAAACAATGTTTTCCAACACGCTCAAATGTGGATACAGATTGAAACTTTGGAACACAAAGCCGACTTCGGCGCGCAGTTTGTTCAAATCGGTTTTCGGGTCGGCAACATTGATACCGTCCACCCAGATTTCGCCGCTTTCGATGGTTTCAAGCTGGTTGACAGTGCGGATAAGCGTGGATTTGCCGCTGCCCGACGGCCCGCAAACCACCACCACTTCGCCCTGCTTCACTTCGAGATTTACGCCGTTGATGACGTGCAGATCTTTGAAGTGTTTTTGTACGTTTTTGAATTTAATCATCGTTACTTTCTGTTATCACCAGTTTAATCTGCAGCAATTATCGGTTTATTTTGGTTGAAATGCTGCAGCTTGCCGCTATTATGGCGGCCGGATTCTAATAATAAATTTAGGGGCTGTATATTAGATTAGCCCTAAATACCACACCAAAGTCGCAAGATTTTCAGTTGCTCTTTCGGCGTACCAAAGTTAAAACGAACACACATTCCTTCAAGAATAACGGAAACGGTTTACGGTCAATTCCATTGTATTTTCGCAGAACACGCTTTGCCTGATTCCAAAAATTCCCAATCCCATCGATATGGTTTTGACGTTCTGCAAAATGCGTACTGTGGCTGATACGATGATGGGTAAATTCACGCACATCAAGCATATCGCAGCTTTTGCAGCAATCGGTACAAACAATACTGTCAGGCATGATTTTTCGTTTAATTACAGTGAGTAAAGCAGTTTTCTTGGTATCTTCAACAATAACGGGATAAACCTTACCGTGTCGTTTTAAAATACCGAATACAGCCGCTTTTCCAACTGCACCGCGACCGTGTTTTGCCCTGCGTTGTCCGCCGAAATAGCTTTCGTCCAACCCAGCAGAACCATCAAAAACTTCATCAGCTTGAAGTTCCGGATGATAGGCCGGCACTTGACGGATTTTGCGGTAAAACAGAGCCGCCGAGTTGGGGTTAGTTTCTAATAAATCAGCTGCTGCACGAGCAGTAACTTCCGATACAAAAAATTTAAGCAATTTATTTTGTACTTTTTTCTTAGTTTACAGTTTGTTATCTTCATTTTTTAAGAGTAACACAACTGCTAATCCACTACAGCCCCTAAAAAATAATTTATTTATTGGGTATTATTAGGCACTGATGCAATTTAAACCTGTAAAGTTTTTCGCTGAAATTCTGGCTGTCTGTTTCAAACAGTTTTTTTCGCCAGATAATTGCTCAATTCTACATATTTTTCCGGAGCGATATGTTCGGCGCGGTCTTGCGGGCTGATGCCTACAGCTTCCAAATCGGCATCGCCGGCCACTTCTTTCAAATTATTGCGGATGGTTTTTCGGCGCTGATGGAAGGCAAGTTTGACCAGTTTGGCAAAATGCTCGAAATCATCGGCCTTACCGATGCGGTGTTTCGACGGAATCATGCGCACCACGGCGGAATAGACTTTCGGTGCAGGATCGAACGACTCAGGCGGCACGTCAATCAGCGATTCCATTTCAAAAAAGTATTGCAGCATCACGCTCAAACGGCCGTAGTCGTTGGTTTTCGGCTCGGCCACCATACGCTCGACCACTTCTTTTTGCAGCATAAAATGCATGTCAATCACATCATCGGCCACTTCGGCCAATTTAAACAACAGCGGCGTGGAAATATTATAAGGCAGGTTGCCGACAATTTTCTTTTTGCCCTCAATGCTGTTGAAATCGAATTGCAGCACATCGCCTTCGTGTATCACCAATTTATCTGCAAACGGCAGCGTTTTCAATCGCTTGACAATATCGCGGTCGATTTCGCAAACGTGCAATCGGTTGAGTTTTTTCGCCAGCGGCCCGGTAATCGCGGCCAAACCCGGGCCGATTTCGATTACGGTGTCATCAGCTTCGGGGCGCACGGCATGCACAATATCGCTGATGATACACGTGTCTTGCAAAAAGTTTTGCCCAAAGCGTTTGCGGGCTTTGTGTTCTTTCATACGGTATCTTTATTCGGGGGATTTTTTCAAGGACGTATTGTAACTGAAAATATACGCCGATTGAGAAAAGGCCGTCTGAAAATGAAATATTTTTTGCGACGCTTTCAGACGGCCTATCTCGTTATTTCGGAAACGGCGGCACAACCGAACCGAATTGCGCCAAGAGTCCGACCGTTTCAAACACAGGCAGACCCATCACGCCGGTAAAACTACCCTGCAAATGCGCGACAAAAACACCGCCCAAGCCTTGAATCCCATACGCACCGGCCTTATCCATCGGCTCGCCGCTGGCAATATATGCCGCAATTTCTACCGCGCTCATGGATTTAAAGGTTACATCGCTCTGCTGCAACAACGTGCGCGTTTCGCCCTGCCAATACACACTGACAGCGGTATAGACCTGATGCGTGGCGGCGGATAATTGCGCCAACATTTCGGCCGCATGGGCTTCGTTTTCCGGCTTGCCCAAAATTTGATTTTGATAAGCGACGGCGGTATCGGCGGCGAGAATCGGAAATTCGGGCGGTTCGGGATGTGTAACGTGCCATTGCGCTACTGCATCGGCATTTTTCTCACGAGCCAACCTTTGCACATAATCAGCGGCCTTTTCTTGCGGATACGGCGTTTCGTCGATTTCGGCAGGCAAACGCTGTACCGTATAGCCTAAGTTTTCTAAAATTTCGCGACGGCGCGGGCTGCCCGAAGCGAGATAAATACGGTTCAAAATATTTCCTTTTTTATTGGTATTGGGTATCAAAGGCATTATAGAAATTACCGATTAAATTTTATAGTTACTTAGCATAAAATTAACTTTTTTGTAATTTAAATTACAAAAGAAAAAAAACTTATCCAAAAAAAATTTATCTACCAAAGCAGTAGGCAAACTAAAACCTACTTTTCATTTTTCTTTATTTTTATAGGAGAAAATCATGCAAACATTATCTATGAATGAATTGGAACAAGTTTCAGGTGGTTTTAACTTTAAAAAAACTATTGTATCAAATGTAGGCGGTTATACAGGCATTGGCGCCGGTGCTTTGGCAGGAGGTTTCACAGGTGCGGCTTTAGGTGCAATCGGAGGTCCCGGCGGAATGGTTGCAGGTGCCAAGGTTGGTGCGGCTGTCGGCGGGTATTTAGGGCAGAAGTTAGGCTCACATGTAGCCGAACGCTCATTCGGCTACTAAGCCGTCGCCTCATTCCGTACCTGACAAACATATTTTGCCGGGTGCGGATTCCCATGCATTAAATTATTCACAAGGATTATGATGATGTCTATGAAAAAATTTTGGGAAAACTATAAAAAGAATTTTTCATTATTAATAAATTTTATGAAAAAACATTGGAAAGCATTAGTCATTATCTATGCTTTATGCGGTTTTGCCGTATATGCAGTTAATTTTATTTTAAGTTTTTATATAATAGATCCCAAATACCATCTCGGGAACAGTCATTTTATTCCCGATTTTGCCGTAGTCATACTGATACTGCTGCTCACAGAATTTTTCTTTATGAAATATATCAAAAAAAAGAACCATTAGCTCTAACATTGTTTATTAAACCCATTCTGTTTTTAAACGGTTTCAGATAGTTATTTATATTCCTGCGCAAGATTAACGTAGTTCACAGCCGATTGTTTTAAAAACATTTTTTCTTCATCCGTCAAAGCACGTATTTGTCTGGCGGGAGAACCAAGATACAGAAAACCGCTTTGCAGATGTTTGCCCGGCGGTACCACGCCGCCCGCACCGATCATCACTTCATCGTCAATCACTGCGTCGTCCAACACAATCGCACCCATGCCGACCAACACGCGGTTGCCGACGGTGCAGCCGTGCAGAATCACTTTATGGCCGATGGTTACGTCTTCACCGATGATTAAAGGAGAACCTTTCGGCTTCTGCTCACGCACGCCGGTCACGTGCAACACGCTGCCGTCTTGAATATTGGTGCGGGCGCCGATGCGGATATGGTTCACATCGCCGCGCATCACCACCAGCGGCCAAACATTGGCCTGCTCGGCAAGGCTGACTCGGCCGATAACAACAGCGGTGTCGTCGACAAAACAAGTGTCGTGAATATCGGGGGTATGGTATGTGTAAGGTCGAATCGGCATGGCGCACTCTTTTTTAATCAAAATTGGAAAGGAATTTAATTTATAGCATAATCAATGCCGTCTGAAAAAGCAGTAATTTTTTCAGACGGCATTGGTTGAGTGATTTTTGTCAACTCACTTCACAAAGGCCGTCTGAAAATAATCTTACTTATGTTCAGACGGCCTAATTATAGGTAAACTGTTCTTTCACTTCAGCAAAAAATCCGTCATCCTACAAAGGAAAGCCCATGCCCAACCGCCTTACCCAACTGCTCGGCTGCCGCTTGCCCGTGATTCAAGCACCAATGGCCGGTGTGCAAAACAGCCGTCTGGCCATCGCCGCTTGCCGCTCCGGTGCGCTCGGTTCGCTGCCTGCCGCCATGCTCTCGCCCGATCAACTGCGTGCCGAAATCGAAGCCATACGCGCCGCCACCAATGCGCCGTTTAACGTCAACTTTTTTGCACACCGCCAACCTGAAGCCGATGCCGGCAAGATGCAGCAATGGCTTGCCACGCTGGCGCCTTATTATCGCGAACTCGGTATCGATGCCGATAATATTGCGCAAGGCGGCGGACGGCAGCCTTTTGGTGCCGCACAGGCAGACATCATTACCGAACTCAAGCCCCCGGTAGTTAGCTTTCATTTCGGCTTGCCGGAAGCGGATTTGCTTCAACAGGTCAAACAAAGCGGCGCAAAAATTTTGTGTTCCGCCACCACGGTTGACGAAGCGCGCTGGTTGGTGGAACACGGTGCGAATGCAGTGATTGCGCAAGGTTTGGAAGCCGGCGGCCACCGCTCGATGTTCCGCAGCAAAGTGCATGAGCAAGTCGGTACCTTTGCGCTGCTGCCGCAAATCCGCGCGGCGGTAGACGTGCCGGTGATTGCAGCCGGCGGCATCAGCAATGCGGCCACCGCTCGCGCAGCACAGACATTGGGCGCAGACGGCATTCAAATCGGCACGGCTTTGCTGCTGGCCGACGAAGCCGACACCAGCGCAGCGCACCGCACCGCCCTGCAAAGCCCACGCGCCGAAACCACCGCGTTAACCAACCTATTCTCCGGCGGCTTGGCACGCGGCATCGTCAACCGCTTTATGCGTGAAAACGGCTGCATTCACCCTGTTGCCCCGCCATTCCCACTCGCCCAAAGCGCATCGGCACCATTGCGCAGCGCTGCTGAAAAACAAGGCAGCGATGAATTTTCGCCATTGTGGGCAGGACAAAATGCACCGCTTGCCCGCAACGGCAGCACAGCGGAAATCATTGCGGAAATTACAGGCGGGTTTATGGCATAGCTTGAACGAATCAATTTTGTTTTTTCAAATATGGAATAGGCCGTCTGAAACCTTAATTACGTTTCAGACGGCCTTTCTCAATCAAACCAAATTATTCGGCCAACAACTTTTTCCAGCGCGCCGCTTGGAAGCGCACTTGCTCCGGCGCGGTACCGCCCAAGTGGTTGCGGGCGTTTAAGCTGCCTTCCGGCGTGAGCACTCCGTATACATCTTCGGCCACCAAATCGGAAAAGCCTTGCAATACGTCCAGCGGCAAGTCGCTCAAATCCACACCTTTTTCGTCGGCATGGCGCACGGCTTGCGCCACCACTTCATGCGAATCGCGGAACGGCATGCCTTTTTTCACCAAATAGTCGGCCAAATCGGTGGCAGTGGCAAAACCCTGCATCACGGCGGCACGCATGTTTTCCGGTTTCACGGTTACGCCCCGCATCATGTCGGCATAAATGCGCAAGGTGTCAATCAAGGTATCGGCCGTATCAAACAGCGGTTCTTTGTCTTCCTGATTATCTTTGTTATACGCCAGCGGCTGCGATTTCATCAGCATAATCAAGCCCGTCAGATGGCCGATCACACGGCCGGATTTACCGCGCACCAACTCCGGCACATCCGGATTTTTCTTCTGCGGCATAATACTTGAGCCGGTGCAGAAGCGGTCGGCAATGTCGATAAAGCCGAAACGCGGGCTCATCCACAAAATCAATTCTTCGCTCAAGCGGCTCAAATGAATCATCACCAAGGAAGCAGCGGCGGTGAATTCGATGGCAAAATCGCGGTCGGACACGGCATCGAGCGAGTTTTGGCAGATTTGTTCAAAACCCAATAATTCAGCGGTGATTTCACGCTGAATCGGATAAGTAGTACCGGCCAGCGCCGCCGCACCCAAAGGCATACGGTTGACGCGTTTACGGCAATCGGTCATGCGTTCGAAGTCCCGTCCGAGCATTTCGACATAAGCCAGCATGTGGTGACCGAAGCTCACCGGCTGGGCAACCTGCAAATGGGTAAAACCGGGCATAACCGCTTCGGCATTGGCTTCGGCCAATTCCACCAAGGCCGTCTGAAGGTCTTTAATCAGGGTTTGGATATCGGTGATTTGGTCGCGCAACCACAAGCGGATATCAGTGGCCACTTGGTCGTTGCGGCTGCGGCCGGTGTGCAGCCGTTTGCCGGCATCGCCGATTTTGTCGGTCAGGCGGCGCTCGATGTTCATGTGCACATCTTCCAAATCCAGCGACCATTCCGCTTTTCCGGCTTCGATTTCTGCTATAATCTCAACCATACCTTGTCGGATGGCGGATAAATCATCGGCACTCAATACCCCGCTTTGCTGCAGCATTCGCGCGTGTGCCAAAGAGCCTTGAATATCCCACTTGGCCAGCCGCGTATCGAAGCCGATCGAACCGGTGTATTTTTTCACTAATTCGGATACCGGCTCGTTAAAACGGCCCGACCAGGTTTTATCATTACTCATTACACTGTTCCTCAGATATAAAACAAAAAGTTAACCGAAAAAATCAGGTTAACATTATAAAAAACGAAAACGGCTAAGGTTTCACACATGTCCATTATACGTCAATTATCTCAGAAAATATCTCGGACTTTCGCCGTGCCTGATTTGCGCAATTCGGCTGCGGTGGTGCGTCTGCTGATTATTGTGATTTCATCATTGTTGATTTTTCCTCTGATTACCGGCTCATCGCTCAGCTATACGGAGGAAATCCACCGCCATCTGTTGTGGGTGGCGCCGGTTTTTTTTCTGATTTTGCTGAAAGCCTTTTTTGTTAACAGCTTCTTGCCATCGTTCCGGCAATCCAAATATGCGTTTTTTATTTCTTATTTCATCAATTTAATTGTTTTTCTATTTGTTGATTTAGTCATTTTAAAAAATTTCAAACATTTAGATACTTTTATCCAACATTTCTGCCTGTTTAACATTTTCGTGCTCGGCTTTATGTTCACCGAAGCTTCGCGTCTCAACAGCTTGGCACCGTCGGTTTCCGAAGCCCGCTTGAGCGCACTTACTGCCCGCATTCGCCCGCATTTTCTGTTTAACAGCCTTAATGCCGCCATCAGCTTAATCCGCCTGCGTCCGTATGATGCCGAGGTGTTGCTGGAAAATCTGGCCAATTTGTTCCGCGCCCAATTACGTGACGGCAGCCAAAGCAGCACGCTAGGACAGGAAATCGAATGGGCGCAGGAATATATCGCCATTGAACAAATCCGCATGGGGCATGTACGCGTGCAAGTGATGTGGCAGCACCAAGCGCCTGACGATGCAGAAACACCGCATCTTCTGCTGCAGCCCCTATTGGAAAACGCGGTCTTTCACGGCATCGAATCTACCCACCGGCCGGGCATGATCACGGTATTGACCAAGCTGAATAAATCGTCGATTTATATCCGTATTGAAAATCCTTACGCCCCCTCCGACAGCGGTGAAAACCTCAAGCCGCGCAAAAGCAACTCAATGGCGCTACGCAATCTGAAAGAGCGCTTGGCCTTGATGTACGACAACGATGCCAAAATCCAAAGCCGCGAGCTGGACGGCATATTCCGCGTCGATATCCGCCTGCCTTACCGCAAGAAAACATCTGACGTCAACCGTTTGTTTGGCGGTTAATACCGTTTAAATAAAATAAGCCGCCTGAAGCTGTTCAGACGGCTTTTTGATTGAGTATACTGATTTTCAGACGGTTTTTTTACCCATAAGGCCGTCTGAAAATCTTACTCGATATTCTGCACCTGCTCGCGCATTTGCTCGATTAACACTTTCAATTCCACCGAAGCCTGTGTGCTTTCGGCGGCGATGGCTTTGCTGCCCAAGGTATTGGCTTCGCGGTTGAGTTCTTGCATCAGGAAATCCAAGCGCTTGCCGGCGCTGCCTTTGCTTTCGGTCACAATGCGGCGCACTTCGCCGATATGGGTGCGCAGGCGGCTGAATTCTTCATCGACATCGGATTTTTGAATAAACAGGGCAAATTCTTGCTGCAGACGGTCGTTGTCGATATTGGCCACGGCCTCGGACAAGCGTGTGCGCACTTTTTCCATGTGCGCTTCCAGCAGGCTTGGGAACAATTCGCTCAAGGCATCGACAATGCCTTCCATTTTTTCCAAACGATCGAGCAGATGGCCGGCCAGTTTTTTACCTTCGCGTTTGCGGGCGGCGGCAAACTCTTTTAATGCCTGTTTCAACAAATCCTGCACGGTTTGCGCAAAAGCTTCCGGGTCTTCGCTTTGGCTGGCCAACACACCCGGAAACTTCAAAATATCGGCCACGGTCAGCTTGCCCAAACCGTCAAACTTATCGCGCCATTGTTTGTTCAAAGCCGCCAACTGTGCGACCAAATCCTGATTCACTTCCAAGCCTTGCGTACTTTGGACGATGTCTTGAATTTGAATCCGGCATTCCAATTTACCGCGCACAGCTTCGGCGGCGATTTGCTCGCGCAAAGCACCTTCCAAGTGGCGCAAATCATCAGGCATGCGGAACTGCACATCCAAATAGCGGTGGTTCACCGCGCGGATTTCCAAGTTAATGCGTTTGCTGCCGCATTCACCGGCGGCATTGGCAAAGCCGGTCATACTGCGAATGGTCATGGTTTTACTCCGTTTCTGCATTACGAGTGAAAGTAGTTTCAATATACCATAGCGACTAAGCGGATGATAGGCCGTCTGAAAGTCTAACGCCCCTGAAGCTGCTATAATCGCCCTGTATTTTCATTAAGGAATGTTTCATGAGCCACACTATCCGCACTGCCCGCGCCGCCGACAGCCTGCGCCCAATCAGCATTACCGCAGATTTCCTGCCGCACGCCGACGGCTCGGCACTGATTTGTTTCGGCAATACCAAAGTCATCTGCACCGCTTCGATTGATGAAAACGTACCGCCGTTTCTGCGGGGGAAAGGTCAGGGCTGGGTTACGGCGGAATACGGTATGCTGCCCGCCTCCACCGCTTCCCGCATGAAACGTGAAGCCGCAGCGGGCAAACAGTCCGGCCGTACGCAGGAAATCCAGCGTTTAATCGGCCGCTCGCTGCGTGCCGTGGTCGATATGGAAAAACTGGGCGAACGCCAGATTCTGATTGACTGCGATGTGATTCAGGCCGACGGCGGCACCCGCACTGCTTCGATTACCGGCGCATTTATTGCCTTACAAATGGCGGTGGACAAGCTGTTTTCAGACGGCCTCATCAGTGAAAACCCAATTCGGGAAGCCGTGGCCGCCGTATCTGTGGGCGTGGTCGGCGGCGAAGCGCTGCTGGATTTGGATTATCCCGAAGATTCCGGCTGCGACAGCGATGTCAATATCGTGATGACCGCCTCGGGCAAAATCATTGAAATCCAAGGCACGGCGGAAGGTGCACCGTTCAGCGTCGAAGAGCTGGGCAAACTGATTGCGTTGGGTCAGAAAGGCATTGCCGAATTGGTGCAGCACCAGCAGGCGGCGTTGTCCGAACGTCTGCCGAGCGTTCGATAATGGCTTGGTTTGATACGCTGTTTGCCCAATATCAAGGCGTTTCCGCTCCGTTGATTGTATTGGAACTGGTCGCCGTGATTTTCGGCATGGTCAGCGTGGTTTTGGTCGGCAAAGGCCGCCTCGCCTCCTTCCCCGTCGGCATCGTCAGCACCGCCGGTTTTGTCTGGCTGCTGTGGGTGTACAGCCTTTACGGCGATATGCTGATTAACGCCTATTACACCGTGTTGAGCATTTACGGCTGGACGCAGTGGTCGCAGCAGCAGGCGCAGCGGACGGTATTTGCCGTTTCGCCGTTTACCCGCAAAGACGCTAAAATCTGCGCCGGATTGAGCCTGTTCAGCCTGCTGTTTGTCGGCGCAGTGTATTGGTTCAAACCTTATCTGCAAAACGGTTTCAGCTTCACCGGCGTGGAATTGGGCTGGGCGCAGTTTGTGTGGACGGACTACACCGACATCTTCACCACCGCCCTGTTTCTGGTCGCCATGTGGCTGATGGCAGAACGCAAAATCGAGCATTGGCTGGTGTGGATTGTTGCCGATGCCGTATCCGTCCCCCTTTATTATCACAAAGGCCTGCTGTTCAGCGCCTTGCAGTATTTCTTCTTTACCCTGATTGCCCTACGCGGATACAGCCAATGGAAAACCTACTTGCACAATCAGGCGGCAACGCCGTCCGCATCGCCGTAGTCGGCCCCGAATCCACCGGCAAAACCACCCTCTGCCAAGCCCTCGCCCGCCATTTCGACAGCCAATGGGTGCCGGAATACATGCGCCGCTACTGTCAGCAAAAATGGGACGAACAACGCCAAAGCTGCGATTGGGACGACATTTTACCCATCGCCCTCGGCCAAATCGCAGAAGAAAACCGGCTGGCGCAACAAACCGATCATTTTCTGTTTTGCGACACCTGCATGATTGAGTTGGCAGTATATTCCCGGCTCTACCACGGCAAATGCCTGCCCGAAATCCAAGCCGCCGCCCTCAGCCACCGCTACGGCATAATTTTCCTTACCGATATTGATGTGCCGTGGGTCGCCGACGACCTGCGCGACAAACCCAACGAGCGGGAACATGTTTTCCAATGTTTCCAAACCTTTCTCGACAGCCACCGCATTCCCTACATCCTGCTGCAAGGCAAACACCGACAACGCATGGCCACCGCCCTCGCCGCCCTGCAACAGTTGTCCTGAAACCAAACAAGGCCGTCTGAAAAATAAGTTTATGCAAAATAAAAACCAATTTTCAGACGGCCTGTTTTGTCAACAATCCGTCTGATTACAAGCCTCTGCCGATATAGTGGAATAACCCCAAAGCAATACAAGGCGGCAAGCCGCAGACAGTATGAGTAATACGGCAAGGCGAAGCCAACGCTGTAGTGCTTTGAGGTTATTCCACTATAATTCCGTTTCACGGCTTGAACTTTGTGTAAAAACTGGTAATAATACAGCAAGATTTTTTTTACCCGAGCAGCCTCGGCTGCCGTTTGCGAACCTGAAACAGAAAGCACGAAACATGGCATTAATCGTACAAAAATATGGCGGCACCTCGGTCGGTTCCGCCGAACGCATTAAAAATGTCGCCAAACGTGTTGCCAAAGCCCGTGCCGAAGGGCACGATGTCGTGGTAGTGGTTTCCGCCATGAGCGGCGAAACCAACCGCTTGGTAGCGCTGGCGCACGAAATGCAAGACACGCCCGACCCACGCGAGTTAGATGTCGTATTGTCCACCGGCGAACAAGTTACTATCGGTTTGCTGGCCATGGCATTGAAAAACATCGGCGTACCGGCAAAAAGCTACACCGGCTGGCAAGTTGCCCTGCACACCGACACCGCCCACACCAAAGCCCGCATCGAAAGCATCGACGATGAAAAAATGCGTGCCGATTTAGCCGAAGGCAAAGTCGTGATTGTTGCCGGTTTCCAAGGCATCAGCAGCGAAGGCAATATCTCCACGCTTGGCCGGGGCGGTTCGGATACTTCCGCCGTGGCGCTGGCAGCGGCGCTGAAAGCCGACGAATGCCAGATTTACACCGACGTGGACGGCGTTTATACCACCGACCCCAGGGTCGTGCCGGAAGCATGCCGTCTGAATACGATTACATTTGAAGAAATGCTGGAACTGGCCAGCCTCGGTTCGAAAGTTTTGCAAATCCGCTCCGTTGAATTCGCCGGCAAATACAAAGTACGCCTGCGCGTATTGAGCAGCCTGCAAGATGGCGGCAACGGCACCTTAATTACCTTTGAAGAGGACGACAACATGGAAAGAGCTGCCGTAACCGGTATCGCCACCGACAAAAACCAAGCCCGCATCAACGTGCGCGGGGTACCTGACAAACCGGGCGTGGCCTACCAAATCTTGGGCGCGGTGGCCGATGCCAACATCGAAGTCGACATGATTATCCAAAATGTCGGCTCGGAGGGCACTACCGACTTCTCGTTTACCGTTCCGCGCGGCGATTACAAAGCCACACTGAGCCTGCTGAACAACTTGAAGGACAGCATCGGCGCTGCGGATATCGATGGCGACGACACCGTATGCAAAGTTTCCGTGGTGGGTATGGGCATGCGTTCGCACGTCGGCGTAGCTGCGAAAATCTTCCGCACTTTGGCTGAAGAAAGCATCAATATTCAAATGATTTCGACTTCCGAAATCAAAGTATCGGTATTGATTGACGAAAAATACATGGAACTGGCTACCCGCGTTTTACATAAAGCCTTTGAATTGGAAAAATAATTTTTTCTGATAAAATGATAGGCCGTCTGAAAACTTGGTTTTCAGACGGCCTTATATATTGCACTCCACGCAAGGGGTGTAAATCTCCGTTAATACCCATTGGCAAGTTTAACCGACTTTCAATAGGTCTGAACTATCACTTTGTCATTACACCATTACACCACAAACGGAAACAAAGCCGATTGCCTATATTTGCCGTGTATTCGTTGAGTACCGACTGCTCACGAAACCGGAAATTCCCCTGTTTTAAGCCACACGGCCAACAATCCGCTTTTGACGCCGCCGATTTATACGGCAAATTACCGTATCCGCTCCGATGCCGGAGGTGCGGGCGTGAACCGTTACGCGAAGCGCGCTTCCTTGTCTAAAGAGTAACAACTGCATTGAGACTGAAAACCCGATTCAAAACAATAAAAAAGAAATGCCGGTTGGTTATGAGAAATTCTTACCAGACGGCATGAAATCCGAATTTAACGCGTTTTCAACATCTCACAAAAAATCATCAACCGCTTTGGAAATGAACGTACGTCAATTTATTGAAACATTCGGCCTTTTAGTTGAATGTTCGGTTTCAAACTAGCTAGATGAAAAAGACTGCGGCCTTTGTGAAACTCAGATTCCGCCAATCAAATCCATTCCCGCGCTCACAAAAATATCCAAGGCCGTCTGAAAGCATTCGCCTTTCAGACGGCCTGTCTACCCTATTTCATCAATACCAACCGCGCGCCTTCATGGCTTTTTCAATGCGGCGGATACTCATCATATACGAAGCGGTGCGCAAATCGACGCTGTATTCCTGCGCCAAATTCCAAATGTCTTGGAATGCGCGGCGCAACACCACGGTTTGCTTTTGCTGCACTTCGTTAAATTCCCAGTAATAGCCTTGCAGGTTTTGCACCCACTCGAAATACGACACTACCACGCCGCCGCAGTTGGCCAGAATATCCGGCACCACCAATACGCCGTTGGCCTGCAAAATCACGTCCGCTTCCGGTGTGGTCGGGCCGTTGGCGCCTTCCACCACGATTTTGGCTTTCACATCACCGGCGTTTTCAGACGTGATTTGATTCTCCAGCGCACACGGTGCCAACACGTCCACATCCAAAGCCAGCAATTCGGCATTGGTGATTTCCTTGCCGTAGCCCGCTTCATTGGTGATGAAACCGTTGGTTTGATATTCTTTCAAAACCGCTTCCATGTCGATGCCGTTTTCATTGTAGATGGCTACGTCCACCGTCGAAATCGCCACCACTTTCGCACCGGCTTCATGCGCATACAAACCGGTATGGTAGCCGACGTTACCGAAACCTTGAATCGCGTAAGTTGCGCCTTTTACGTCTTTGCCGATTTTTTCCAAAGCTTGAACCGCAGCAAAATTCACGCCGTAGCCGGTGGCTTCATTACGCGCCAACGAGCCGCCGAAATCAACCGGTTTGCCGGTAAATACGCCCGGCGCAGAATGTTTCACAATATTTTCGTATTCATCCACCATCCACGACATCACTTTGCCGTTGGTGTTCACATCCGGTGCCGGAATATCGATTTTCTCACCAATCAGCGGCGCAATGGCGTTGGCGTAGCCACGGGCAATGCGTTCCAATTCGGCTTCGGAATAATCTTTCGGATCGAGCGTAATACCGCCTTTGCCGCCGCCATAAGGCAAACCGGCCACGCAGCATTTAAACGTCATCCAAGTGGATAATGCTTTTACTTCATCCATGCTGACGTTCGGATGGAAGCGGATACCGCCTTTGTAAGGGCCGACGGCATTGTTGTGTTGCGAGCGGTAACCGGTAAAGGTTTTCACCGTGCCGTTATCCAGCTTCACCGGAAAGGTCACTTCCAATACGCGCAACGGGTTTTTCAAAATTTCATACACTGCCGGCTCCGTATTCAAACGGTCGCAGGCAGCTTTGACTTGTTTTTGGGCAATTTCAAAAGAATTCAGTGTTTCTTTTGCAGCATTCGACATCAATAAGTCCTTTCACAAAGGTTCGTTAAGACAAGTGTCATGCATACCACTATATCAAATTTTGGCGCTTTGTTTAAATAAAATATTTTAAAATCAATGTAGTAAATTTACTTTGTCAACATTATTGGAGTAATAAAACCAAAATAAATTTTCAATAAATTTTTTTAGAACCGTATTTGATTGAATTTTAAACATTCCTTGTCAAAACACAGGCCGTCTGAATATTCAAAGCACCGTTTTAACAGAAAAATTTTTTTAATTTATACAGAAATAAAAAACCGGTAATCTAGCTATAAATATGCCTGAAAATGCCCCCGACCCTTTTCAGACGGCCTATTTCAGGTAAAATCACTTTACCGAACACAAACCTTGGAGAAGCTGATGACCACACCCACCATCGAACACGTTCAAGCGGTAGTCTTTGATTTAGACGGCACCCTGTGCCACTCTGCGCCCGATTTGATTGCCGCCGGCAACGCCATGCGCACTTATTTAGGCATGGACACACTGCCCGATTCGGAAATCGAAAGCTACATCGGCGACGGTATTGGCCGTTTGGTGCACCGAGTCATCACACGCGAACGCAACACCGATGCCGCACCCGAAATTTGGGAAAAAGGTTTCGTGTTTTATATGCAATATTACCGCGACCACTTGAGCGACTTCACGCGCCTTTATCCCGAAACCGAAGCCGGTTTGGGTCTCTTAAAAACCTTGGGCATTCCCTTGGCCGTCATCACCAACAAAACCGAAATTTTGGCCGTTGAATTGTTGAAACAATTGGGCATCGCCGACAATTTCAGCCTGATTCTCGGCGGCGACAGTTTGGCCGAAAAGAAACCCAGCCCGCTGCCTTTGCAACATTGCGCCGAAGTATTGGGCATCGATGTTGCCAACATGATGATGGTCGGCGATTCACACAACGACATTCTCGCCGCCAAAGCCGCCGGCTGCTTCAGCGTGGGCGTAACCTTCGGCTATGGCGACATGACTTTGCTGTCGCAAGACAAAACCACCAAACCCGATTGGCTGATTGGTTCGTTGCCGGAAATCTATGAAAACCTGCAACCGCAAAAAACCAAAGACGATGATGAAGCATAAGGCCGTCTGAAATGTACGAATCCGAAAGCGACGGCTTTATCCACTTCGGCGGCGCTGATGGCCACCAATCCAAACACCCGAGCAAACCGCAGAAATCCTTGCGGGCACGGGCGATGGATATTTTATCGCGCCAAGAAATCAGCCGTGCCGGCCTGAAACGCAAGCTCGCTCCGCATGCTGAAAGCGAAGAAGAATTGGAAAAAGTGTTGGACGAATTTGCCGAACGCAATTGGCAATCGGACGAGCGCTACGCCGAAGCCTACATCCACAGCAAAAGCCGCCAACACGGCAAATTGCGCTTGCAGCAGGCTTTGGCGCAGCAAGGCATTGACGCCGGCATCAGCCGCGAATTCATGCCTGATAAAGAAAGCGAACTGCAAACCGCGATTCAGGTTTTACGCAAAAAATTCAAGCAGCCGAGCCGTGATTTGAAAGAGAAACAAAAGCAGGTGCGCTTTCTCGCTTACCGCGGTTTCGACATGGGCACGATTCAAGCGGCCTTAAAAAGCGATTGGTCGGAAGATGACGACTTTTATTGATTCATTCCGCTTGAATCTTTTTACCAAACGGCGTACGCTTCAGCCTATGAATATTCAAAGCATGAGTTTGCATAATGACCGATAAAACCCCTTTCCCAAGCGCACACAAACTTTCCACCGAAGACGAACGCAACAATCCCGTTTACAAAGCCGGCCGCGCCGTGGTGATTTTCATGGGCATCATGTGGGCGGTTGTGGTGATTGCCGTTTTGTATTCCGTGTTTAAATTTTGGTTGAGTTAAACCGTTTCCATATCAAAAGGCCGTCTGAAACTCAATGTTTCAGACGGCCTTTTGATTCAATATTCAGCGTTTTTCCTGTTTGCGAATCAGGTAAACCGCCCAAACAGCAAAGATGATGGTTGGCAACGCACCGGCCAAAAACGGAGGTACACCGTAAAGCTGGCTGGTAAAACCAAACAAGCGGCCGGCGAAGTGAAAGGCCAAGCCTAAGCAAATGCCGCCGAACAGTTTCAAACCCATATTGCCGTGGCGCGTGGTTTGCGGCGTAAACGCATAAGCCACCAAAGCCATCACCAAAGCGGCAATCGGATACATCACTTTACGCCACCAAGCGATGGAATAGGCTTGCGTTTGCTGATGGTTGTCTTTCAAATGCGCAATGTAAGTGGTGAGTTCGGACACCGACATTTGATCGGGATCGACCAGCAATACATCCAGCAATTGGCCGTCGAGCGAAGTTTCCCAACGTTGCTCGGCTTCGGTTTTGATTTCAATACGGTCATCGTGCAGCACGCTGCGGCGCACGTTTTTCAATTGCCAGCTGCCGTCGGCATTCAATACTACCGATTCGGCTTCGCCTGCTTGTGCCAATTCGTATTGCGCGTTGTGCTGCCAAAATTTTACGCCCAGCAAAGTTTTATCGGGCAACATTTCACGCACGTTGATGATGTTGTTTTTCTCTTTCAGCCACAAGCCGGTGTCGCCGGCGGTGAGTTTGCCGTTGATGGCAGTGGTTTTCAGGTTTTCAGCGCGTTGGCTGAGCTTCGGCGCGACCCACTCTCCCAAAGCCACGGTGGCCAGAGCAAAAATCAAACCGAATTGCGCCAAAATCAGCAGTAGCTTTTTGGTACTCAAGCCGCTGGCTTTTATCACTGTCAATTCGCTGCCTGCCGCCAGTTGGCTCAAAGAAATCAAACCGCCGATTAATACTGCCAAGGGCATCAGTTCATACGCACGCGCCGGCATCTGCAGCAACACATATTGCGCCATTTTCACGCCGTCGTAGCCGCCTTTACCAAGATTGCCGACTTCGTCAATCACTTCAAAAAAGCTGTACAAAGCCAAAAATGCCAGCAAGGCATACAAAGCCATTACGGCCATTTGGCGGATAATATAACGTGAAATCAGATTCATTTTCCGCCTTTCAAACTCAAGCTTTTCGCCACGGCCTGCCAAAACGGCTGCGCTGGCATACTGCGCACGCGCAGCAACACCACGGCAATGGCAAACATCGACACATGCATCGGAATCAGACCGATGAAGAAATGGATTTTGCCGTCTTCCACTGCGTTGCGCAAAAAGGTCAGCCCGTTTTGGTAAATCAGGAATAAACCGATGGCAATCAAAATATTATAAGTATGCCCGGTGCGCGGATTGAAATACGAAAGCGGCACCGCCAACATGGTCAGCAGCAACACACTAATCGGTAAAGACAAACGCCACATCAGTTCGGCTTGGTGCTGCGGATTATCGCTGCCGATTAATTGTGCGGTCGGAATGGTACGGCGGTGGGAAACCGGATCGATGATTTTCGGCGTGGTGCTGATAATCAGGCTCAGCTTTTCAAACGACACCTGATTGTAATCGGCTTGCCCCGGTGTGCCGCTGTAGCGGTAGCCGTTGCGTAATTCCAATGTGCGTTTATTGTCGGTCAGCGCGAAATTGCCTTCTTTGGCGAATACGGTGTTGTCGTTGCCTTTGTCGTCTTGTTCGCGCAAAAACAGGTTTTTCATCACGCCCGAATCGGTGTCGAAGGTTTCAACGAAATACACGCGGTTGTTGCGCTTGCCCAAAGCGTTGAATTCGCCCGCTTCGACCAAAGAAAGCTCTTGTTTCTGCTTCAAAATTTCAGCGTATTCGCGACTGCGCAGTTCCGCCCACGGCATCACCCAAAGCTGCATCACGGCAATCAACACCGCAAACGGCACGGCAAACTGCATCACCGGTTTAATCCACTGCTTCAAGGCCAAACCGCTGGAGAGCCACACCGACATTTCGCTGTCGCGCCAATAGCGGGTCAGCACCGTCAAGGTGCTGATAAACGCCGTCAACACCAGCAACAGCGGCGTCATGCCGATAACCCAGAAGCCGACCAAAGCCAATACGGCATCAATCGCTACCCGTCCGTCGGCGGCGCGCCCGAGCAGGTTAATCGCCTGCGTCGACACCAATACCGCCAGCAGCACCACAAAAATACCGACTGCGGTAAAGGACAATTCTTTAATAAAATTTCTTTGATAAATCATATGATTGCTGTTTCAAGCCGGGCGGCATAAAGCCGGTTGGCAGGTTCTCGCCGTCTCTTTTTACAGGCCGTCTGAAACGCAATAACGCAAACGCGCAGCCTGCCGGCATTATGAAATAAGGTTTCAGACGGCCTGATGATGGAGTACAATCACCCATCTCTCTTTCACGGCGCCAAGCCGTCTGAAACATCCGAACACCCACATTCAATCAGGAGAATAAACGTGGAATTTAGCACAAAAGCCGAAAAATTGCAGCCGAATCAGGCAGGCGCAGCGTTATTTATTTGCACGGAAGAAACCCTGCTTCACAACGACACCGCCCTTGCCCTGTTCCGCTCGCTGGAAGAAGGCCAATCTTTTGCCGAAACCAAAATCCCTTCAGGCGACGGTTTGCAAGCCGTAGCCGTAGCGTATTTGAAAGATTTGGAACGTGCCACGTTCGACAAAGCCGCCGCCGAAGCCGCCAAATGGGCGCAAAAGCAAGAAAAAGTAAGCGTTGACATCATGCCGTTTTGCGAAATCGACGCCCCGCGCGTCGCCGAAGCATTTGCCGTGGCTTTCGGTAACGCCTCCTACCGTTTCGACCGCTACAAAAAAGAAGCCAAACCGGCAAAGCTGGTTCACACCATCTTTCACACCGAACATGCTGAAAAAGTCGCCGAAGCCGCGAAAGTGGCCGATGCGCAAGTGTTCGGCCAAAGCCTGTGCCGTGACTTAGGCAATGCCGCACCAAACGAATGCACGCCGGAATTTTTGGCCGCTACCGCCAAATCCGAAGCAGAACAATTGGGTGCAAACGCCAAAATCATCGAAAAAGACTATATCAAAGCCAATATGGGTTCATTTTGGTCGGTTGCCAAAGGCAGCGTGCAAGACCCTTATTTGGTCGAACTCTCTTACTTCGGCGCAGCAGACCAAGAAGCCGCGCCCATCGTGTTGGTCGGCAAAGGCATCACGTTTGATACCGGCGGCATCTCGCTGAAACCGGGCTTGAACATGGACGAAATGAAATTCGACATGTGCGGCGCGGCCACCGTCATCGGCACCTTCTGTGCAGCCGTGAAGCTGCAACTGCCGATTAACCTGATTGCCATTGTACCGACTTGCGAAAACATGCCTTCCGGCATGGCCACCAAACCGGGCGACATCGTCACCAGCATGAAAGGCTTGAGCATCGAAGTGTTGAACACCGATGCCGAAGGCCGTCTGATTTTGTGTGATGCGCTCACCTATGCCGAACAGTTCAAGCCGAAAGCCGTCATCGACGTAGCCACCCTTACCGGTGCCTGCATCATCGCCTTAGGTCACGATGTCAGCGGCGTAATGGGCAACAACCAAGAATTGGTCGACAGCCTGCTGGCTTCGTCTAAAGAAGTTAACGACAAAGCATGGCAACTGCCGCTGTTTGATACTTACAAAGAGCAGCTCAAATCCAACTTTGCCGACCTGCCGAACATCGGCACGCCGGGCGCAGGCACCATTACCGCCGCCGCATTCCTTTCGCATTTCACCGAAGATTACCCATGGGCGCATCTCGACATCGCCGGCACCGCATGGAAATCGGGCAGCGAAAAAGGCGCCACCGGCCGCCCTGTTCCCTTGCTGCTGAATTATTTACGCAATGCGAAATAAGCAGTTTTAAGTTAAATTCACCATCAAGGCCGTCTGAACAGCATTTTTTCAGACGGCCTTTTGTTATAATTCAGCACGATTCAATCTTATTCCATACCACCATGCCCAAAGCCACGTTTTACACCCATGTTGTCCACCCTGCCGTTTTTGCCTGCCGTTTGGCCGGCCGTGCCATTCGCGACGGCGGCCGGGTATTGGTTTGGTCGGATTCGGCTGACACGATTACGCGTCTTGACCGCGATTTGTGGCAGCAGGATGCGGAAAGTTTTATTCCGCATGAGATTTGGCAAATCAATGAAGCAATGCCGTCTGAAACACCGGTTTTACTGGCTACCGCAAATACCTTGCCTACGCTTGCTGCCGACATCACTGTTTTAAACCTATCGTCCGATTTTTGGTCGGACGCGCCGCAACCGCCCGAACGTGTGTTGGAAATCGTCGGCAACAGTTTGGAAGACCTGGCTGAAGCCCGCGAACGTTTCCGCGCTTACCGCCAAAGCGGCTTCAACATCGAGCATCACAAAATGGAAGGCAAGGCGTAATCGTTCAGACAGCATAGGCCGTCTGAAATCCATACGTCATCTTTACAAATCCACCGATAATTTTTCAGACGGCCTGATTCATTTTCAGGCATTCTGGGCTATAATCACGTTTTCCTTTTTCATTCAAAGAAACAGCATTATGAACAAAACTTTCAAATTCAGCGCGCTGGCTCTGGCCGCCGCCTTGTCATTGGTTGCTTGTGAGAAAAAAGATGCAGGCACCGCTCCTGCAGCGGCTTCTGCTGCTTCCGGCGCGGCAGGCAGCGTGGATGCCATCGGCACACCGGTGCAACAAGCCAGCTACGCAATGGGCGTGGATATCGGCCGTTCTTTGAAACAAATGAAAGAGCAAGGCACCGACATCGACCTGAAAGCATTCAATGAAGCCCTGCAAACCGTATATGACGGCAAAGAGCCGAAAATGAATGAAATACAGGCGCAAGAAGTGATGATGAAGTTCCTGGCCGAACAGCAGGAAAAAGCCCAAGCCAAGCGTGCGGAAGATGCTAAAACCAACTTGGAAAAAGGCGAAACCTTCCTAAAAGAAAATGCCGCTAAAGAAGGCGTGAAAACCACTGCTTCCGGCTTGCAATATGTAATGAAAAACGAAGGCACCGGCAAAAAACCGACCAAAGATGATGTAGTTACCGTCGAATACGAAGGCCGCTTGATTGACGGCACCGTGTTTGACAGCAGCAAACAAAACGGCGGCCAACCGGCAAGCTTCCCGGTTAACCAAGTGATTCCGGGCTGGCAAGAAGCCGTACAATTGTTGAAAGAAGGCGGCGAAGCAACCTTCTTTATCCCGGCCAAACTGGCTTACGGCGAACAAGGTGCAGGTGATAAAATCGGCCCGAACTCAACCTTGGTTTTCGATGTGAAATTGGTGAAAGTCGGCGGCGCAGAAGACATGCCTGACCACCCTGAAGTACAAATCGAAAAAGTCAAATAACCCTTTACGATGCCAAACAGGCCGTCTGAAAATTTTCAGACGGCCTGTTTATATAAATATCATGACCTATTTTATTAACGGTTTTCTCATTTCCGCCGGTTTGATCATGGCCATCGGCGCACAAAATGCATTAGTGCTGAAACAAGGCTTGTTGCGCCGGCATATTTGGCTGGTGGTGCTGTTGTGCTGGCTGTGCGATGTCGTGTTGATGACCTTGGGTGTTTTCGGCTTAAGCGCCTTACTTTCCGGCAGCCCAAAATTATCCGGCGCGCTGGCCTTGTCAGGCGGCTTATTTTTATTGGCTTACGGTGCCGTGAGTGCCAAACGCGCATGGCAAGGCGGCAATTATCTCACGGTAGATACCGAAAACCACCTACCTCCTTCTGCCTTTAAAATCGCTGCAACTACCTTGGCACTCACCTTACTCAACCCGCATGTGTATATCGATACCGTGGTGCTGATTGGCGGTAGCGCAGCCAATTTGGATCAAACTGCCAAACAATTTTTTTTTGGCAGGTGCCATCAGCGCATCAGGCTTGTGGTTTAGCGGATTGGGCTTCGGCTCACGACTGCTGTTGCCGCTATTCCGGCGTGAACAAGTATGGCAACTACTCGACGGCGTGATTGCCTTGGTGATGTTTTATTTGGCTGTCGGACTATTAAAGCAGGCTTTTAACATCTTTATTTGATGTTAAAAGCCGTCTGAAAAAGTTTCAGACGGCCTTTCCCATATCATTTACAATATCAACCCCAAACTTAACGCCGGTTAAATCAGGCTAAAATGCTTGTTCTCGTCTCCCGTTGGCTTTAATTTAACCCATACAGAAAGTCTATGTCATGAAAAACGTTGTTATTTTGATTTCAGGTCGCGGCAGCAATATGCAGGCCATCGTCAACGCCCAAATTCCCAATGCCCGCATCGCCGCGGTATTGAGCAACAACGAAAGTGCAGCCGGTTTGGCTTGGGCGGCGGAACGCGGCATTGCCACCGACAGCCTCAACCACAAATCATTTGAATCACGTTTGGCTTTCGACCAAGCCATGATGGCAAAAATCGATGCTTATCAGCCGGATTTGGTGGTGTTGGCCGGTTTTATGCGCATTCTCACCCCGGAGTTTTGCGCACACTACGAAGGCTGCTTGATGAACATTCATCCATCGATTCTGCCATCGTTTACCGGTTTGCACACCCATGAGCGCGCCTTGAGAGCCGGTTGCCGCGTGGCCGGCTGCACCATTCATTTTGTGACTGCCGAATTAGACTGCGGCCCGATTATCTCCCAAGGTGTGGTGCCGATTTTTGATAACGATACCGCCGATGATGTTGCCGCGCGCGTTTTGGGCATCGAGCATCAATTGTTTCCGAAAGCCGTGGCCGATTTTGTCGCAGGCCGTCTGAATATCCAAGGCAACCGCGTTTTAAACACCGACACGCAGCCGCAATCATCCGCATTGCTGGCTTAATATCAAGGAGAGAGAATGAAAAAAATCACTACCCTTACCGCTTTATTAACCGCCGCTTTGACTGCACCCGGCCTTATGGCTGCCGAATTGCCAAAATCGGCGACCTTACAATATTCAGGGAATCTCAAAATTCCGGCAACAATGAGCTTTACCCGTACGGGTAATAGCTACAAAATCGTTTCAACCATTAAAGTGCCGCTTTACCACATTCGTTTTGAATCCGGCGGTATCATTTCGGGCGATACCCTGCAACCGAAATATTATAAGGAAAGTCGTGACGGCAAGCTTTACACCGATGTCAAATTCGACGGCAACAACGTTACCTACGGCAAAGTCGGCGACAAAAAAAGCAAAACTGTTTCCGGCACCACCATGGATTTGTTTACCCTGGCATGGCAATTGGCCGCAAATGATGCCAAATTACCTACTGACTTAAGCGTAACCAACGGTAAAAAAATTTATGCGGTCAACAGCATGACCCATGCCGGTACTTCCAGCTATAAATTTGGCGGGGGCTTCACACCTGTGAGCAAATATGTGGTTCATCGTGGCGACGACACGATTAACTATTCTTTTGCTACCGAATTGAACAATATTCCGGCGCAAATCATCTATAAAGAAGACGACGGTAAATCGTACAACCTGCGCCTGACCCGTTTGATAATTGACGGAAAAACGGTTAAGCCTTAATTGAAATTCGCGTCAATACTTTGATAAACCTATCCATCAAAAAAAGGCCGTCTGAAAAAATGTTTTTTCAGACGGCCTTTTTATATTAATCCATAAGTGATGACTTATTGGTATTCAAATACAGATTAATCAAACGCTCGGTAGAGCTGTCATGTTTTTGCGGTTCACTCTCGCCGGTCAATTCCGCCAAAATGGTTTTGGCCAATTGTTTACCCAATTCCACGCCCCATTGGTCGAAGCTGTTGATACCCCAAATGGTACCTTGTACGAAAGTTTTGTGTTCATACAAAGCAATCAGGCTGCCCATATTGCGCGGGTTGACTTTATCCATCAGGATTAAGTTGGTCGGGCGGTTGCCGGAGAAGGTTTTATGCGGCACCAATTCTTCAACGCGTGCTTCATCCAAACCTTGCGCCTGCAATTCGGCTCGTGCTTCTTCAGGCGTTTTGCCGCGCATAAAGGCTTCGGCTTGGGCAAATACGTTGGCCAACAAAATTTCGTGGTGGCCGCGTAAATTGCTGCGTTTTTCCAAAGAGGCAATCAAATCAATCGGCGTGATGTGTGTGCCTTGGTGCAACAATTGGAAGAAGGCATGTTGGCCGTTGATACCGGTTTCGCCCCAAATAACCGGCGACGTTTCATGCTGCACGGTTTGGCCGTCGATCGTCACCTGTTTGCCGTTACTCTCCATATCAAGCTGTTGGATAAACTTCGGCAGACGATGCAGGTGTTGGTCATAAGGGGCGATGACATGGCTGCCGCCGCCGTAGTAGTTGATGTACCAAATGCCGATTAAGGCCAAAATCACCGGCATGTTGCGTTCCAGCGGCGTATTGTAGAAATGCTGATCCATCAAATGCGCGCCGTTGAGCATTTCGATGAAATTTTCTTCGCCCAAATACAGCATAATCGGCAAACCAATCGCCGACCACAGGCTGTAGCGACCACCTACCCAATCCCAGAATTCAAACATATTGGCGGTGTCGATACCGAATTCGGCCACGGCTTTCTTGTTGGTCGATACGGCAACAAAGTGTTTTGCCACCACACTTTCGTCACCGGCATGAGCCAAGAACCATTCGCGCGCGGTCAAGGCATTGGTCAGGGTTTCTTGGGTGGTAAAGGTTTTGGATGCAATGATAAACAGCGTGGTTTCGGGATGCACTTTTTCCAATACATCGCGCAATTGTGAGCCGTCAACGTTAGACACAAAATGCATGCGCATACGCGGATGTCCGTATTGTTTCAGCGCGGTACACATCATCAACGGCCCCAAATCCGAACCGCCGATACCGATATTCACCACATCGGTAATCACTTGATTGGTATAGCCCAGCCAGTTGCCACTGCGTACTTCATGCGCAAATTCGCCCATGCGGTGCAATACATGGTTCACTTTCGGCATCACGTCTTCGCCATCGACTACAATCGGTGAATTAGTACGGTTGCGCAAGGCAATATGCAATACGGCACGGTCTTCAGTTGAGTTGATTTTCTCACCGTGGAACATTTGTTTAATGCGCTCGGGCACACCGGCTTCGCGCGCCAAATCCAGCAATAAAGACAAGGTTTCGTCGTTGATGCGGTTTTTGGAATAATCCAACGTCAAACCGCCGACTTGCGCCCAGTAACGTTCAGCGCGTTGCGGGTCTTGCTCGAACATGGCACGCATGTGATCAGTTTTGGTTTGGTCGAAATGCTTCCATAATTTCGACCAACTTGGTAAGTCGTGAAGGTGTCTCATGATTTTTAGTCCTTATCATATTCAACGTGTTTATTGTGAATACTTCTTTTACTTTTTTGTAGTTGCAGGCTGGCCTGATCTCCCAAGCGCAAGGCCAAGCCTATGGCCAAAATGTCAATCACGGCCAATTGCAGCAGGCGTGACACCATCGGTGTGTAAAGCTCGGCGTTTTCCTGCGTAGCCACGCTCAACACACAATCGGCCAATTGCGCCAATGGCGATTCCGCACGCGTGACTGCAATCACGGCCGCACCGTTTTGCTTGGCAATACTGACTGCATCCAGCAATTCAATCGACGAGCCGGTATTCGAAATCGCCACCAGCACATCTTTATCGGTCAACACCGATGCCGCCATCAGTTGGGTGTGGGTGTCCACATAGGCGACGGTTGAAATGCCGAAACGGAAAAACTTATGCTGCGCATCCTGCGCCACAATGCCGGAATTACCGACACCGTAAAACTCAACGCGGCGGGCGTGCATCAAAATCGCAATAGCGTTTTCCAACTCTGCCTCTTTCAGGTACCGGCGCTCGCCCAATAAAGAAGCAGCTGCATTGCCCAATACCTTTTCCACGACATTGTTCATGTCGTCATCGGCATTCAATTCTTCATGCACATAAGGCATGCCTTCGTGGCCGATACTGGCTGACAACGCCAATTTGAATTCCGGCAAACCTTTATAGCCCAAACTGCGGCAGAAACGGATTACCGTCGGCTGGCTGACCGAAGCGCGCTCTGCGATTTCGGCCACCGCCGCATGCACAAACCATTTGGGTTCAGCCAAGGCAGATTCGGCGACTTTACGTTCCGCACCGGATAAACTCGGCAATGACTCACTGATTTTACTTAACATAATGGTAATCCCTCTCCTTTATCGCAATGTGACAGACTTTTTTTCTGCATTGCAAGTTATTTGCTTAACACGTTTTTCAAATGATTTTCCAAGGCCGCAGCGGCACCGGTAATGCCGGGAAATTCACTCAACACAACATACACCGGAATGGCAGCCAAATAAGCTTCAAAGCGGCCTTTGTTTTCAAAGCGGCTACGGAATGATGAATTTTTAAAATAATCCAACACTCGCGGAATAATGCCGCCGCACAAATACACACCGCCGCGCGCGCCCAACGTCAATGCAAGATTGGAGGCAACCGTACCCAACATGGCGCAGAAAATATCCAAGGTTTGGCGACACAAAGGCGATGTGCCGCTCAAGGCACGATCGGTAATTTCAGATGGCGTCAGTTTGCCTGGTTTGGCTTTTTCTTTGGCAGCCAAGGCTTCGTAAATCAGGCTCAAGCCTGCGCCGCTCAAGAAACGCTCGGCAGAAACATGGCCGTATTTGTTTTTGGCGTATTGCCAAATGGTAACTTCCATATCGTCAAATGGCGGAAAGCTAGTATGGCCGCCCTCGCCCGCCAACGCCACCCAACCGGCCGGACTGTGTACCAAGCCACTCACGCCCAAACCGGTGCCCGGGCCGATAACGGCTTTAGGCTGGTTTTCAGCCGGTGCCTGACCGCCGACCTGCACCAAATCTTTGTCTTCGGTTTGTGTGACAGCCAAGGCCTGCGCGGTAAAGTCGTTCAGGAAAATCAGGGTTTCCAAACCTAATGCCTGACGGGTGGTTTCAATGGAAAACGCCCAATGGTGGTTGGTCATCTGCACCCAATCACCGACAATCGGATTGGCAATCGCCACCGCCGCATGGGCAACATTCGGTTGACCGGTCAAGCGCAGGTATTCGCGCGCGGCATCAACGATGGTGTCGTAATCCTTACACGGCAACACATGCGCTTGCTCGATTTGTTGAGGCCCGGCTTCCAATGCAAAGCGGGCATTGGTGCCGCCGATATCGGCGACTAAACGTGGGTAATCAGTTGGTATAGAAGACATGGCAATCCACTCTTTCGTTATTCAAAATCAGGCTGATTGGGTATTCGGTAGTTGGTTCTTCCGCCGCTTTGTCAAACACGGCTTTTTTATCTGTACCCTGAATCGCAAGAAAGACGTGCAGCGTATTCAAAATCGCGTCCAAAGTCATACTCACGCGCTCATGTGGTGCGGTGACCGGCGTGGTATGAATCAAGGTCAGGTTGTTTTCCAGGTTAATCGCTTCCGGCAATTGCGGCGCTTGCGGGAACAACGAAGCCGTATGGCCGTCACCGCCCATGCCCAACACCAGCACATCGGGATGCTTGTATTGCTTCAAAGCGTAGTCCACCACAGTTTGCGGTTGTAATTCAATTTCAGTTTTACCGTCTTCCACCATCGGAATCCACTGCGCTGCTGCAGCTTTGTTTTGCAGCAAATATTCGCGCACCAAACGGGTGTTGCTGTCGGGATGATTGGTCGGCACAATACGCTCGTCCGCCAAGCCGACGCTCACATTGGCCCAATCCAAGTCTTTTTGCGACAAGGCTTCAAAAAAAACAATCGGCGAACGACCGCCGGATACTGCCAACACGGCATTGCCTTTTTCATTCAGGGCATTTTGCAATTCGATCGCCACCGCATCCGCTTGTGCGCGGGCAGCCACTGCTGCGTTTTCGTATTCGTGCCAAGTAAACATCGTGCGTTCCTTTCGTTTTTCAGACGGCCTTCAAATAAACAGGCCGTCTGAAACATTAAGTGAATTCTTGATCGAATCAAGACGGGTATGACACTTTGCAAGCATTTCAGACGGTCTATTCAATACACAGTCTTTAAACCATCTGAAGATTATTCCAACCGACAACACATTTCAGCCGGCCTTAATTATTTTAAGGCCGTCTGAAAGATATTACTGCTCTTCGTGCCACTTGTTGCCGTCACGCGCCAACAATTCGCGCGCCGCCTCAGGCCCCCATGAGTGGACATCATAGCCGTGTGGCGCTTGGGTATTTTGCGCCCAGTTATCCAAAATCGGCATCACATATTCCCATGCGGCTTCCAATTCGTCACGGCGGTTGAACAAAGCCAGATTACCGTTAATCACATCCAGCAGCAAACGCTCGTAAGCTTCCGGACGACGGCCTGCCAATTGTTTGTCCAAATCGATGGTCATCGGCGTCACTTCGACATTATTGCCCGTGCCCGGTGTTTTAACTTGCGCGCACAAGCGCACGGAGTCAAACGGCTGCAACTCAATCACCAAACGGTTGGCAAACGGTTTGCTGTTCGGAAAAATATGGTTGTCCAAATCACGGAAATTCAACACGATTTCCGCCACTTTATCGGCCATGCGTTTGCCGGTACGCAGATAAAACGGCACGCCTTGCCAACGCTCATTGTCGATCTCGGCTTTAATGGCCACATAAGTTTCGGTGAAGCTCTCGGCCGGCACATCCAATTCCTGCAGATAGCCTTTCATGTCGCCTGCTGCCGTGTATTGGCCGCGAACAACGTTTTCATTCACCGATTCAATGGTCAATGGTTTCAGTGATTTAATCACTTTCACTTTTTCATCGCGCACATCATCGGCATCCAAGCTTTTCGGCGGTTCCATCGCGGTCATGCACAACATCTGCATCAAGTGGTTTTGCACCATGTCGCGCAAGGCACCGGTGATATCATAAAACTCGCCGCGCTCCTCCACGCCCAATTGCTCGGCGATGGTGAGTTGCACACTTTTAATGTATTTATTGTTCCACATCGGCTCGAACATCACGTTGGCAAAGCGTAAGGCCAATACGTTTTGCAGGCTTTCTTTGCCCAAATAATGGTCGATGCGGTAGATTTGCTCTTCTTTGAAGTATTTGCCCACATCATTATTGATTTGTTGCGACGAAGCCAAATCGGTGCCCAGTGGTTTTTCCAAGACCACGCGCACATTTTCGGTATTCAAACCCACAGCCGCCAGATTTTCACAGGCTTGGGCAAAGAATTTCGGTGCGGTTGAAAGATAAACCACCACGCTTTCGGTGTCGGTGCGGGATTTGACTTTATCGCCCAAGGCGGCAAAGTCTTCAGAACGGGTTACGTCAACGGTAAGGTATTCGAGGCGTTTGATGAAAGATGCCCATTGTTCATCGGAAAAGTTTTGTTTCACATGGATTTTTGAGTTGGTTTCAACCTTAGCCAAAAAGCTTTCGGTATCCATTTCGCTGCGGCTCACACCCAAAATGCGCCCTTGCGGATTCAACAATCCGGCCACATGCGCCTGATAGAGACAAGGCAGCAATTTGCGCATGGCCAAATCGCCTGTTGCGCCGAACAACACCAAATCAAAATTTGTTTGAGTACTCATGTTTCATCTTTCATCAAGAAGAGGCATTTAATACCATTTTTTAAGAAATATTTTTTAAAACCCACAACCGTAACGTGACAAATCGGCATAAAATCAGATACATTGAAGCATATCGGAGAATTTGGCTGCGTATTGTCCGTTGAAAAGCCGGCGGAACCGGTAAATTTAGTAGTAATACTACACACCGCTACAGATTTTGTCTATCTTCATTTTCAGAATTTATTTGACTTAGTTTAAGTTTTTAACACATTCACAATTACAGTTTCTTACAATCAACAAAAACCAAGACTTGCATCAAACTTCATGCGGATAAATCAGATAAATTGTAACAAAATTACAGTATTTGTATTATAATATCAATTATATCTGCTTCCGTTCTTTCAGACGGCCTCAGCAGCCGCCCACACAAAACCGAGTCGTATCAATCGACCCAAAGGAGCCATACATGAGCCACACTCCTATCCATCCAAAACTCGCGGAAATTACCCGGCGTATCATCGACCGCAGCCAAGCAACGCGTGCCAAATATTTAGCCAAAATCCGCGCTGCCAAACAGCAAGGCCGCTTGGAGCGCAATCAATTGGGTTGCAGTAACCTTGCCCACGGTTATGCCGCCATGCCCAAAAGCATCAAAATCGAAATGCTGCAGGAAACTGTGCCTAACTTAGGCATCATCACCGCTTACAACGACATGGTTTCGGCGCACCAGCCTTTCAAAGATTTCCCTGATTGGATTAAGGATGAAGCCCGGAAAAACGGTGCCACCGCGCAAGTTGCCGGTGGGACACCGGCCATGTGTGACGGCATTACCCAAGGTTATGCCGGTATGGAATTGTCTTTGTTCTCGCGCGACGTGATTGCGATGAGCACGGCTGTGGGCATGTCGCACCAAATGTTCGACGGCGGCCTGTATATGGGCGTGTGCGACAAAATCGTACCCGGTCTGATGATTGGCGCCTTATCGTTCGGTCACGTTCCGGCGGTATTTTTACCAGCAGGCCCGATGGCCAGCGGCATCAGCAATAAAGACAAAGCACGCACCCGCCAATTGTTTGCCGAAGGCAAAGTCGGCCGCGATGCCTTGCTGGAAAGCGAAATGGGGTCTTACCACAGCCCCGGCACCTGCACTTTCTACGGCACCGCCAATTCCAACCAAATGATGATGGAAATGATGGGCGTGCATTTACCGGCCGCCGCGTTTGTGCATCCTTATACCGATTTGCGCGAAGCCCTTACCCGCTACGGTGCCGCCCACTTGGCACAAGGCATCCGCAACGGCACTGCTCTGCCATTGGGCGAAATGTTGACGGAAAAATCATTCATCAATGCCTTGATCGGCCTGATGGCCACCGGCGGCTCGACCAACCATACCATGCACTTAGTTGCCATGGCGCGTGCGGCGGGTGTGATTTTGAACTGGGATGATTTTGACGAAATTTCTGCAATTATTCCATTGCTGATTCGTGTTTACCCGAACGGCAAAGCCGATGTCAACCACTTCGCCGCAGCCGGCGGTTTGCCATTTGTGATTCGCGAATTACTGGATGCGGGCTTGCTGCATGACGATGTTGACACCGTAGCCGGCCGCGGCATGCGCCACTACACCCAAGAGCCGTTCTTGATTGACGGCAAACTGGAATGGCGTGAAGCCCCGACCGAAAGCGGCAACGACGACATCTTGCGCAAAATCGACAACCCATTCTCGCCGGACGGCGGTTTGCGCCTGATGCAAGGCAACATCGGCCGCGGCGTGATTAAAGTATCCGCCATCCGCGAAGGCTGCCGCATCATCGAAGCTCCTGCCATCGTGTTCAATGACCAGCGCGAAGTATTGGAAGCTTTTGACCGCGGCGAACTTGAACGCGACTTTGTGTGCGTGGTGCGCTACCAAGGCCCGCGTGCCAACGGTATGCCCGAATTACACAAACTCACCCCGCCTTTGGGCATTTTGCAAGACCGCGGTTTCAAAGTGGCGCTGCTGACCGACGGCCGCATGTCGGGCGCGTCGGGCAAAGTTCCGGCTGCCATCCACATGACACCTGAAGCCTTGATGGGCGGCGGCATCGGCAAAATCCGCACCGGTGATTTAATCCGCTTCGATTCCGTCACCGGCGAATTAAACGTACTCATCAACGAAAACGAATGGGCGGCACGCGAAGTCGATCAAATTGATTTGAACGCCAATCAGCAAGGCTGCGGCCGCGAATTGTTTGCCAACTTCCGCAGTATGACCAGCTCGGCAGAAACCGGCGCCATGAGTTTCGGCGGCGAATTTGCCTAAACCTTTTTCAGACGGCCTGTTGATAAATTTTCAAGGCCGTCTGAAACCCGTTAACGAAGCGAACTTATTTTCGAGGAACAAACATGTCTGCAACACTCACCCCACGCGAAATCTTAAGCGCAGGCGCAGTTATCCCTGTGATGGCGATTGACGATTTATCTAAGGCCGTTGATTTGGCGCATGCCTTGGTGGAAGGCGGCATTCCGACGCTGGAAATCACTTTGCGCACGCCGGTCGGCGTGGATGCCATCCGTCTGATTGCCAAAGAAGTGCCAAACGCCATTGTCGGCGCAGGCACGGTAACCACCCCCGAGCAACTCAAAGCCGTGGAAGATGCCGGTGCAGTATTCGCCATCAGCCCGGGTTTGCACGAAACTTTGGCCAAAGCCAGCCATCAAAGCAGCATTCCATTGATTCCGGGCGTAGCCACACCGAGCGAAGTGCAATTGGCCTTGGAACACGGCATCGACACCTTGAAGCTGTTCCCTGCCGAAGTAGTCGGCGGCAAAGCCATGCTCAAGGCCTTGTACGGCCCTTACCCTGACATCCGCTTTTGCCCGACCGGCGGCATCACTTTGGAAAGCGCACCGGAATACTTAGCCTTGCCGAATGTGTTGTGCGTCGGCGGCTCATGGCTGACCCCAAAAGATGCGGTGGAAAACCAAGATTGGGCGGCCATCACCCGCCTGGCCAAAGAAGCAGCTGCTCTGAAAGCTTAACCGGCTTATATAGTGGATTCACTTTAAAATCAGGACAAAGCGGCGAGCCGAAGACAGTATAGATAACGGCTAGGCGAACCAACACCGTACTATTTTAAAGTGGATTCACTATAGTGAATTCACTTTAAAAGTATTACAACGTAAACGGCCTGTTCCAAATTTTCAGACGGCATCAATGTGAGTTAAAGAACCCGTGCGTGCTTTGGCACGCACCCTACCGTTGGCGGGAAGGGATTAGCTGCCGTAGGGTGGGCAACTTGTTGCCCACCAAAACCATATTTCAACTATCATTGATTTACTGGTTTGTACAGAAAATTTGGTTGATTCACTATATACAAATAAAATGCCGTCTGAAACATTAGTTTCAGACGGCATTTTATTTGGCTTAGCCTTTATTTCGGAATCACCAAAAAATTAATCAAAAATTCTTTAAACACAAAGCCGAACACACCGAAGCCCAGCACGAAAAACAGCATAAACATGCCGAATTTACCGGCTTTCGATTCTTTGCCCAGCTTGTAAACGATAAAGCCCAAAAAAATAATCAGACCCGTTAAGCAGATTCTCATCGCCCAAGTGGCGAAAACGGCCTCATCCATGTGTTTTTTTCCTTTTTCATTGGTGTGATGTTTCAGACGGCCTCATAGCCTTCATCAGGCCGTCTGAACAATAAACAATCTTTTGCCAATATTATAGGACTAAGCCAAGGCCTGTTGCAAATCACCGATTAAATCATCGACATGCTCCAAGCCGACCGACAAACGTACCAAGCCTTGACGGATACCGGCGGCCAGCTTGTCTTCCGGCGACATACGTGCGTGGGTGGTTGTCCACGGATGGGTGACGGTCGAGCGCACATCGCCCAAGTTGGCCGTACGCGAAAACACGTTCACGCCGTCAATCACTTTCCATGCCGCATCTTGGCCGGCCAATTCGAAACCGACCACAATGCCGCCGCCGTTTTGCTGGCGTTCAACCAGTTCACGCTGCGGATGATCGGGCAGACCGGCATAATACACCGCTTTCACCTGCGGCTGCTGTTGCAGCCATTTCGCCACTTTCAGCGCATTATCAAATTGCTTTTCCATACGGATGGAAAGCGTTTCAATACCGGTCAGCAATTCAAATGAGTTAAACGGCGAAATCGCCAAACCACAAGAATTGGCATATACCGCCACTTGATTCATCAAAGCTTCCGAACCGGACAACACGCCGCCCGCCACGCGGCCGTGACCGTCAATCGCTTTAGTCGCGGATTGCACGGAAATGTCGGCACCGCATTGCAAAGGCTGCTGGCCGAATGGCGACATCAAGCTGTTGTCCACCACCAATAAAGCCTTATTCTCATGTGCTAAAGCTGCCAAAGCCTGCAAATCGGCCACCTCGCTCAACGGATTAGACGGCGTTTCCAAAAAAAACAGCTTGGTGTTGCCCTGCACTGCAGCACGCCATTCGGCCACATCAACGGTCGAGACATAGCTCACCTCAATGCCGAAGCGTTTCACTACGGTATCGATAAAACCGACAGTCGTGCCGAACAAGCCGCGGCTGCAAATCACATGATCGCCCGCACTTAAAAAAGTCAAAAACGCCGCCTGAATCGCCGACATGCCGGTCGATGTGGCCACCGCGCGATCTGCGCCTTCCAAAGCCGCCACTCGTTTTTCAAAAGCAGCGGTGGTCGGGTTAGCGGTGCGGGTATAGGTAAAGCCTTTAACTTTTTTCGAGAACAAATCCGCCGCATGCGCCGCACTTTCCCACATAAAGCTGCTTGTCAGAAACAGAGCTTGGTTGTGTTCGTTGTAAGCGGTTTGCTCTTTGCCGGCGCGGATGGCCAAGGTTTGCGGATGAAGCTTTTTCGTCATGATTGAATCCTGAATGTTCAAGGCCGTCTGAAAACGGAAATAAAAAAAGCAGCATTGCGTCTGCTGTATCGGCCTTCATGTAATTTGTTAATATTTTGCGCCGATTTTAATTTGGTTTCAAGAACAAAAAGCGTGCGGAATCAGATATTCATTATTAAGATAAAACTAATATTAGCCATTCTATTTTTGAATAACTCAGGTGTAGAAATCCCAGCGTTGTTTACACTTTTTCTTTTTTTGCCTGAGGGCCCGTTTGGGGATTCCGAACGTTGCCAAGAATACCGAAAGGCACGGCAAAGCCGCATGGTTCTTAATAACGCTCGAAAATCCTAACACAATCGTTCGGGCAAAAAACAAAAGCCGTTGTGCATAAAAATTGTAAACAGCCCGTCGATTTCCTACAACTCAGGCCGTCTGAAAGTAATATGATTTCAGACGGCCTTAAATAATCATTGATAGATCTTGCCGTTGTGTTTCAACCAGCCGTCAATATGCCGGCCGTTCGGGTCATGGTGCGTCCAATGAATCACTCCGCCTTGTTCCGACCATTCGTATACGCCGTAAAAACGCACGGTATCGCCTTTTTTCAAGCCTTTGATTTTATCGGCCAAGTCGATATTGTGCGCCACCAATAAGCTTTGGCCGCTGGATAATTTCAAGATAAAGCGTTGATGGCGCGAGCCTTTGTTGTCATCAGGCAAGGTCTTTTTCACCACGCCTTCGCCTTCGATTTGCAGCTTGCTTCGCCGCTCTTCAAATGCACGTTGCAATACCGCTTCGGCATTGCCATTTGCCGCGGATTGGCCGGAACGCGTTTGACCGTGTTCGGACGGCCTTGACTGCGTTTGCCCCTGCTGCGGATCTTGCGCTGTATCCTGCCATTTTTGGTAGCCGAAAAACGCCGCAGCAACAACGGCAATCCAAATCCATTTATTCATTCGGCTTATTTCTCACGCTTGTATTTCATTTCGTATTTCAAATCGGCCAGCACTTTTTTCACATTGTGATCAAGCAAATCTTCCACCAAGGCCGGTGCTTGTTCGTTTAAAGTTTGCTGCAAATTATAAGAAAGCAAAGCCATTTGTTTTTGCAGGGCGACCCGAATCATGCCGTTTACTGCATCAGTAACGTGCGGGCGCATGCGCTTGATGAGACGCTCGGCCAATTCTTGTTCGGATATGCAAAACACTTCCCGGCGGCCGACGGCCTGAGGATTCAATATATTGATATTTACCACCACTTTTTGTTCGGCATCGTCAAGGCCGTCTGAATGCTCGGTTTCATTCATATTTTCAGACGGCATGGCTTCTTCGTTTTTATCTTGCGGCCCGGGAAATTCAACGGTTTGGCGTTTCGGATTCAGCCACACGGTACGGGTCGATTCGATGTGTTTTTCGGAAACGCGCATTTGCAAGGCGTTTTGCGCGCTCAACCAGTTTTCCTGCAGCAACACCATATCGTCGGTTTCGATGTCTTCATGTTGCGCCACTTCGACATTGTGTTCTTCCTGCCATTTGCGCATGTATTCCTTCAATACCTTATCGCGCGATTTTTGATCGAGCTCATAAGGTTTGTCGGTTTTAGCGACATTCCGGCGCGCATCTTTCGATTCGCGAATCAAGGGCGCGTGTGCGTAAGGCGCGTTAATCTGACGGGTCTGGCGCAATTGCTCCAACCGGCGTTCCCAGTTGAAATCGTTTTCCGTTTCCGATGAAGGGCTTGGCTTTTTGGTATCCATTTTTATCTCGTTGCAATTTCCGTTTCGCAATCAAACCGCTTGATTTGCTATAATGCGGCATTCTATCAGATTCCTAAGGAATAGACATGAGCAGCATTGAGCAACGATTAGAATTTTTGGAAGAGTCAAACGAAGTTTTGCGCATGCAGAATCACGTTTTGGCAACCGCACTCAAAGGCCTGATTCGCGCCCTACCCGGCGATACGGCCCAAGACGCGGTTGAATCTATTCAACTGGCATTTGAAGATGCCTTGGCCGAACTCAACTACGAAGACAGCCCGCACACGGATTTGTTCCACGACGTGACTTACGCTTTTTTCCGCGAAAAAGAGCACTGATTCAATCCGATAAACTGCAAAAAGTTTATGCCGCGCATTTCCCTGCCATTATAGGCTTATGCTAAAATCGCGTTTTATTTAATTTCGATTCACCACATACCACATAGAGGAGACTCGCCATGAACATGAAAAAATGGATTGCCGCAGCCATCGCTTGCTCGGCACTGACCTTGGGCGCATGCGGCGGCCAAAGCAAAGACACCGCCGGTGCCGCACCTGCTGCCGACCCAAATAAAGTATACCGCGTGGCCATGAATGCCGAATTTGCCCCATTCGAATCACGCGATGCCAACGGTAACGTTGAAGGCTTCGACGTTGACTTGATGGATGCTATGGCCAAAGCCGGCAACTTCAAAATCGAATACAAACACCAGCCTTGGGAAAGCCTGTTCCCGGCACTGAAAAATGGTGATGTAGACATCGTGATTTCCGGCGTGACCATCACAGATGAACGTAAACAATCGATGGAATTTACCGACTCGTATTTTGAAATCGCCCAAGTAGTATTGGTACCGCAAGGCAAAAGTATCGCCAACTCCGAAGACTTGAAAAATCTGAACAAAGTCGGCGTGGTAACCGGCCAAACCGGCGACTTTTCCGTGTCTAAACTGTTAGGCAACGACAGTCCGAAAATCGCCCGCTTTGAAACCGTACCGTTAGTAGTTAAAGAATTGGAAAACGGCGGTTTGGATGCCGTGGTGAGCGACAGCGCTGTGATTGCCAACTATGTGAAAAACAACCCGACCAAAGGCATGGATTTTGTTACCCTGCCTGATTTCACCGTTGAAAACTACGGCATCGCTACCCGCAAAGGCGATGAAGCCACTGTCCAAATGCTGAATAATGCGCTGAAAAAAGTACGCGAAAGCGGCGAATACGAGCAAATCAAAGCCAAATACTTTGCTGACGATGCAAAGAATTAATTTGATTTAATGCGGTAAAATATAACAAGGCCGTCTGAAATTTAATGTTTCAGACGGCCTTGTGACTTTGAAAACTTTGGCACGATAAAATCAGCAACTCAGACGGCCTTTTATTAATGTGCTTCCATCACGGTTAGTTTTTCATCGACTGCACCGGAGCAGGAATACGGCCGCCACGGTTAACGAATACTTCGCACGAACCGTCTTTGACCGGCATAATCGGTGCATAGCCCAACAGACCGCCGAATTCGACGCTTTCGCCCACTCCTTTACCGGTAACCGGAATGATGCGCACGGCGGTAGTTTTACCGTTGATCATGCCGATGGCGGCTTCGTCGGCAATGATGCCGCAAAGAGTGTGCGCTGGGGTATCACCCGGTACGGCAATCATATCCAGACCAACCGAACACACGGCGGTCATAGCTTCAAGCTTATCCAAGGTCAACACACCTGCTTCAGCAGCGGCAATCATACCTTCGTCTTCTGAAACCGGAATAAATGCGCCGCTCAAGCCGCCGACGGCACTCGATGCCATCATGCCGCCTTTTTTCACGGCATCATTCAATAAGGCCAAAGCGGCAGTGGTGCCGTGTGTGCCGCACACGCTCAAGCCCATTTCTTCGAGAATACGGGCAACGGAATCACCGACTGCAGGAGTCGGCGCCAAAGACAAATCCAGAATACCGAACGGAATATTCAACATTTTAGATGCTTCGTGGCCAATCAACTCGCCCACACGGGTGATTTTGAAGGCGGTTTTTTTCACCACTTCGGCCACTTCAGTCAAGGTAGTCGCATTGGAATGTTCCAAAGCTGCTTTCACCACACCCGGGCCGGATACGCCGACGTTAATAATTGCATCCGCTTCACCCGAGCCGTGGAACGCACCCGCCATAAACGGATTGTCTTCCACCGCGTTGCAGAACACCACGATTTTGGCGCAGCCGAAACCTTCCGGCGTAATCTCAGCGGTGTGTTTGATGGTTTCACCTGCCAATTTCACCGCATCCATATTGATGCCGGCACGGGTGGAACCGATATTGATAGAAGCGCACACAATGTCGGTTGTTTTCATCGCTTCCGGAATCGAGCGGATCAACACTTCATCAGAAGGAGACATGCCTTTTTGCACCAAGGCAGAAAAACCGCCGATAAACGACACGCCGATGGCTTTGGCGGCTTTATCCAAGGTTTGCGCCACACTGACATAAGAACCGGCCTTGGTCGCTGCGGCAATTTGGGCAATCGGCGTAACAGAAATGCGCTGGTTCACAATCGGCACACCGTATTTGGCCGACAAATGCTTGGCTGTAGCCACCAAATCTTTGCCGACAGTGGTGATTTTGTTGTAGATATTTCGGTTCAGTACATCAATATCGCTGCTGATGCAGTCGTGCAAATCAATGCCGATGGTGATGGTGCGCACGTCAAAATTCTGGTCGGCAACCATTTTGACGGTTTCTAAAATCTCGCTGGATTGGATACTCATTTTTCAGACGGCCTTTCAAATACGGTGCATGGCTTGGAAAATTTCCTCGTTCTGCATACGGATATCCAGCGCCAGTTTTTGGCTCTCGGCTGCGAATACGTCCAACATTTCCTGACGGGATTTCGGACATTTTGCCGTATCTACCAAGATAATCATGGTGAAAAAATCGTCCATCAACTGCTGGCTGATATTGAGGATATTGATTCGATTTTCCGAAAGAATTTTGGATACATCATATACAATGCCGACACGGTCTTTGCCGATAACGGTAATCACAGAATGACTCATGGGTTTGCTCCGCAAATGAAAATGTGGTTCATTATATAGTGAATTGACCGAAAAACACCATAAGGCGACGAACCGCTCTTCCAAAGATTGCAGAATTGATTAGATATATTAGGATTTAGTATGAGGTTTATTAGAAAATTTTTGGTTTCTTTTTGTTTTTCAGTGCTGGGGATTATTGTAATTATTTTTATAGGTGTCATTTTTTATCCAATTTTCCAGATACTTGAATATTTAATTCATGATATGGAAATTAACTGGAGTAGCATTCTATCTGATGCAATTAATAATACCTCTATTAAATTCAATATACCTAAGATACTGTTAATGGGCTTTATAATTTCCGTCCTCGCAATGATTAGAATGTATTGGTTTACATGGAATAAAAAGAAAAATAGCAAGCCGTAATCTGCATAAAACCTAAAATTTATGTATAGTAAAAACACCTAATAATCCGTACGGTTTCCAATTAATGCGTAGGATGGGTTTTGACCCGGCATGATTTAAAATATCTAGCAATATAAGGTTTTGTTGGGTTACGCCCGTACCTCACTAACCGCAACCTACGCCCGATTTTGTATGGAAAATTTGGGGTTTTCACTATAAGACCGGCGGAACAGAATTCAGACGTTAATTTGACTGCCCAACAGGAAACCACCCATACCTCACCCATACAGTAATGGGTATGGCTACTGCTAGTAAGACCGTCTGAAAATTGAGTTTTCAGACGGCCTCTCCCTGATTTACTTCTTGCGCTGATTCAATAAATTGACAATATCTTGCCGGGCAATATACATCGTTGTCCGCCCCAACAAAGATTTCATCAGGATTTTATGCCGGCAGAGATTTTCTAAATATTTTCTAGCTGTATTATCGCCCACGCCCAACAGATTTTTCACTTCTTTAGCCATAAAAACCTTTCCCGGGTTTTTAATGGCTTTTTTCAGCAAAATAATCTCTTTAGCATTTAATTCATCAGCAATCGATGTATTGGACAGCCAATTCAATGTTTCCTGAAATTCCTGATTTTTCTTATCTAAAAATCTGAATAATTCCTCAATCGCATTCTTAATGGTCTGCAGTTGGTAAATGATGAAATAAGTCAAATCATTGTCGTCAGTTTCTGTATAAAGGTATGAAGCAGCATATTTTGCAGCAGCATTTTTTAATAATTTGCTGATTGAAATATATTCAAACTCACTATATCCGTTTTTCATCATAAACCAGTAAAATAATGCTCTTGCCGTTCTGCCGTTACCGTCGCAAAACGGGTGCTCGTAACCAATCATAAAATGGAGGATAATTGCTTTAACAATAGGATGAATAAATGTTTTTTCCTGATTATCCGCATTTGCAAAATCACACAAAGCCTGCAAACGCTCCGTCAATTCCATGTACTTGGGCGGAATATGAACAGGGTCGTTTTGATAGTTAACCACATAAACATCATCATTATCTCTTATCATACCAGGCTTAATTTTTTCATCATCAATCCCATCTGTAGCGATATGATGAAGTTTAAGTATAAGTTCAATACTGAGTTTATCCTGCTTTCTTGCTGCCACTTCCTTCATTAAACAATAATTATTAAAAATCATTTTTTCATCGGTGGTTTTCGGTTTTCGTTCTTCCTCCAGCATTTGCAGCGCAACTACCCTAGTCGTCGCAGCTCCCTCCAATTGCGAACTCGAAATCGATTCTTCAAATTTCAACGTATTGGACAAAAATTCGCTTTTCTGGCCTTTTTCCATGTAATACTGTGTCAGCCTTGCCCTTAATTCGTCAATCTTATGAATCAAGGCAAAACAGTTATTCGGAAGATTAAACTGAAACGGCACACCATTTTTATCCGAAAGTTCTATCTTTCTTAACGTTGCAATCCTGGCTAATTTGATTTTCAGCCATTTTTTTTCAACAACTTCAGTATTTCTATTATATCTGCGCAATTTGTCCCAATGGATATAATCCGTTGTAATATCCGATAAATCCATCGTTAACACTTGATTAAGCTTCTCAGCATACTTCATCATAAGATGATGAAATGTAGATGGTTTTTCAACTTTTCTCATTTCTTATCTCATTTTTATAAAATTGAGATAACTATATCAGATTTTAAATATCACGTGTCAATATTCAAAAACAAAAGCCGTCTGAAAATGCGATTTTCAGACGGCTTTATCATCAAATCCAAACAGTTTTATTCGTAATAAGTGAATTTTGCCCGTTTGATGTTGCACAATAATTCATACGCAATTGTACCGGCGGCTCGGGCGACTTCGTTGATATTGACCACATCGCCCCACAGCTCGACTTCATGCCCCAAGCCGTCTTGGGCGGCGTTGAGTTCGATGGTCATCATATCCATCGACACTCTGCCGATCACACGGCTGCGCTTACCGTCCACGGCAACGGGCGAATCGGTGGAGGCCCGACGGGGATAGCCGTCGGCATAACCGCAGGCAATCAGGCCGACGCGGGTGGATTTGGACGTATAAAACGTGGCACCATAGCCAATCGGCGAATGTGGCTGTAACACGCGTTCGCCGAACACGCACGAAGTCAGGCGCATTACCGGTTTCAAACGCTCATCAACACCGCCAAACGGCGACACGCCATACAAAGCCAGCCCCGCCCTGCCCCAATCGCGGCGCGCTTCAGGTACATTCAAAATCGCCGGCGAATTGGCCAAACTTTCTTCGCCTGCCAAGCCTTCGCAGCCCAAATCGAAGGCTTCAATCTGCATTTCGGTCATACCGTTTTCCGGCTCGTCGGCGCAGGCAAAATGACTGAATTTAACAATGTCGGCAACGTGTTGGCATTGTTTCAACGCAGTGTAGGCGGCGGCGTAATTATGCGGGAAGAAGCCGGTGCGGTGCATACCGGAATCCATTTTCAACCATACGGTTACGGGATTTTGCCATTCGTGATGCACCAAACCTTCCAATTGCCATTGGTTGCCCACCGCAGGCCAGAGTTCGTATTCATCGATGCGGGCATATTCGGCCACATCAAACACGCCTTCGAGCAACACAATCGGATTGTCGATGCCGCTTTCGCGCAATTCAACCGCTTCTTCCAAAGCCGCCACGGCGAAACCGTCGGCCAAATCGGCCAAAGCATGCGCACAACGCACCGCACCGTGGCCGTAGGCATTGGCCTTGACTACTGCCAAGAGTTTGTTGCCGTGAATATTTTTTAAGGTTTGGTAATTGTGGCGCAGATGATCCAAACGGATTTCGGCTTGTAAGGGGCGCATGTTTTATCCTTTGTTTGAGTCGGTCCGTCCGGGAAAGATAAACCTGAATTTCCCAGCCGACCGACTTTTCAGACGGCCTGTATGTTGTTTATTATAGGCTGATTGTGTTGTTTTTCAAATATGGAAACTGATTAAGGCCGTCTGAAAATAAATTGGGTATTTCAAACGGCCTATTGTTTCAGACAGCCCTGATTCAAGCGTAGCGGGCCATGCCTAAATCGTCGGTACGGATTTCGGGGGTAACATCGCTCACCAAATCAGCGGTGATACGACCGGAACCAAGCGACATCGTCCAGCCCAAAGTGCCGTGACCTGTATTTAAGAACAAATTCGCATATTGCGTTGCGCCGATGATGGGCGTACTGTCGGGTGTCATCGGACGCAAGCCGCTCCAGAACGTGGCTTTGCCCACATCGCCGCCCCGCGGATACAAATCCTGCACCACCAAAGCCAAGGTTTCGCGCCGCTCTTGCGGCAGCTTGATTTCATAACCCGATAATTCGGCCATACCGCCGACGCGGATGCGGTCGTTGAAGCGGGTGATGGCGACTTTGTAGGTTTCGTCCAAAATCGTCGATACCGGCGCTTCATCGCCATGGGTAATCGGCACAGTGAGCGAGTAGCCTTTTACCGGATAAATCGGTAAATCCAAGCCTAATTGCGCCATCACCGTACGGCTGAAGCTGCCCAGGCAGCACACGAAGCGGTCGGCTTCAAAGCATTGGCCGTTGGCGATGACAGCAGTAATGTTTTGGCCTTGATGCTCGATGCGCTCAATGTTGTGTTCAAACTTAAACACCGCGCCCTTGTCTTCGCATAAGTCCTGCAACCGCCGGGTGAACAGATGGCAATCGCCTGTGCTGTCATTGGGCAGATGCAGCGCCCCGGCGATTTTGCCCAAAGCATGGTGCAAAGCCGGCTCGAATTGCAGGCATTCTTCCGGCTGCAATCGCTGATACGGCACACCGTATTCCTCCAAGACTTCAATGTCTTTTGCCGCAGCAGCCACTTCTTTTTGCGTGCGGAAAATCTGTAATGTACCTTTGTGGCGGCCTTCGAAATCCAAACCGGTTTCGGCTTCAAAGCGGCGGAACATCTCGCGGCTGTATTCAGAAATCCGCACCATGCGTTCTTTATTGGTTTGGTAACGCTCGGCGGTGCAGTTTTGCAGCATACTCATCAGCCATTGCCATTGGAAACGGCTACCGTCGGGTTTCAAAATCAAAGGCGAATGCGGGCGAAACAGCCATTTGGCTGCTTTGGCGGGAATACCGGGCGCCGCCCAAGGCGTGGTGTAGCCGTAGGAAAGCTGGCCTGCATTGGCAAAACTGGTTTCCTGCGCCGCCGCTTCCGCCCGGTCAATCACCGTCACCTGATGGCCTTTTTCCAATAAATACCAAGCCGTTGCGATGCCGGTTACGCCGGCACCCAAAACCACTACGTTCATACCTCTCCATTGCTTCTATACAAAATAAATGTAGTGTAGTGTAGTCGATTTTTATCAGGATATTTCACTTTATTTTTTTAATTTTATAAATTATTATCCTGAAAAGTAATTTTTAAAAAGTGATTTTAACCATGAAGGAATTGAATAAAACCGATTTGAAAATCTTAAAATTACTGCAACAAAACGCGCGTATTCCGATGACCGAATTGGCCGAAAAAGTCGGCTTATCCACCACACCGGTGACCGAGCGCGTGCGCCGTTTGGAACGCGATCATTTTATCACCGGCTATCATGCGCATCTGAATCCGCACGCTCTCGGACAAAGCTTGCTGGTATTTGTGGAAATTAAATTGCGCTCAAAATCGGGCAATATTTTTGAAGACTTCCGCCGCGAAGTAGCGCATATTCCGCAGATTTTGGAGTGTCACCTGGTATCGGGCGAATATGATTATCTGATTAAAGTGCGCCTGCCGGATATGTCGGCTTATCGCGATATGCTGGGCAATATTCTGCTGCAACTGCCTGCCGCTGCCGAAAGCCGCAGCTATGTGGTGATGGAGGAAGTAAAAGAAATGCCGATGTTGAATTTGGATTAAATAAGATGAAAGGCCGTCTGAAAAATGATTTTCAGACGGCCTGAAATGTAGGAAATCGTCGGGTTGTTTACACTTCTTATGCAAAACAGCTTTTATTTTCTGCGTGAATGATTGTTTTAGGATTTTCTGCATCTCTTAAGATTCGTCAACGACACACCGCAGCAACGATATTCTCAGTATAACCCGTTTTACCCCATACCTGTTTGGCGGGATCGGCAATATCGGATTGCAATTGGTTATGGCAGTCTATCCACACCGGTAAGGCTTGCGCGCTCATGCGGCGCTCGAAGAAATACAGATTGGCGCGGCGGATGTTGCGCTCTGGATCAACGGTTTCCACGTTAGCGGTATCCACAGCAACGAATTTCAATACCTGTGGCTTAACATACGACCACGGCTTGTAAAAAGCCGTTTCGGGAATTCCGGCCACCACTTTGGTTTCAGACGGCAATCGTGAACGGGTATGCTCAAACCAAGTGTATTCACTAAACACTTGAAACCCGATCATGCCCAAACCGGCTGCGGCAGGAATCAGCCATTTCGGTAATTTTTTGAACATCGTGCGCAAAACCAGCGCGATACCGGCAGCGCCGAAACCGGCGGTAACGGTGGCAATGAGTTCCCACAGCATAAACGTTCCTTTGATGTGTTTTTGTTTTCGAACGGCATGATAGGTGTTTCTAGGCCGTCTGAAAAGTATTTTCAGCTTGATATAAAAAACGCGGGTTTGTTTCAACCCACGTTTTGCTTACTGCATGGATTAGTGGTCGATAGCTTCGCCTGCGCCGCGTGGATAACGCACGCTTTCTACCAAGTCTTGTACATCTTGTGGCGGCTCTTTACCCATTGCCGACACGATGAAGGCAACCGCAAAGTTCAACACCGCACCAATCGGGCCGAAACCCAGTGGGGAAATACCGAAAATCCAGTTTTCAGGGGTGTTTTCAAAAGTGTTGGTACCCGGAATGAAGAACCAGCCCATGTACAGGAAAATGTACACACAAGTCGAAATCAAACCAACCAACATACCGGCAACTGCGCCTTTGTCATTCACACGTTTCGAGAAAATACCCATCATCAAAGTCGGGAAAATCGAAGCGGCTGCAATACCGAAGGCCAGTGCCACTACTTGCGCCGCAAAACCCGGCGGGTTGATACCCAACCATGTCGCAATCACAATCGCAATTGTCATCGACACACGCGCGGCCATCAATTCGCCTTTGTCGCCAATATCAGGTTTGAGTGTTTTCTTAATCAAATCATGCGAGATGGCAGACGAGATGGCGAGCAGCAAACCGGCAGCGGTGGAGAGTGCGGCAGCCAATCCACCGGCGGCAATCAGGCCGATTACCCAGCTTGGCAGATTTGCAATTTCAGGATTCGCCAAGACCATGATGTCGTTGTTGACGGCCAACTCATTGCCTTCCCAACCACGCTCTTGGGCCGCCGGGAAATCTTTGGCTTTGTCGTTGTAGTATTGGATGCGGCCGTCGCTGTTTTTATCTTCAAACTTCAGCAAACCGGTGTTTTCCCAAGTTTTCATCCATTCGGGACGTGCTTTGTATTCCAACGGTGCAGACTGAACACCTTGCGGATACACGGTTTCAATCAGGTTGATACGCGCCATAGAACCGACAGCAGGTGCAGTAGTGTAAAGCAAGGCGATGAACACCAGCGCCCAACCGGCTGAAGAACGGGCATCCGATACTTTCGGAACTGTGAAAAAACGGATAATCACGTGTGGCAAACCTGCGGTACCAATCATCAGCGACATGGTCAGCAAGAACATATTCACCTTGTCGGGCACATCGGCGGTATAAGACGCAAAGCCCAAATCGGTCACCAAACCATCCAATTTTTGCAGTAAAGGCACACCGGTAGCGGCATCATTGCCGAATAAGCCCAATGGCGGAATCGGGTTGCCGGTCATTTCCAACGAGATGAACACCGCCGGAATGGTATAGGCAATAATCAGCACCACATATTGCGCAACTTGGGTATAAGTAATGCCCTTCATACCGCCCAATACCGCGTAAAAAAGCACCACAAACGCCGCGATAATCAAACCGGTAGTATTGCTCACTTCCAAGAAACGGGAGAATGCTACACCGGCACCGGTCATTTGGCCGATTACATAAGTTGTCGAGGCCAAAATCAAACAGGCCACGGCAATCAGGCGGGCTTGCCGGCTGTAGAAACGGTCGCCGATAAAGTCCGGCACAGTAAACTTACCGAATTTGCGCAAGTATGGTGCCAGCAGCAGAGCCAGTAATACATAGCCGCCGGTCCAACCCATGAGATAAGCCGAAGCGGCGTAGCCGCTCATCGCCAACATCCCGGCCATGGAAATAAACGATGCAGCACTCATCCAGTCGGCACCGGTAGCCATACCGTTCAACACCGGATGCACGCCGCCGCCTGCCACATAGAATTCTTTGGTCGAACCGGCACGCGCCCAAATCGCGATACCGAAATAGAGCGCAAACGACGCACTCACAAATAAGACGTTAATCCAAAATTGACTCATGATTTACTCCTCGTGTACACCGAATGCTTCATCGATTTTGTTCATTCTCCACGAATAGAAGAAAATGATGGCAATAAAGGTCAACATCGAACCTTGTTGGCCAAACCAGAAACCGATATCGATATTAAAAATCTCAATGCCCATTAAAGCCGGGCGAAGGAAGATGGCGATTACATGCGAACAGAGTGCCCACACAATCATGCAGCCCAAAATCAGACGTACATTGGCTTTCCAATAGGCCGTCATATTTTGTTTATTATCGGACATGATGCTCTCCTTATGATTGTAGAGAATACCCCGGTCATCAGTGCAAACCGCTATGCCCTGCGCCGGAATTTTTTGTTTCTTGATTTTTGATTAGTGTTACTGCAACAGGCAAAACTGCCTTGAATTCAGAATAGCACAATTCATTATGCTTTCAATATCACCCTTATAACTAAGTCCGGCAGGCCGAAATGAAAATACGCCGTATGAATCCGAATTAATAATTTATCAATAAAGTTGATAAGTTTTTTCACAAAAATTTTTATGCAACAAGCAGTTAAAAAATTTTAATCCGATTTAACCTTAGCCAATTTCATGCAGTAAAAATATTAATGTTTAGATGTTACATAAATTGAAATTGCTTTATAATTAACCTTTTTTTACACAAATTTCCTGCTTTTTTATTTGCAAAATTCAAAATTTTGGGAGTTTTTCTACAAAACCACTCAAAAATGCTGTTCAAAAAAAACCGTAAAAAGGCCGTCTGAAACACTTTCAGACGGCCTTTTGTTATCAGTTTAACTGATGATAGACATCGGTTTTTCTAATCAAAACCGATTGTTACAATTCCCATCTTATTTTCTGGCCTGTATCGCCTGCCACATCATCGCCACATTAATGGCATCGTTAAGGGCATTGTGGCGAGGCAAATCCGGAATCCGCAAAGTTTTAATCATACTGGCCATTCGTAAATCAACGTAATCGTTGTAATAGAAATTTTTCTTCACCTCTTGTTTAAAATACACCGCCGACACTTCAATCTGACGGTTCGGCAACGGAATGCCGATTAAAGGCTTCAGGAACTTATCAATCATCGCCACATCGTATTCTAAATAATAGCCCACCAGCGGCCTGCCGCCGATAAAATCCAGCAGTTGATACAAAGCCTCTTCAACCGAAATGCCGTCTGAAAGGTCTTTCGGGCGCAAACCGTGTACCGTCACATTGGTGGCCTCCATCATGCCTTCAGGCTTCACCAACACATAAAACGGTTCGCTGGTCAAAATGGTATTACCGCGGATTTTCACCGCCCCGATGGAAATGATTTCCGCCTCTTTCACATTCAGGCTTGTGGTCTCGCAATCAATGCTCACCATTTCATCAGGGTGCCCGTCATAAAGAAACGTGTATTTCGAATCTTTCAGATGATGTCGGTAATAGGCCCGTTTCAGTTTATCAAACATGGCTCACCCTCCCAGATGGAAATGATGGCGCACCGTTTGCTTAAAGCGTTTCACCACATTCAGCGAATCTTTCAGTAAATCGCGCTCGAGCGTGGAAAGCTTATCGGTATCGACCTGATTATTCAGCTTCCGCATGGGATCATTCAAGGCCATCAAGCCGCCTTTCAAACGCAAATCCATCAAATAGCCCAAAGCTTCGGCAAGATCGCGGCCGGCTTGCGGCTCCAAAATATTGCGTGCCACCAAGATATTGATACGCTCAAATGAATTATTCGCCTCCAAACGTGCTTCCAAAGCCAACGCGCGCACGCCGTGCACAATCGGGAAAATACCGATTTTTTTTACGTCCATTTTTCTATTGTTACGCTGCAGCAGACGCGGCATAAAGCGACGGCTGTGGTCTTCAAACAAATCCACCGCGCGGGCAAAATTCATCAAAATGCCGACATCTTTATCCATGCGGCGGTAAAGGTAATTATTCAGCTCATCTAATAGCGACACATCGCCCGCCACCGCTTTGGCATCGATGAAAATCGCCAAATTCATCATGTTGGCCGGAGTGGCCGAACTCAGCCAACCTCCGATCATCTTTTTAAACTCGCCAATCGGCTTGCGCCACATCGGATTGCACACCATAATCCCGCCTTTGCACGGCGGATAGCCGAAAAGCTCCAACGCGGCAGAGAATTTTTCCGCTGTCGCTTGCGCTTCGGCCAAATCCACGCCTTCGGCTAAAATCAGCGCATTGTCTTGGTCGGTTTTCAAAATCTGCTCACTGCGCCCTTCCGACCCCATTACCAATAAGCAAGAATGTTCATATAAATGCTCCGAAGCCAGCAGCCTCCATGCTTTTTCAAACAAAGCGCTGTTCGACACCCGCATCAACTGCGCCAACTGCTTTGCCCGTACGCCGTTTTTCTGCAAAGCTTGAATCGAGCCGTTCATATGTGCCGCCAGTTCGGCCAAATCGTCGATACTTTCAGCCTTTTCAATGCGCTGTACCACCACATGAGTGTGGTTGGAAAAATACGCCAAAATATCGAGCTGCTCTAAAGCGCCGATGGCTTTGCCGTTTTCGGTCACAATCACGCGCTGAATGCGCGATTCCATCATGCGCAACAAGGCATTGAACACAAAATCATCAATATCTGCGGTAATCAATTGCGGCGGCGACCACTTATATACCGGATCGTCAAACGAAGCGCCTTCAATCACAATGTCGCGGAACGCCGATTCAGTGAACAAACCGGTCTTCCCTTCATGATGTAATAAAAGCGTTTTGGTTTTGCGCTCCTTCATCACATGCGCCGCCTCCAAAACCGTTGCATTACCATCCAGCCACACCGCATTATCGCGATAAGCATCGCGCACTTTGGCCGTAAACAGGCTTTCAAATTCGTCTTCATCGGACGACTCGGAACGGTTGGCCAATTTTTCCGCTACGGAAGCATAAAAATATGAACCAAAACGGCTGTTGCCCTCCATCAAATGCAACACGCAGGCCTTCGGCAGTTTGTACACCAAGGCTTCTTCGGCCACGACAAAACTATTTTGGCTCGTCCCTTCCACCAAAGCACGTGCTTCAAAAGTATCATGCGCCCGATAAACCGCCGCCACTTCGCCATCGCAACCGACCTCCTTCACCACGCCCTTCATCACCACATACAAAAACTCAATCGGCCTATTAGGCTCGATAATCAATTCTTCGTCGCGGTAAAATGCAATATCCACCACATTTTGCAGCGTCAAGCGTTCATTGCCGTTTAACACATGATACGGCGGATAATTAAAATCAAAGCGCTCCATGCTTATTTCTCCTGTTTTTTCCGTTCTCTCAAAATTGAACAACCGTTTTATGATTTATTAAATCAACAGATTTTTCAGCATATTACAGCAAGAGTTCAAAAAACGACACCGCAAAAAAGGCCGTCTGGGCAATCTACAGATTCTCAAAAGAATCCATTAGATTTTCAGGCGGCCTAAAATATAGTGAATCCACTATACTTTAAATCAACATAACGCATTCAGCTGCAAATCGCTTAATACTTGCAATTTTATTACATAAAAATGAATTTTAAAGCAAAATGCGATAAAAAATATCGATACACGCAAACGGCAGACAAAAAAATGCACACATTCAATCAAATGTGTGCCAAGTCTACAAAGGAGAAATAGAGGAGAAACTATTAACTGACTACTCGAACCAGCTAATGAAAAGGATTATGCCAAACTCAGCGCATATATGCAAGCAATTTTCTTGTAAAATTTCTTAATTGTTGCATTTACACACTTTAAATGTAGTTTGATTTCAAATGCGCTTATTTATGACCATCATCCGCTCTAATCGTGACGACAGCTTGATATCGATCAATAACGAAAAAAAACGCGCATATCTTTTCGGATATGCGCCAAGTCTACAAAGGAGAAATAGAGGAGAAAAATCAAGTTGCATCAAACAACTCAACGAGACGTATTTTGCGCTTTTCTTTTTCGCCCGTCAACACCTATCACTAAAAAAAATTGCGATTTACATCAAAAAACCTACATTATCGGCTATTTATGCTCATTTTATTTTCGAATCAAATTAAAAAAGAAAAATAAACGAACAAAAATGTTTTTATCTGCGCCTAAGGTTTCAGACGGCTTATTCGCGCTTCAATTTTTGTTGCAAATTATATGCAGCTTCCGCCCGCTCACGGTGGCTAAGGTCAGGTAAATGCGTATTCAGTGACGACCATTTCCATTGCGAACGCGCTTTATTTAATTCAGACGGCAGTTTATGCGGCTGCCACGGCGTTTGGCCGCTTTGCAACGCCACTTGCGATTGCGCCGCATGACCGCGCTTTTGCAGGGCATTTAATAAATCCAATGCACGCGCGGCCAGCAGGGTTAAGGTTTCCGGGTCGATATGTAAGGTTTGTTTACCGGAAATCTTATCGGAAATATCCTGCACATTCGGTAATACGCCGCCCAAAATGCCGCCGATGGCCGTCCCTAAGCCAAGCGATCCGCCCAGTGTGGCAATATCGATACCAAAGCCGATTAATGCACCCGTGGCCGCGCCAGTACCTGTACGGATGCCGTATTGCACCAGCAAATCGCTGTCAAACGGATCTTGGCGGAAGGCTTTTAATGCCCAATCACCGCTCTCAATGTCATTTTGGTAGAAACGGTAAAGCTGAAACAATTGCTGCTGCATTTTGCGCTCTAATTGGCGCACTTCGGCCTGCATGGTTTGCAATGCCGGCTCCGGATTATCGTCTTCATCGATTTCCTGTTTATAAGCGGCGACATCAAGCAGAAAACCGGCAATCTCACGGCGGGCATCTTCATCCAATTTTTGCCATTCGCGGCGACGCATGCCGATTAAGCAGTCAAGAATATCGCGCTCCGGCAACATAGTGGCCAAATTGTCCCACAGGCGAATTTCACCTTCAAAATCAAAAGCAACTGTGTCAAAACCGCTGTAAACATGCAAAGTTCGGCGCGCCAGCATAGTGGTCCATTCGGTCAAATCCTGTCCGCCGATAAAGTTAAACACCGGCATCACGGGCTTGGCGCACCACGACAACACAGTCAGCTCATCTTTATATTTGTTCAGCACCGGTTCTCGTGCATCCACCACATACAAGGCCATATCGCTTTGCAGTAATTGGCGCAATACTTTGGCTTCCTGGTTGAAATCGCCTGCAGCGGCAGGGCTGCCGAGAAACTGCTGCAAACGCTCAATGCCGTCTGAACGCGATGAAGTATTGGCTTCCAACCAGTCCAACACACCTCCTGCATCTTCCAAGCCGGGGGTGTCGTATAAATACACCAGCGTATCGGTGCCGTCTGAAATGGCTGCCTGCTCGACATGGCGCGTGGTGGATGGCGCGTTTTTTACTTCGCCAAAAGTGCTGTCACGCAATAAGGTGCGCAGCAGCGACGTTTTACCGGTGTTGGTGTGGCCGACTACGGCCAGAGATAAAGGTTTTGTTTTCATGGTTTTGACTTTTCAATTTTTCAGACGGCCTGTTGACTTTGCTGTAAACGCAATTCCTGATTCAGCTTCGGTGGATTCAACCAAGCCAAATTGCGTTCATTCAAAGCCTGATGCCAATGTTGCAGGTTTTCTTGCAGGCCGTCTGAAAGATGTTGGTCGGCCAAGAGTTGCACTACCGCCCCGCCCTTGGCCGCTTCGGCCAACTGGGTGATTTGGCGTAACACGCCACGGTCGGGCACGGTATGGGCGCGCACGCCAATCAGCAATTGCGCCGACTGCTGCTGCAATTCGTTCGCCAGCGCATATACGGTACCGCGGCTGTCGGCCACGCCTTTGTCGATCCAATCTTGGCCGAGCGTGCGAGCAAACCACGAATCGTCCGGCCACTGCGTTTCCAACATCACCGCCCATTTCGGTGCATCGCTGATGTTGATTTTCGGCGACACGGCGGCAACGGTTTCACTTTGCGTATCGGCATCGATGATTTTGTTCTGCCATTGTTGGATAATTTTTTGATAATACGGTTTATCCAGCGGCAATGGTGTGCGGCTGATTTTAAGCATGATTTTACAGGCCAGCCATGCAATGAAACGCGGCAAAATACCGTAGCACACAATGCTGCCGACCAACAAGCCCGACCACGCGCGCGCATCATCAATATTACTGTTCAGACGGCCTTGCAATACCGCATTGGCATCGGGCACGGGAAAACCAATTTTCGACGGCAGCCATCCCAGCCATTCAATAGCTTTGACTGAAGCAGTATTGGTCAGCAAGGTACTTTCCCAGTTGAATGTATATTGGCGCACCAGCAACAACATCAATACGGAAATCAGCATACCCGACAAAGTCGCCAACCATAAGCTGTGTGACGTGCGGCCAATCAGCCAACGCGTGGAAGGCTGCTTCCATTCTTCAGTATATAAACGCAACATGGCCTGATTGACCGAATCTTTGCCGCGCATCCAGGTCATCGGGTGGCTGATGACATTACCGAATTTAAAGCGGAATACCACAGACACCAGCCAAATCATCAGCATAATGGTATTCATGCCCAATACGCTCGCCAAAATCAGGAAAAAATTCAAACCTTGGTTGTCCATTAGAATATAAGTGCCGGAAAAGCCGCTGGCAAACATCAACGACACGCCGACAACCCACAGCCAAAATGCCGTGCTTTTGGCGTATTCCAACGCATCCTGCAACTGATGATTGCAGTCGATCATTTCCGCGCGACGCAATATTTTACCTTCGGGCTGTCCGTCGACATGGCGCAACGATTCCGTGATTTGAGCCGGATCGGCAGGAAAAATATAATCCCGTTCTTCCAAAATGCGCACCAGTTCAGCAAGTTTGTGTTTCGGATTAAGCATAACAATAGAGGCCGTCTGAAAAATAATGCGATTTTAACATAGCTTTCCAGACAGCCCGAACCCTTTGTAAAATAAGGAATTAAGTCTGCTTAAAGAGTAATGCTTTACTGGCTAATTAAAACACTTCAATTCATTATATCTGCCTAAATGAGAATTTTAGTTCAATCTTAATGTTTTTTTGTTTTACTTTTTAAAATAATAAAATCAAAATATCTCTTTCAAGGCTAAATATTCATTTTAAATGATAATTTTTATAATGTTGTCACCAACTTTCCCTAATTTTTGCAAAATTTGTGATGTCCTAAAAAATAATGTATGCTCAAAATATGTATATTAATAAGCAGCCCTATTTTGAGAGAGTCATCATGCAAAAGAGAAATCAAAGTGTTTTATTTATTTTAACGGCTTGTGTGTCTTCGTTGGCCTTGGCAGACGAAACCGTACCGGCCAGCGGCGATACCTGGGTCGATACCCAACACAGTAAAGTACAAGGCACTTTAAAAAAATGGTCACACGGCATGGATGGCTGGTTTGGTAAAACCGATCCCAATAATCCGGCCAGCGCCAATTTACGGGTGATGGTTGATACCGAATGGAACAAATACGATGAATTTTCGGTGACCCCACGTATTCGGGGTCGCGTGAAATTGCCGGTTTTACAGGAAAAACTGAATGTCGTGTTTGGTGATGATTCCTTAGACGACGAATTCCGTAACGAAGCGAGCAACTACCGCAATCGCACCTATCGCGACAGTAAGAACTACGATTACCGCACCAACCGCGATCAAAACTCGTCTATCGCCCTGCGCTGGAACGAATTGTTTGGCAGTGGCGACATCGACACCGATTTCGATATTGGTATCCGCTCCGGCAACGATTTATATGCCCGAGTGAAAGCAAAAAAAGATTGGCAAATCAATGATAAGTTGATCACTGGTTTGGAACAGATTTACCGATACGGCTCTAAGAGCGAACACCATGTCCGTACCAATTGGGATACGCGTTACCAAGAAGACGGTAAAACCTTCATTTCCAACCAGCTCCACCTGCAATATGAACATGAAGGCGACCGAGAAGACTGGACTTGGGGTGACAACCTTTACCGCCAACACGATATAGGCAACAACCGCTACATCAATTACGGCTTGCACACCCATGGCTATATTCAGGATAAAAAATTCAACCTGAATACCTATGGTCCTTTTGCCGGCTACCGCCAACCAATTTGGCGTAAATGGTTGTTTGTACAAACTGAAGTCAACTATTTTAACGACCGCAAAGATAACCGCGATCATACCATTGGTGCGCTTGTTCGCTTTGAAGCCTTATTCTGATCCACCGATATAACAAAGCCGTCTGAAACATTTTCAGACGGCTTTTTCAATGAAAAACCGAGAAATTTTCATCTCGGTTTTTCATCATTTTATTTTGCCAAAACGGTTTCCAAACCGGCCAATACGTTTTTCAATCCTTGCCGGATTTCATCGGTATCGGCTGCAGGCCGACCGTCGGCATCCAACGCTTCTTGCGGCTGTTCTTCTGTATAAGGCAGGAAGGTATCTTTTAATTTCAATAGCTTAACTAAATCAGAACGGGTATAGCGATCGCCACCATAGCCGACAACCACACCGTTTTCATATTGCCATTGAGCAAACTCTTCCGGACTGATTTGCACCAATCGGCACACTTCGTCCAACGTAAAATAACGTTTTGCCGGAATCGAAAGATTAGCGTTGTTTGTCATAGTAATGCTCCACCATACCTTTAAGTTTTTGGCTGGCATGGAACGTCACCACTCGGCGCGCAGTAATCGGTACTTCTTCGCCGGTTTTCGGGTTGCGGCCCGGGCGTTGCGGTTTGTCGCGTAATTGGAAATTGCCGAATCCGGAAATTTTGATTTCTTCGCCGCGCGCCAAAGTACTGCGGATTTCTTCAAAAAAGAGCTCGACGATTTCTTTGGCATCGTTTTTGGTTACGTTGCTGACTTTGTCTACCAAAATATCGGCCAACTCAGCTTTAGTCAGTGTCATGTTATTACCTTCGTTTTTAATTAGGTGCAGATTATCACTAATTTTTTCTTAGAAATCAAGTATCAAAATAAAAAAATCGGTGGCTGCTCCGCCGATTTTTTTTAAATACGCCTAGCCGCGCAGCTGCGCACCGGCGCTTTGGGCGGTGACAATCAGTTTGGCCACCAGCGGCTCGACAGTTTCATCGGTCAGCGTGGTTTCCATATCCTGCAAAATCACTTTCACTGCCACGCTCTTCATGCCTTCTGCCACGCCTGCTCCACGGTACACGTCAAACACGGTGATTTCCTGAACCAGTTTGTTGGCTGCGCCGTTTAAGGCTGCCAGCAAATCATCGTGGCTCATGTTCTCGGGCATCACAAATGCCAAATCACGGCGCACGGCTTGGAATTTGGATGCCGGACGGTAACGGGTTTTCTCCCGTTCCAACACAGCGTCCATATCGATTTCAAACACCAGCGGCGCTTGCGGCAAATCGTATTTTTGCAGCCATTTCGGGTGCAGTTCGCCGACAAAACCGATTACTTTGCCGTCTGAAACAATATTGGCGGTACGGCCGTGATGCAATGCCGGATGTTCGGCTTTAACAAATGATACTTGTTTGTTTTTCAACAGATTTTCAACATCGGCTTTGATGTCGTAAAAATCGGCGGCACGGGTTTTGCTGCCCCATTGTTCCGGCTCGACCGAACCGTACCACAGGCCGCCAATGCGTTCGTTCTGCACGAAACCGCCCTGCTCGTTTTTGCTGAATACACGGGCGATTTCAAACACACGCACTCTGTTTTGCTTGCGGTTTAAATTGTTTTGCAGAATTTCCACCAAACCGCCGATTAAGGTCGAACGCATCACGGCATATTGCGCCGCCAGCGGGTTTTGCAGACGAATCGGATTATCGTTGGCAGCAAAATCACGTTCCCATGCTTCATCGACAAAAGCATAGCTCACCGCTTCCTGATAGCCTCTGGCCGCCATTTCGTTATACACCGCAAAACGGCTTCGGCGGGTTTCGGGCAAAGCCAGCATTTTCAGACGGCCTGATGTGCAATCATCTGGGATATTTTCATAACCGTACACCCGGCCGATTTCTTCCACCAAATCGGCCTCGATTTCAATATCGAAGCGGAAGCTCGGCTGGGTAACGGTGAAACCGGCTTCTGTTGCCGCCGGATTCAAACCCAAATGCTGCAAAATGGTTTCCACCTGCTGAGGCGCAACGACCACACCAAGCATTTTTTCCAAACGGCTCAAACGCAGTTCAACCTGATTCTGATTGGCGGTCGGCAACTCGCCCACTGCTTCTACGCTTTCGCCTGCCGCACCGCCGCAGATTTGCAACACCAATTCCGTTGCCCGCTCAATGGCATCTGCCTGCAATGCCCAATCCACGCCCCGCTCGAAACGGAACGAAGAATCTGATCCGAAACCGTATTGGCGGGATTTTCCGGCAATGATTTCCGGCGCAAAATACGCCGATTCCAACACAATATTAACCGTATCGTCAGAAACCGCACTCGCCTCGCCGCCCATCAGACCGGCCATGCTCAATGCGCCCTGCTCGTCTGCCACCACCAAAGTATTATCAGATAAAGCGACCGTTTTTTCATTCAGGCACGCCAGCGTTTCACCCTCGATGGCACGGCGCACAATCAGGCTGCCGTGGATTTTATCCGCATCGAAAACGTGCATCGGCTGACCCAGTTCCAACATCACATAATTGCCGATGTCCACCAACGCCGAAATGCTGCGGATACCGCTGCGCTCCAAACGCTGTTTCAGCCACGCCGGTGTAGCGGCTTTGGCGTTCACATTTTCGATTACACGGCTGATAAAGCGGCCGCAGTCTTGCGGCACATCAATGCGCACCGGCTGTTTTCGGCTGCTTGACACCGAGGCCGTCTGAATTTCGGGAAAAGCCACCGCGCACTGCGTCAGCGCCGATACTTCACGGGCAATGCCTTTCACGCTCAAACAGTCGGTACGGTTCGGCGTAATTTTCAGGGTAAACAGCGTGTCGTCCAAATCCAGATATTCGCGAATATCCGCACCGACCGGCGCATCGTCAGGCAAAATGTGCAGACCGTCCACACCGTCGTCCGGCAAACCCAATTCATCAGTGGAACACAACATACCGTTGGACACCACGCCCCGCATTTTGGTCGGCTTGATTTTAAAGTTGCCCGGCAACACCGCACCCGGCAGCGAACACGGCACTTTAATCCCCGGCTTCACATTCGGCGCACCGCAGACAATCTGCACCAACTCGCCCTGCCCCACATCAACTTGGGTTACATTCAAACGGTCGGCATCGGGGTGTTTTTCCACCGATTTCACTTCCGCCACCACCACGCCGCTAAACGCCGGCGCAGCCGTTTCGGTTTCTTCCACTTCCAAACCCGCCATGGTCAGCAAATGCGCCAACTCATCAGCAGACAACTTCGGATCGGCTTGCGTTTTCAGCCATGAATAAGAAAATTGCATAATATTATCTTTAATTAATTGAATGTAAGTTAAAAACTACTCTTTTTCATACGAAAACCCTTTTTTAAGAATTTCCATAAACGTTTTGTTTCGACTATTAGCATCACTTACCACGGCACCAAAATCTAAAAATGCTAATTCTGATTCGATATTTTCATAGTAGCGATACCAAATTTTTCCTTGAGTGGAAAATTTCATTTTAAAATCTTGAGCTTCTAAAGATTGCTCTAGGTCATCATCAAAATCAACTAAAGCATACAACCATACTCTTTGAATATTTTTACAAACATCCCTAAGTTGTTTAATATATTTTGTTAATTCAGTAACAGCTTTTGTTTTTTCCTCCAATCTTACACCTAACCGCTTGAACTCAAAACAAACCAAATCTACTTTATCATTTTCATTTTCAATTTGATTAGAAAAAAACATCAAATAATCAGGACGATCTTCAGAATCTGTATGCTGCTGGAAAATTTTATTAAACTGCCTTGTAATTTCCTTCAATGTTATATCACTTGCTGCTTGAATATAAGTCATAAATCTATCATCCAATATCCAAGCATTGTTCCTAAATAATAGGTTATTATCACACCCTCCTAAATAGGTCTCTCGCATTGGGCTAATAATATTATGGATAACCTTTTCTCTATCTTCCGCTTTTACTTTTTGTAGTTGTTCAATTTGAATTTGCCTGAATAAAATATACTCCACAAGGTTCCTCGCAGATAAATCAAGGGCTTTTTGGTAATCTTCCTCATCTAAATTTTCTTTTTCTAAAATTTCTCTCTGCTTTTTAAAAAATTCATTTTGAGCTTCTTTGATTATATCTTGATTAGATTTAAAACCTATTTCATCGCCATCTATATAGTCCATCAAATGGGGAAACCTATTCAATAAAAAGTCTTTCCTTGAGTTTCTAATTTCCTCATATTCCTGATTAAATTCAGATGTTAAAATAGATTTAACATATTTCTTAAATACCATTTTAACTAATTTTAATTCATCAGGTTTTAATGTTAACTCTTGCCTAGTAGAATCTACACACCCTTCAAAGTGTTCTGAAACTAAGAAAAAAGTTGCTTCAAGATTGGGGAGATAATTTGGTTTATCAATAATATCAATACGTTTTGCTCGATTATCAATTGCAAAAGATGTAATTACAGATGAAACTCCACTATTCATTTCATCTTTTTTTAAGAAATAATATAAAAATGATTCAGGATTTCGAAGAACTTGTCCACTTTGATTAGATCCAATTAACTCAGAAGTTTGAAGCGGAATAGATTTAAACTCAGGAATATCTTGAATATTGATACGTGCAGAGCTCTTTTCGTTATTAATACTTGTTTTAATCAAAATTTCAAAATTTTCATTTTTTTGTTTTTTCTGAAATAAGCAAGGCAAAAATTCAGCAAAAATTTGTTCCCTTATATAGTCAGCTCGAAGAGAATCTAATTTACTAATTTTCTTGGACACTTTACCAGAAAAAGACAATCGAGTTCCTTGAGATATACCAGAAGAAATTTCATCACTTACTGAAGAATTGTTTTTTTGAAAATCATAAGAAAAGTTAAATTGTCGTTTTTTATAAAGATTTCCTTCTAAAAAATAACTAGTTATCTCAACATTCTCAAAATAAATCAAATAAACTACCCGACCTTGCCCTTTATGAGCATTGTCCTTAGTTTCCATCAATTCTGAGAATCGGTTATAATTCTCTTCATTAAACCCAATACCATTATCAACGATAATAAATTTTTTAAAATCGCTATTATCATATTCTATTCCAATATTAATTTCAGTAGCTCCCGCATCCAATGCATTAGAAACCGCTTCAAAATAAATCATTTCAAAACGGGGGTCTGGAAATAGGCGTGGAACAGCATTTTTTAAATTAATATTCATAATATCCACCTGAAGAGAATTTTTAAATAAGATAATCTATTACTTAAACTGTTTCAAAAAATTCAAATCGTTATCAAAAAACAGGCGCAGGTCGTTGACGTTGTAGCGCAGCATGGCGAAGCGGTCGAGACCGATGCCGAAGGCGAAGCCGGTATATTTTTCGGGATCGATATTGACGTTTTTCAATACGTTCGGGTGTACCATGCCGCAGCCGCCGACTTCCAGCCATTTGCCGTTTTCGCCCATAATGTCGATTTCGGCGGAAGGCTCGGTAAACGGGAAGAATGACGGACGGAAACGCACCTGCAAATCATCACGCTCGAAAAAGCGGCGGATAAAATCGGTGAACACGGCTTTCAAATCGGCGAAGGTTACGCCCTCTTCCACCCACAAACCTTCGGCTTGGTGGAACATGGGCGAGTGGGTGGCATCGCTGTCCACACGATACACCCGACCCGGCGCAATAATGCGGATTGGGGGATTTTTTTTGTCCAGCATGTAGCGGATTTGAATCGGCGAAGTGTGGGTGCGCAATACATCGCCGTTTTCTACATAAAAAGTATCCTGCATGGCACGGGCGGGGTGGTTTGCGGGAATGTTCAGGGCTTGGAAATTGTGGAAATCGTCTTCGATTTCGGGGCCGTCCGCCACTTCAAAACCCATGCCGTGAAAGAGTTCCACCACACGCTGCAAAGTCAGGGTTACAGGGTGCAACCCGCCTGCCGCCTGCCCTCGTCCCGGCAAGGTAACATCCAAGGCTTCGGCTGCCAGCTGCGCCTGTAGTTTGGCTTCGTTTAAAGCATCACGCTTGGTGTTGTAGGCCGTCTGAAATTGGTTTTTGCATTCGTTGATATGGGCACCGATGGTTTTTCGCTCTTCCGGCGACATCTGCCCCAAGGTTTTCAATAAGCCGGTTAATTGGCCGGTTTTGCCCAAATATTGGGCTTTGACTTGTTCCAAGGCGTTGAAATCGGCTGCAGATTCTACGGCGGCAATGCCTTCGGCAACGATACGGTTTACATTTTCCATAGTGATTCTTTTAGCGTTTGTAGTTGATGGCTCTCTGCCCGATTGGCTTTTGTGATATTACTCAATAAAACAAGGCCGCCTGCCCGCTTTGCCGATAACGGAAAATAAGAAAACTGCCAAGTGCAACAAAGCCGGTGGATTTCTTAATTTGATGCCCAAATCAGCCAAAGCGTTTCAGACGGCCCGAATAATAGGCCAATCCGTTTAATAAATGAGCCGTATTTTAACGTAAATTGCCATAAAAAAACAGGCTTTGAAACAAATCAACAACCTATCGGATACAGGCCGTCTGAAAAACAAGGTTACGACCATAAGAACCGGATATAGTAGATTCATTTGAAAAAGAGAACACACTAAAATTCACCAAACACGTGCATATTGCGGCACACACGCTACACCAAATTCAGCAGTAGTGTGCATGCCGCAATATGCACGTGTTCATTAATATTATGGTGAATAAACCAAATTTCCAGCTTATTTCATCCGTCATTAGCTGACACAAGTCCGATGTGTTTACGGCTGTAGCTTGCCAATTTGTATAGAAAATTCGGCGTTCTAAGCATCACTGCAATCTGCCTCCGATTTTCAGACGGCCTAAATGTTTAATATTCTGTTACTTTGTTTTAGAAAATAAAAAAAGGAAACCGAAGTTTCCTTTTTTACGCTGTTTGGATTAAGCAGCCAGAGCAGCTTTTGCTTTTTCAACCAGTTGGGCAAATGCTGCTTTGTCGAATACAGCCAAATCAGCCAATACTTTGCGGTCGATTTCGATAGACGCACGTTTCAGGCCGTTCATGAATTTGCTGTAAGACAAGCCGTTTTCACGGGCACCGGCGTTAATACGCACAATCCACAGTTGGCGGAATTGGCGTTTGCGTTGGCGACGGTCACGGTAAGCATATTGACCGGCTTTCATTACCGCTTGTTTGGCAACACGGTAAACGTTTTTACGACGGCCGCGGTAGCCTTTGGCTAAAGCGAAGATTTTTTGGTGACGGGCACGAGCGGTTACACCGCGTTTTACGCGTGGCATAGTTTAACTCCTTAAGCGTAAGGTAACATTTTAGCAACAGAAGCCAAATCGCGTTCGTTCACCATAGAGGTGCCACGCAGTTGGCGTTTGGTTTTTGTGGTTTTTTTGGTCAGAATATGACTTTTAAACGCATGACCGCGTTTTACACCACCGTTACCCAGTACTTTGAAGCGTTTTTTTGCGCTCGACTTGGTTTTCATTTTAGGCATGGGAAAACTCCATTCATTATTAGATAAGGCATAAGGGGCTTTGAAATTTAAGCATTTCAAACACTTGAAACCCAAACACCACGGTTTTTGCCGCTTTTTTCAAGCCTATTCCGTGCGACAATCGGAATAAGCCGATAATTATAGCCTTATTTTTTCTTCGGCGCAATCATCATCACCATTTGGCGGCCTTCCATTTTCGGGAAAGACTCGATTTGCGCCACTTCGGCCAAATCTTCTTTCACCCGCTCCAGAAGCTGTGCGCCCAGTTGTTGATGCGCCATCTCACGACCACGGAAACGCAGGGTAACTTTTACCTTGTCGCCGTCTGCCAAAAAGCGGTTGATGTTGCGCATTTTGATTTGGTAATCGCCCTCGTCCGTACCCGGACGGAATTTGATTTCCTTAATCTGAACCTGTTTTTGGTTTTTCTTGGCTTCGTCCCGCTTTTTGGCCATTTGGTATTTGTATTTACCGTAGTCCATAAGTTTGCACACAGGCGGTTTGGCATTTGGGGAAATCTCCACCAAATCCACCTCCTGCTCTTCAGCCATAGCCAAAGCCTCACGAACAGACACTACTCCCAACTGTTCGCCTGAATCACTGATTAATCGCACCTCTTTGGCGGTAATTTCGCCATTGATTCGTGCTTCGCGTTCTTGAGCGATGATGATACTCCTTTTAAAAATTAATGATTGACGAGGGATTCGGTGATTTCCTGTTGCAGTTTTGCAATAAAATCATCTAAATCGAGCGAACCCAAGTCTTCTGCTTTGCGGCGCACGGCCACTTTGTTTTCCTGTTTCTCTTTATCGCCGACAACAATTTGATAAGGGAAACGGTATTGGCTGTTGTCCCGGATTTTGTAGCCGATTTTTTCGTTACGCAAATCCAATTCGACACGGAAGCCTGCGGCCTGTAATTTGGCGGCGACTTCACGGCAATAATCTGCCTGATTTTCGGTGATGTTCATAATTACCATCTGCACCGGCGCCAGCCACAATGGGAACGAACCGGCATGGTTTTCAATCAGAATGCCGATAAAGCGTTCCAGCGAACCCAAAATCGCACGGTGCAGCATCACCGGACGGGCGCGATCGTTGTTTTCGGTAACGTATTCGGCATTTAAGCGTTCGGGTAATACGAAGTCCAACTGCAACGTACCGCACTGCCAAGAACGACCCAAGGCATCTTTAACATGGTATTCGATTTTCGGGCCGTAGAATGCGCCTTCGCCCGGCAATTCTTCCCATTCTACGCCGCAGGCGGTCAGGGCTTCACGCAGGCCTTGTTCGGCTCTGTCCCAAATTTCATCGGAACCGGCACGTTTTTCCGGACGCAGCGACAGTTTCACCGACACATCATGGAAGCCAAACTGTTTGTAAATCCGCACCAGCAATTCGTTAAAGGCTTGCGCTTCGGCAACGATTTGCGCTTCGGTACAGAAAATATGCGCATCGTCCTGCACAAATCCACGCACACGCATCAGGCCGTGCAGCGCACCGCTCGGCTCGTTGCGGTGGCACGAACCGAATTCTGCCAGACGCATCGGCAAATCACGGTAAGAGCGCAGGCCGTTGTTGAAAATCTGCACATGACCCGGACAGTTCATCGGTTTAACCGCATATTCCCGTTTTTCCGAGTTGGTTACGAACATATTGTCTTTGTAATTATCCCAATGACCGGATTTTTCCCAAAAGGTTTTATCCATGATTTGGGGCGTTTTCACTTCTTTATAACCGGCGGCATCTAACTCTTTGCGCATGTGCTGCTCAATCGCCTGCCACAGCGCCCAGCCTTTCGGGTGCCAGAACACCATACCCGGCGCTTCGTCTTGCAGGTGGAACAAGTCCAACTGTTTACCCAGTTTGCGGTGATCCCTTTTTTCGGCTTCTTCGATACGTTGGATATAGGCTTTTAATTCGTCTTTGCTTGCCCAAGCCGTGCCGTACACACGTTGCAGCATTTCGTTATTGCTGTCGCCCCGCCAGTATGCACCCGCCAGTTTGGTGAGCTTGAAATGTTTCAGGAAACGGGTATTGGGAACATGCGGGCCGCGGCACATATCGACATATTCCTGATGATGATACAGACCCATGGCTTCGACTTCGGGCATATCGTCAATCAGGCGCAGTTTGTATTCTTCGTCGCGTTCTTGGAAAATTTTGACTGCCTCGGCACGCGGAGTTATGATTTTGATTACATCGTAATCCTGTGCAATCAATTCTTTCATGCGTGCTTCGATGGCGGCAACGTCTTCGGGGGTAAACGGTTTTTCCGTAGCGATGTCGTAATAAAAGCCCTCTTCGATAACGGGGCCGATAACCATTTTTGCAGTGGGATAAAGTTGTTTGACCGCATGGCCGACCAAGTGGGCGCAAGAGTGGCGGATAATTTCCACGCCTTCTTTGTCTTTCGGCGTGATAATCTGCACGGAAGCATCTTCAGTAATCAGATCGCAGGCATCGACCAATTTGCCGTTGACTTTACCTGCCACTGTTGCTTTCGCCAAACCTGCTCCAATCGATGCCGCAATTTGGGCAACGGTTACAGGTGATTCATATTGGCGGACGGAACCGTCAGGCAAGGTAATGTTCAACATTCAAAACTCCGAGTGGTAAGTAATTTTTCAGACGGCATGATTCATTATATTTATCCAACAACGCAAACTGCCTGAAAACCGGTTTAATTATGATGATTGCGGCCGGCGTTTTTATTCGATGCGCAACCAAAAGCTAATCTTGTAAATTATATAATGCCTGCCAATTAATTAGCAAGCTGCCGACCAAATGCGCGGCATATCGCCTACGCCTGTTGCAGCAAGGGTACAAATACCCCATGCCGTCAGAAAACGACTACACCCGCCTCCACCGCCCAATAGCAGCACATTCATTACTTTATGAACCGGTTTGGCCTATTCCACGCCCCATCGCCCGAGTACAATCCACTGCCTTACAACGGTATCGTTAATGATTCCGGCGTGATTTTAAAATCCGAATAAGACGATGATTTATTTGAAGAATTTATTCACAATATTATTCCTTAGCATCACGATGAAGCCATCATTTACGGCAAACACATTACCACCGCCCGCCAAGTAGCTTGGCATGGCGAAAATACTTTTGACTATACTTATTCCGGTATCCGCCGCATCGCCCTGTCTTGGCATCCGACTTTACTTTCCCTCAAACCACCATCGAGTAACACCTTCAACCCATCAGCCTGGCAGTGTTCAATTCCTGCTTATTGAATTTATATTCAGACGGCCTCGAAGGCATGGGCTGGCACAGCGATGGCGAAAAAGAATTAGGCAATGAATCCATCATTGCCTCGCTTAGGCTCGGCGCTATCCGAAAATTTGCCTTCAAACACAAACACACCAACGAAAAGTGCGAATTCATGCCGTAATACGGCCAATTAATCGTGATGCGCGGCCAAATCCGGCAGAATTAGCGGCACGCCGCGATGAAAAGCACCAAAGTCACCGCACCACGCATTGACCCGACCTTCCGCCCCGATAGCTACTTAAACACACCCTAACAAACGCTTATCAGTTATAATTATTCATTTATCCGAACACGCTTCACCCATGTTGAAATTTACCCTGCACAAAAAAGACGGCCATGCCCGCCGCGGCACGTTGGAACTGAACCACGGCAAAATCGAAACGCCGGTATTTATGCCGGTCGGCACCTACGGTTCGGTCAAAGCCATGACCCCGCAAAACCTGCACGACATCAAAGCCCAAATTATCTTGGGCAACACTTATCACTTATGGCTGCGCCCCGGCTTGGAAGTGATCGAACAATTCGGCGGTCTGCACCAATTTATCGGCTGGAACAAACCGATTCTGACCGACTCGGGCGGTTTTCAGGTTTTCTCGCTGTCCGATATGCGCAAACTCACCGAAGAAGGCTGCACCTTCAAAAGCCCGATTAACGGCGACAAACTCTTCCTGTCGCCCGAAATCTCGATGAAAATCCAAACCGTCCTCAATTCCGATATTGTGATGCAGTTGGACGAATGCACTCCGGGCGAGGCGACGTATGAACAGGCAAAAAAATCGCTGCAAATGAGCCTGCGCTGGGCGGAACGCAGTAAAAAAGCCTTTGAAGATTTGAACAACCCCAACGCCCTGTTCGGCATCGTGCAAGGTGCGATGTATGAAGATTTGCGGGAAGAATCGCTCAAAGGTCTGGAACAGTTCGACTTTCCGGGTCTCGCCATCGGCGGTTTGAGCGTCGGCGAACCCAAACCCGAAATGTACCGAATGTTGCGTGCCGTCGGCCCGATTTTGCCCGAACACAAACCGCATTATCTGATGGGGGTCGGCACACCGGAAGACTTGGTGTACGGCGTGGCCCACGGCGTGGATATGTTCGACTGCGTCATGCCCACCCGCAATGCCCGCAACGGCTGGCTGTTTACCCGCTTCGGCGATTTGAAAATCAAAAACGCCAAACACAAACACGACACCCGCCCGATAGACGAAACCTGCACCTGCTACGCCTGTCAAAACTTCAGCCGTGCCTACCTGCACCACCTGCACCGTGCCGGCGAAATCTTGGGCGCACAGCTCAACACCATCCACAATCTGCATTTCTACCAAGTCATCATGGCAGAAATGCGGGAAGCCGTCGAACAGGGCAGATTCGCCGACTGGCAGGCGCAATTCCACGAGAACCGTGCCAAAGGAGTGGATTGCTAAGCCTTAAAGATTGAATGAAGCATTAAGGCCGCCTGAAAGAATTGTTTTTTCAGACGGCCTTAATGCATAAGTTATCTATTTGATTCATCATTACCCCATCAACAAACAGCTTCATAGCCAAACCTAAAAAGGCCGTCTGAAAACCCAATTTCACTTTCAGGCGGCCTTTTTATTGCTATAATTTCTCATTTCCTTTTTTCGTGAAAGCCAACCATGCCGCATTTTTTAGCCGAGCCTACCCTTTCTTACGAGCAGCAACACAAAACTGCCGTGGTCTTGATGAATTTGGGTACACCTGATGCGCCGACCGCGCAAGCAGTGCGCCCGTATTTGAAAGATTTTTTGTCTGACCCGCGCGTAGTGGAATTGCCAAAACTGGTTTGGCAACCGATTTTACGCGGTCTGGTATTGACTTTGCGCCCGCAAAAAAGCGCACATGGCTATGAAAAAATCTGGTTTAAAGAAGGCTCGCCTTTGGCAGTTTATACCGGGCGGCAAACCAAGGCATTGGCGGCGGCGTTGCCCAATGTCATCGTGCGCCATGCCATGACTTACGGTAATCCGGGCGCGCCGGAAGTGTTGCAGGACTTGAAAAACCAAGGCGTGGGCAATGTATTGGTGATTCCGCTGTATCCACAATATGCCGCTTCGAGCACCGGCGCGGCCTTGGATAAGGTGTTTGCCGAATTGCTGCAACAGCGCAACCAAATGAGCGTGCGCACCATATCGCGTTTTTATGATGATGCCGGCTACATTGAAGCAATGAAACAGCATATTCAGGCCTACTGGACGGAACATGGCCGCGGCGAGAAACTGATGCTCAGCTTCCACGGCATTCCGCAGAAAAATCATGATGATGGCGACCCTTATCTGAAAGAATGCCACCACACCGCCAAACTGCTGGCTGAAGCCTTGGACTTGAGCGCAAACGAATACATTGTCTCGTTCCAAAGCCAATTCGGTAAGGCAAAATGGGTAAAGCCAAGCACGCAGGATTTGTTTGGCGAACTGCCGAAACAAGGCGTGACCAAATTAGATGTATTCTGCCCGGGTTTTTTAGCAGACTGCTTGGAAACCATGGAAGAAATCGCCCTGATAGGACGCGAACAATTCCACGAAGCCGGCGGCAAACAATATCGGTTTATTCCATGTTTGAACGATAATCCGGTGTGGGTAAATGCACTGGCGGAGTTGGCGAAAAAGCATTTGCAAGGCTGGGCGGAATAAGAATCATAAAAGGCCGTCTGAAATAACCTGCACCGCAAAAGCCGGACTAAACCCCAACAGACTAAGGCGCAGATTTTTACGACCAAATATAGTGAATCCACTATATTTACGGCAGACGGTTTGAAACGGTGGTCGGACATGGGGAAAGCAGTGTCGGATTATATCCGTTATTACGATAAAGACAGGATTCGATTAAAATTAAAAGGATTGAGCCCGATACAATATCGAACTCAATCCTTGTGATCAGCAACCTAACTTTTTGGGGGCAGTTCAAAACATTAAATTTCAGACGGCCTTTATTTTTTCAATTCAATTACTTCACTTCCAACTTAGCCACACCGCCCATATATGGCTGCAACGCAGCAGGAACATTGATGCTCCCGTCGGCGTTTTGATGGTTTTCCAATACCGCCACCAAAGTGCGGCCAACTGCCAGACCCGAGCCGTTTAAAGTATGCACCAAGCGGTTTTTGCCGTTTTCATCTTTGAAACGCGCTTTCATACGGCGCGCTTGGAAATCTTCGCAGTTGGAGCAGCTGGAAATCTCACGGTAAGTATTTTGCGCCGGCACCCACACTTCCAAATCGTACGTTTTGGTTGCGCCAAAACCCATGTCGCCGGTGCACAAGGTAATCACGCGGTAAGGCAGCTCCAAAGCTTTCAAGATATTTTCTGCATGGCCGACCATCTCTTCCAAAGCCTGATAAGAATTTTCCGGACGCACGATTTGCACCATTTCCACTTTGTCGAACTGGTGCTGGCGGATCAAACCGCGCACGTCTTTGCCATACGCACCCGCTTCCGAACGGAAACAAGGCGAATGCGCGGTCAGCTTCAGCGGCAGTTCGCTGTCGGCCACAATGCTGCCGGCCACGGTATTGGTGAGCGTCACTTCCGCAGTCGGAATCAGATATTGCGTTTTCTTGCTCTCGTCGCCGCCACGGGTCACATGGAACAAATCTTCCGCAAATTTCGGCAACTGACCCGTGCCCTGCAAGGTTACGTCATCGACGATATAAGGCGTGTAATGCTCGGTGTAGCCGTGTTGCAGCGTGTGCGTATCCAGCATAAATTGCGCCAATGCTCGGTGCAAACGCGCGATTTGGCCTTTCATCACGGTAAAACGGGCACCCGACAAACGCGCGCCGCCTTCAAAATCCAGGCCGAGCGGTTCGCCCAAATCGACATGGTCTTTAATCTCGAAATCAAATTCGCGCGGCGTGCCGACTTTGCGCACTTCCACGTTTTCCGTTTCGTCTTTGCCCTCAGGCACACTCTCATGCGGCAGATTCGGAATAGTCAGCAACCAAGCATCCAACTCCTGCTGCACCGCCTCCAAATCCTTCGCCGCCTGCTCCAAATCCACCTTGATTTGCGCCACCCGATCCATGGCAGCCTGAGCCTCATCATGTTTGCCCTGACCTTTGAGCGCACCGATTTGCTTGGAAATACTGTTACGCGCCGCCTGCAATTCCTCGGCCTTGACCTGCACCGCCTTACGCTGCTCTTCCAAAGCCTGAAAACGCGCCGTATCAAATTCATAACCGCGCGCCGCCAAACGGTCCGCCACCGCATGGGGGGCATTACGCAAAAGTTGGATGTCTAACATGAATCTCTCTCGATAGCTAAAATATGAATAGCGGTATTGTAAACCAAATCCGAAGTATTTTCAGCAGCATGAAAATCGTGTGAAATGGAAAGGCCGTCTGAAAATTTGGATGCAACGTTTAATCAAACAAAAAACTAAAGCCCTGCTGAAACCAGCAGGGCTTTAATCGAAATCTGGCACGCCCACGGGGATTCGAACCCCGGTTGCCGCCGTGAAAGGGCAGTGTCCTAGGCCTCTAGACGATGGGCGCGTAACCGAAGACGAGACTATACCGAAGCCGTTTTATACTGTCAACACAGCCGCGCGATTATTTTAACCTCGGCATGTTTTTCAGACGGCCTTTATCCATTTTTGCGGCTAAAATCTGTATAATGGAGGCGTTTTAAGGAAAGGAAAATCAGATGTGGTTTAAGCAAATCAGTTTTTACCCTGTCAACAAGGAAAAACTGCCTGAATTGGAGATTTTGGCGGCCAAACTGGGCGAAGCCGAATTTACCCATTGCCAGGGTTTGGATTGGTTCAGCGAAGGCTTTGCCTCACCTGTTTCTTTCTCGCCTGAATTGGTTTTTCCGGCCGATTACACTTGGCGCGTGGCCTTGAAAAAAGAAGAGAAAGTCTTGCCTGCGGGTGTCATCCGCGATATTTTGGACGACAAGGTTTTGGAAATCCAAAATAACGAAGGCCGCAATGTCGGCCGCAAGGAAAAGCAGGAATTGAAAGAGATCATCACCGATGATTTGCTGCCGCGCGCGTTTACCCGCTCCAGCCGCACGCAGGCGGTATTGGATACGCGCCATGGTTATTTGCTGGTGAACAATGCTTCTTCTGCCAAAGCGGAAAATCTGTTGACCCAATTGCGCGAAGCCTTGGGCGGCTTGGAAGCGAGTTTGCCGAATACCAAGCAGTCTCCTTCTTCACTGATGACTTCTTGGCTGCTCGACGGCCATTGCGAAGGCGGTTTTGAGTTGGACAGTGATTGCGAACTCAAAGGCGTGGGCGATGTGGTGCCGACGGTAAAAGTATCCAAACAGGATTTGACCGCCGATGAAGTGGTGCAGCATGTGAAAAACGGCAAAACCGTCACCCAACTGGGCTTGGTGTGGCGCGAGCAGATTGCGTTTATCCTGACGCAGGATTTCACGCTCAAGCGCATTCAGTATTTGGATGTGTTGCAGGAAGAAGCGGAAAACAACGGCGACGATGCCGCCAGCCTGACCTTTGCTTCGCAAATTTTGATGACGGAAGCAATCAGCACCATGCTGGAAGAATTGGTTTCTTATCTGGGCGGCTGGCAGGAATAATTTCAGACGGCCTGATGAATAGGCCGTCTGAAACCATTAAGGAGTGGTTTATGTTGAAATATTTAGCGTTTTTACCTTTAGGTTTGGCATTGTGGCAACCGGCGAACGCGGCGGTGATTGATCCTTACCAAACCAAGGGCTGCCGTTACGAAGGCGAAGTGGACAAAGCCGACATACCACACGGCAAAGGTACATGGGCTTGCCAAGACGGCCGCAGCTACCAAGGCCAGTTTAAAAACGGCCGCTTCGACGGCAAAGGCACTTACACCATCTACACCGGCAAAACGGTATTTCTTGAGCCGTTTTCCGTCGACAGCGCCCGCCTGAACAATATGGTGTTAACCGGCCAATTCAAACAAGGTTTTGCCGAAGGTCGATTCCAAGTCACGCAAAACAACGAGCCGCTGTTTGTCATCACCTTTGACAAAGGCATGATGAAAGACGTCAAATTAACCAATCAGCCTAAGAAAAAATAGTGTTCAGACAGCCTCATTAAACAGGCCGTCTGAAAACCATACTGCTTACAAGGAATCAGCATGAGCATTAAATCAGACAAATGGATTCGCCGCATGAGCGAAGAACACGGCATGATTGAGCCGTTTGAGCCGAACCAAATCAAGGAAATCAACGGCCAGCGCATTATTTCCTACGGCACGTCCAGCTACGGCTACGACATCCGCTGCGCCAACGAATTCAAAATTTTCACCAACATCAACAGCACCATCGTCGATCCGAAAAATTTCGATCCGAAAAACTTCGTCACCGTCGAAGACGATTGCTGCATCATTCCGCCGAACTCATTCGCACTGGCGCGCACGGTGGAATATTTCCGCATTCCGCGCAATGTGTTGACCGTATGCTTGGGCAAGTCAACCTACGCCCGCTGCGGCATTATTGTGAATGTCACCCCGTTCGAGCCGGAATGGGAAGGCTATGTTACGCTGGAATTTTCCAACACCACCCCGCTTCCGGCTAAAATCTACGCCGGCGAAGGCGTAGCGCAAGTATTGTTCTTCGAGAGCGACGAAGTGTGCGAAACATCTTACAAAGACCGCAACGGCAAATACATGAGGCAAACCGGTGTGACCTTGCCGAAAACTTGATGTGCATTCAAATACCTATCAAAAGGCCGTCTGAAAACTTGGGTTTCAGACGGCCTTTTAATGGTTTATTTAAACTTATCATGGCAAATGTATCATCGGGTCAACCGCTTTACCGTTAATCCGCACTTCAAAATGCAGCTTCACTTGATCGCTGTCGGTGCTGCCCATATTGCCGATAGGCTGACCGGCATGCACGTTTTGGTCTTTTTGTACCAAAATATTGTCGTTGTGCGCATAGGCGGTGATGGTTGAGGTGTTGTGGCTGATTAAAATCAGTTTGCCGTAGCCACGCACGCCTTCACCGACATAAATCACTTGGCCGGCAGCAGCGGCTTTCACGGTTTGACCGCGATAGCCTGAAATATCGATGCCTTTGTTGGTCACACCGTTGTAGCGCCGGATAATGCTGTTGCCGCCGTTATCCGCCGGCCATTGCAGCTGCAGGCGGTTAACCGGTGCGACCGAACGGGCGGCCGAAGGATTGGCAGCTGCATCACGGCGCACACGCAAGACTTGGCCGACTTCGATTTTGGAAGAATTAGTCAAATTGTTCCAAGTTGCCAAAGTTTGCACGCTTTGGCCGTAACGTTTGGCGATGCGGTATAAGGTATCGCCTGATTGAACGCGGTAATAGCCTTCCGGCACCGGTTTGGTTTGGTTTGAAGCGCAGGCGGCAAGCAGCGCCGCCATGCCGGTAAGCAAAATCGTTTTGCAGCGGGTTGAGATGGTGATAAGTGTCTGTGTTTTCATAGGGCATAAGGATACCAAATCTGCCGTTTATCCGCCATGCCCCCGCTTGGTATTTATGATGTCGGCGTGACTTCTTTTGGCATAGTCAGCGGAAATGTTTAAAGGCCGTCTGAAATGCTGTTCAGACGGCCTTTTCATCAAAACAAACCATTTCGAGAATCTTGGGAAACACAAAAAATCCAAACCCTGCCATGCCTGCCTGAAGCTAAGTTTTTAACATTCCATTTACTTACTTTTACCGCTGCGCAAGCTTACGCGTTTTCACATTTTGCCACCTTGAAAGGTGGCGCAAACACCTTTATGTTAATATCTCAACCTAACGCTAAAATCCATAAGGAACCAACCATGCAATTTTTAAGTATCGGCTTTTTGGTACTCATCTTTTTAGAAATCATGTCGATTGTTTGGGTTGCCGATTGGCTCGGCGGCGGCCCGACCTTTTTGCTGATGATTGCCAGCTTTGCGCTCGGCGTATTCATGCTGCGCCGTACCGGTATGTCGGGCGTGTTATTAGCAGGTGCCACCATGCGCAGCGGCAAAGAAATTTCCATGTATCAGCTTTTGTGGCCGATTCGTTTTGCATTGGCCGGTTTGCTGCTGATGAGCCCGGGCTTTGCTTCTATGGTTGTCGCACTGATTTTGTTGCTGCCGATTAAAGGCAAACCGATTGCCGACATGAGCGTGCATACCGCCACTTTCAACCCTCATCGCACACAAAATCCGTTTACCCGACAATCAACGCAGCCGAAAGACGACGACATCATCGATGCCGAGTACACCACCGTGACCCGCGTTGATCCGCGCAGCAAAAACAAAGGTTATATCGAACACAAACCCGATTAATCCGCCCTATCCCAAACAGGCCGTCTGAAAATGAATAATTTTTTCAGACGGCCTGTCTATTTACAAGGCGGCAATGTTATACTTAGACGATTATTGATTTGCATTTAGGCGCTGCGTTTAGCGTCTGAGCTTGAACACGAGAACAAGATGAGCAGAATCCAGCAGACCTTTGCCGATTTAAACGGCGCCAAAGCCCTGATTCCCTATATCACCGTAGGCGACCCCGATACAGACACCACGCTTGCCCTGATGCACAGTTTGGTAGAAAACAGCGCCGATATTTTAGAATTGGGCGTGCCTTTCTCCGACCCGATGGCCGATGGCCCGACCATTCAACGCGCCGCCGAACGCGCATTGAAAAATCATGTTTCGCTGAAAGATGTGCTGAACGTGGTGCGCCGTTTCCGTGAACAAAACACCCGCACACCTGTCGTCTTGATGGGTTATCTCAACCCGATTCACAAAATGGGCTATGAAGCCTTTGCCCAAGCGGCCGCCGAAGCCGGTGTGGACGGCGTGTTGACCGTAGATTCGCCGGCCGAAACCATCGAGCCGCTGCAAAAAGCACTGGAATCACGCGGCATTGACTGTATTTTCCTGATTGCCCCGACCACCACCGAAGCGCGTATTCAAACCATCGCCAAATTGGCGGGCGGCTTCGTGTATTACGTTTCCCTAAAAGGCGTGACCGGCGCAGCCGGCTTGGATACTGATGAAGTTTCGCGTAAAATAGAGCTTTTGCGTAAATATATCGACATTCCGATTGGCGTCGGCTTCGGCATCAACAATGCCGAAAGCGCACGCAAAATCGGTGCCGTTGCCGATGCTGTGATTGTCGGCAGCCGCATCGTTAAAGAAATCGAAGACAACGCAGGCCGCGAAGCAGAAGCAGTCGGTCTGTTGGCGAAAGAATTGAAAGACGCCATCCGTTAAGCCAGACATCCGTCTGAACATCACAGGCCGTCTGAAACATCCCTTAGGAGTCATCCATGAGTTGGTTAGATAAAATCCTGCCACCCAAGATTAAACGCGACGGTGCCGAAAGCGCATCTTCTACCGTGCCGGAAGGTTTGTGGCACAAATGCCCCTCTTGCGCCGCAACCATTTACTCTTCCGAGCTGAAACAAAACGATATGGTCTGCACCAAGTGCAACTACCACAACCCGTTGTCCGCCCGCGAACGCTTAAACCTGCTGCTGGATGAAAACAGCCGTGAAGAAATCGGCTCACAAGTCAAACCGACCGATGCACTGAAGTTTAAAGACAGCAAAAAATACCCTGACCGCCTAAGTGCCGCCAAAAAACAAACCGGCGAAGACGATGCCATGGTGGTGATGAAAGGCACCATGAACGGCTTACCGGTGGTGATTGCCGCATTTGAATTCCGCTTTATCGGCGGCTCGATGGGTTCGGTAGTCGGTGAACGCTTTGTACAAGGCGTGCGCCGTGCCGTGGCCGACAACTGCCCGTTTATTTGCGTAGCCGCTTCGGGCGGCGCACGTATGCAAGAAGGCGTAAACTCATTGATGCAAATGACCAAAACCAGCGCGGCGCTGCATTTATTAAGCGAAAAAAGCCTGCCGTTTATTTCCGTACTGACCGACCCGACCATGGGCGGCGTATCGGCCAGCTTTGCCTTCTTGGGCGATGTGGTTTTAGCCGAGCCAAATGCCTTAATCGGCTTCGCCGGTCCGCGCGTGATTGAACAAACTGTGCGCGAAACCTTGCCGGAAGGCTTCCAACGCGCTGAATTCTTGTTGGAAAAAGGCGCGATTGACCAAATCGTTGACCGTCGCGATATGAAACAGCGTATTTGCGATTTGATTACATTGCTGACCCGTCGCGGTAAAATTACCGCCGCTTAACCGGTTAAGCCAAAAGGCCGTCTGAAAATCATTAAAATAACCTAATGGTTTTCAGACGGCCTTTTTACCGCATGAATCAATTACTGCAACGCGCGGATATCTTGTTTAATTTCAGAGGGTTTCGCACTTGGCGCAAAACGTGCTACGACTTCACCATTGCGGTTGACCAAAAATTTCGCGAAATGCCATCTGATGTCGCTGCATCCGCGCTTCTCGCTGATCGAGGCCAGCTTCAGCAATAAATCTTTGAACACATAATTGGCCTTGTCTTCCGGCTTTTCAGATTTGGGATAGGCATAAAGCAGCGCGGCATTTTCACCATTGACATCAATCATATCGAAAATCTTGAATTTGGTACCGAATTTCATTTGGCAGGCTTGAGCAATTTCGCTACTGCTCTCCGGTGTTTGCCCACGGAATTGGTTGCATGTGACATCCAAAATTTCCAAGCCTTGTTCAGTATATTGCGCATAGAGCTGCTGCAATTCCTCATATTGCGGGGTTAAGCCGCAGCGCGTGCGGTGTTCGCAATCAGTAATACTTTGCCCTTGCAATCGCTCAAATTCACTTCCTGATCTTGGGTGTCTTTCACCACGAAATCGCACACTTTCATCTTACGCTCCTCGATTAATATGTTTCATTACAAGGCCGTCTGAAAAGAAACACAAGTTTCAGACGGCCTCCATAATAAAAAACACCGCTTTAAAAGCGGTGTTTTCAAATGCATAAAGATTATTTACGCAGACCCAAACGAGTAATTACGTTACGGTAAGTTTCAGGTTTGGTACGACGCAAGTAAGTCAGCAGACGACGACGCGCGCTCACCATTTTCAACAAACCGCGACGGCTGTGGTGGTCTTTAGGGTTGGCTTTGAAGTGAGGGGTCAAGTCGTTGATGCGGAAAGTCAACAAGGCAACTTGCACTTCAGAAGAACCGGTATCGCCTTCTTTGCGTTGGAAATCTTTAACGATTTCCGCTTTTTGTTCTACGGTCAATGCCATGATGGAATACTCCAAAAAATAAAAAGAACCTTTAAGGTTCGGACAAGTTTGCCAAGCCGAAACTGATGCAAACTCCTGATATCTTTTTTTAAAGATGGCTGGATTATGCCATATTTCGGATAATGTTGCACGTTTTAATTGCAACTTTGCGGTTTTGGCGACAAAAAAGTGGCGATGCCTTGCGGCATCGCCCAAGCTGCTTTGGTGATATAAAACGCAAAAAAAAACCTTTATTTCGCTGAAGCGGCGCAGCGGAAACCTAAATTGTGCAAACCGTATTTGGATTGCAGGCTGGTGCGGATACCGAAGCGCAAGAATGCGGCATAGTTGGTCGGATCGGTCGAGCCTAACGATGCGCCGCTACAGAACATGGAGCTGTCTGCCGAACCGGAATTCAGCAAGCTGCTGTTGAAATCTTCCGTCCATTCCCAAATCAGGCCGTGCATGTCGTACAGGCCATAATAATTGGGTTTACCCATACCGACATTTCGCAAACCGTTACGGCCGCCATCGGCATACCAATCTAAGATGGTACGGTTATAGCTTTCTTCGTTGGAACCGTTTTTCTGGGTAGCCGATGCCAAGCCGGCCAACTCCCATTCGTCGATCGTCGGCAGGCGTTTGCCTTGTGCGGTGCAGTAGGCATTGGCGGCAAACCATGACACATTGGTCACGGGGTGTTTCATTTCATTGGGCTTAGGCGCATAGGCGTTGCTGCCGGTTCGGTTCCAATGTTTTAAATAAGTCGGCTCGACTTGTTTTTTATTGGCTTTGCCTTTTTGCCATTGCGGATGCTTTTTCACAAATTCGGCAAATTCGGCGTTGGTCACCGGATATTTGTCGATTTTGAATGACCTAACATGAATCATCGGGGTATCTTTTTTCAGATACAGCGGACGATAGCTGCCCGCTTCGACGGTGGCCATTTCAGCTGCCATTGCGCTGCTACAGACCAATAAGCTTATAACGGATAGCGAAATGGTTTTCATGATGTGTGCCCTTATGATTATGGTGGAAATCTATTTTTCAGACGGCATGTTTTTCATCAGGCCGTCTGAAAAATAAACTTAGGGCCCGATAGGCCGTCTGAAAGGTTTCAGACGGCCTGAAACTGAGTTTATTTGCTTTTGATTTCAGCGACTTCGGCAGCAGATATTTGACCGCCGTTATTACCGAAGCTGTTCAAAACATAAGTCACCACATTGGCAACATCTTGATCACTCAACGGCACGGCAGGCATAACACCGTTGTAGTCTTTCCCCTTCACTTTAATCATACCGTTCACACCTTTGGTAACGGCATGAACCAATTTGGTGTTGTCTTTAGCAAAATAATCCGATTTTTCCAATGGTGGGAACGTACCTTCTACGCCCTTCCCTTCGGCACCATGACACGCCATACAGTTGGAATCATAAACAGCCTTGCCCAACTTAATTTGCTCGTCTTGCGACAATTCGGCAGCAGCGGCAGGTGCGGTTTCAATAGCAGATGCGGTTTCAATAGCAGGTTCGGCCTCAACGGCCGGTGCGGTTCCGACGGCAGGTGCCGGGGTTTCGGCTACGGGTGCGGTTTCTGCCGGCCTTTCGGCAGCAGGTTCAGAACCTGAACAGGCTGCCAATAGGAATACAGATGCCGATAAGGCTGCGATGGTTTGGCGCTTCATGATGGCATTCCTTTTGCGTTAACATGTTGTATTGTTATATTTATGTAAAAAACCACTGCTATCCTAGTTTCAGCCAAGATAACAGTGGCTTTTTTATTGCTTTACTGCTTTCAATTGCTACCGTGTCAGTAAATTTACGGTGCAGAAGCTTCAGCGGCCGGTTCTGCCGCTGGAGCAGAAGCTGCGGCGGCTGCAGGCGCGCCAGCAGGTTTGTACTCAGTGTCGCTCAATTTTTGGGTCATGATTTCCGGGTTTTCTTCACCCTCTACTTTCAATTGGCCCAACGCACCTTTGTTGAACGCACGGAAGATAGAGTGGTCAACCAAAGTGTAGCTGCCCGGGATATCCACTTTAAATTCTACGATTGCTGCGCCACCGGCAGGAACGATGGTGCTTTGTACGTTTTCGTTAATCAGTTTACCGCCTTCAACATATACTTTATCGAAGATTTCACCAATCACGTGGAATGAAGATACTAAGTTTGGACCACCGTTACCTACGTACATACGTACGGTATCGCCAACATTGGCTTTCAATGCGTTATCACCGGCAATCGCGCCAACGTGACCATTGAATACAACATATTCGGGTTGCTCTTTAACTGCTTTGTCCATATCGAAGGCTTGCAGACCTTGGGCACCGTATTTGCCTTTGGTGTAGAAGTCACCTTGAACGACGTAGAATTCTTTGTCCACTTTTGGCAGACCTTCTTTAGGCTCTACCAAAATCAAACCATACATACCGTTGGCGATGTGCATACCCACAGGCGCAACCGCACAGTGGTAAATATACAGACCGGATTGCAAAGCTTTGAAGCTGAAAGTCGAAGTGCGGCCGGGAGCAGTAAAGGTTGCCGCCGCACCACCGCCTTGGCCGGTTGCTGCGTGGAAGTCCACGTTGTGCGGTACGGTTGAGCTCGGATTGTTAGAGAATTCAACTTCTACGGTATCGCCCTCACGAACACGAATCATGCGGCCCGGAACATCGCCATCAAATGTCCAGTAGTGATAATCCACACCGTCGGCCATTTTCATGGTTTTCTCAACGGTTTCCATTTTCACACGTACTTTAGCAGGGTAATCGCGGTCGATTGCAGGTGGCACTTCAGGGGCATGAGTCACGATTGCATCAATTACCGGTAATTCACCGGCAGGGGTTTCGGCAGCAGCAGATTGCTCAGCAGTTGAAGCGGCAGATGCAGTTGCTTCGGCAGCAGCCGGTTGTTCGGCCGGTTTTTCCGCTGCTTGCTGACCGCAAGCAGCCAAAGCGAATACAGAAGCGATGATTGCAGCTAAGGCTTGGCGTTTCATAGTGATTTCCTTTTTTTTGAAGAAATGTTAATTGGCTTGTTGTTTGAATTCATTATGTAGCTTTCTGAATTTACGTATCTTGACCTAAATCAATTAATTCATAAAATATGCACTTTTAATCAAAACTTCATTTCAAAGCACTACTTTTTCATGTTCAAACCAATGAAGAAGTGAAGAAGCTACAAATTTTCAGCCGATATATTTCCAACAAAAAGACTAAAACAGCTTAAATTTAATTTATATCAACCTTTTAATGACAAATATCCATAGAAATCGTTTTACTAAAGTATAAATCATGCTACAATCTTTAACATTCATATTTTATGAATTAAATAAACCATTTACCATTTACCAAAACAAGGAGTACTAAAATGGGACAGTACAAGAAACTTTGGCTACTGCTGATTGCAGTGCTGACAGTCTGTTTCACCATTCTTGGTTATATGGGTAGCGAGATCTATAAGAAAGCGCCTCCTTACCCTGAACAAGTCGTTACCGCTTCCGGCAAAAAGTTGATGACCAAAGACGATATTCTCGCCGGCCAATCCGCTTGGCAAACCACTGGCGGTATGGAAGTCGGTTCCGTATTGGGTCACGGTGCATACCAAGCACCTGACTGGACCGCAGACTGGCTGCACCGCGAGCTGGCGGCATGGTTAGACTTGACTGCCCAAGCCGATTACGGCAAAAAATTCGATGAGTTGGCTGCTGAAGAGCAAGCTGTGTTAAAAACCCGCTTGCAAGACGAATACCGTGTCCAAAGCGCCATAAAAGAAGACGGCTCGGTAGTCATCAGCGATACGCGCGCAAAAGCCATCGAAACCATTCTGCCTTACTACCACGGCGTTTACAGCGACGATCCTGCATTGCAGTCTACCCGTGAACACTTTGCAATGAAAAACAACACATTGCCAAGTGAAGAAGCACGTGAAAAATTGTTTAACTTCTTCTTCTGGACTGCATGGTCTGCTTCGACCAACCGCCCTGACGAAGTCTTTACCTACACCAACAACTGGCCGCACGAGCCTTTGATCAACAACGTGCCGACTACGGAAAACTACATGTGGTCGTTCACCAGTATCGTTCTGTTGCTGTTGGGCATCGGCTTATTGATGTGGGGTTACTCATTCCTGACCAAACATGAAGAAGTTGAAATCCCAACCGAAGATCCGGTGGCGAAAATTACTTTGACTCCTTCTCAAAAAGCCTTGGGCAAATATGTATTCCTGACTGTTGCATTGTTCTGTGCACAAGTATTATTGGGCGGTCTGACTGCGCACTATACTGTTGAAGGCCAAGGCTTCTACGGCATCGATAAAGCGTTGGGTATCGAGATTTCCGACTGGTTGCCTTACTCGCTGACCCGTACTTGGCATATCCAATCGGCGATTTTCTGGATTGCCACAGGCTTCCTGACGGCTGGTTTGTTCTTGGCGCCAATTGTCAACGGCGGCAAAGACCCTAAATTCCAAGTAGCAGGCGTAAACTTCCTGTATATCGCCCTGTTTATCGTCGTAGCCGGTTCATACGCCGGTAACTTCTTCGCCTTGTCACACATAATGCCGCCTGAATCAAACTTCTGGTTCGGCCACCAAGGCTATGAATACTTAGATTTAGGCCGCTTTTGGCAGCTCTTGCTGATGGTAGGCTTGCTGTTGTGGTTGTTCCTGATGTTGCGTTGTACGGTAAACGCCTTCCGTGAAAAAGGCACCGACAAAAACTTGCTGGCAATTTTCGTGGCCTCTATGGTCGGCGTGGGGGTGTTCTACGCACCGGGCTTGTTCTACGGTGAAAAATCGCCGATTGCCGTGATGGAATACTGGCGCTGGTGGGTGGTTCACTTGTGGGTAGAAGGCTTCTTCGAAGTATTTGCCACTGCCGCTTTTGCCTTCATTTTCTACAACATGGGCTTCGTACGCCGCAGTACCGCTACCGCTTCTACTCTGGCCGCTGCCGCCATCTTCATGATGGGTGGTATCCCGGGTACCCTGCACCACTTGTACTTTACCGGCTCGACTTCTGCCTCTATGGCCATCGGCGCATGTTTCTCTGCCTTGGAAGTGGTACCTTTAGTATTGCTGGGTCGTGAAGCTTATGAGCATTGGTCTTACCAAAACACTACCGAATGGGCAAAACGCCTGCGTTGGCCGCTGATGTGCTTCGTTGCCGTGGCATTCTGGAACATGATCGGTGCCGGTGTATTCGGCTTCCTGATTAACCCGCCGATTTCCCTGTTCTACATCCAAGGTCTGAACACCACCGCAGTTCACGCGCACGCGGCTCTGTTCGGCGTATATGGTTTCTTGGCACTGGGCTTCGTCTTGCTGGTAGCCCGCTACATCAAACCTGAAGCACAATTCGACGACAAATTGATGACTTGGGGCTTCTGGCTGCTCAACGGCGGTTTGGTCGGCATGATTGCCATCAGCCTGTTGCCGATTGGTGCGATTCAAGCTTGGGCTTCTGTATCACAAGGTTTGTGGTACGCCCGTAGCGAAGAATTCCTGCAAATGGAGCTCTTGGATACCTTGCGCTGGGTTCGTACAGCTGCTGACTTGGTGTTTATCGGCGGTGCATTCTGTGTCGCATGGCAAGCCACCAAAATGGTATTCAGCCGCAGCAAATAATGTTTGATTGCTGACTTTAAAGGCCGTCTGAAATATTTCAGACGGCCTTTTAGATGCTTGCTTTCAACAAATTTAATCACATTTCCTAGACATGATTTTTATGCGCCAAACCACCGCCTTCCCCCGCGGCAACCGACAACTTTCCAGACCGCCTTTTCTGCTATAATGCCTCCGTTCCAACCGTTACGGCGATATCATCATGTTTACTCAAGCAGCCAAAGAACTCACCACCATCCGCGACATTTTGCGCTTTGCCGTCAGCCGTTTTAACGATGCCGGGCTTTTCTTCGGTCACGGCTCCGACAATGCGTATGACGAAGCTGCTTATCTGATTTTACACACGCTGAATCTACCGCTCGACACGCTCGACCCTTATCTCGATGCCAAGCTGTTACAAACCGAAAAAGAAGAAGTATTGGCACTCATCGAACGTCGCGTTACCGATCGTCTGCCGGTCGCCTACCTGACCAATCAAGCATGGCAGGGCGATTTTGATTTTTACGTTGACGAACGCGTCATCGTGCCGCGTTCTTTTATCTATGAATTACTGGGCGACTCACTCACCCCTTGGATTGAATACCCCGAATTGATCAACCGCGCACTTGACCTTTGCACGGGCAGTGCCTGCTTGGCCATTCAAATGGCACATCATTACCCGGCCGCCGAAATCGATGCCGTCGATTTAAGCTTGGACGCGCTCGAAGTCGCCGCCATCAACGTTGAAGAATACGGCTTAGAAGACCGAATCAGCCTGATTCACACCGACTTATTCGAAGGCTTGGAAGGCACATACGACTTAATCGTTTCCAACCCGCCATACGTCGATGCCGAATCCGTCGATGCCCTGCCCGACGAATATCTGCACGAGCCGGAATTGGCACTCGGCAGCGGCCAAGACGGCTTGGATGCCACCCGCGAAATCATTTTGCAGGCAGCCAAATTCCTCAACCCGAAAGGCGTATTACTGGTCGAAATCGGCCACAACCGCGACGTACTCGAAGCTGCTTACCCTGAATTACCATTCACTTGGCTCGAAACCAGCGGCGGCGACGGCTTCGTATTCCTGCTGACACGCGAACAATTATTGGGCGAAGAATAACGTTCGATATACAACGGCCGTCTGAAAGCATTTCCTTTCAGACGGCCTATTTATTTACTCCGGCTTCTTCGCCAACATGGTCACAAATTTAAACCGAATCGGATTGCCGGATTCATCTTTGGCGTGCATAGCGCCCAATTCTTCCTTGTATTCAATCAATTCCCAACCCTGATAATATTCGCGCAATTCACCTTCGCTGAATTTAAACGGAAACGGCATCGGGCATGGAAAATCTTCGGTATCCATCGCCGAGACAATCAAATTGTAGCCGCCCGCTTTGGTGCACGTTTTCATGTTGGCAATCACTTGCGGAATGAAACGCGGCCGGAGGAACATCATCACCACGGCCGCCACAATGTAATCGAAATCGTCCTGAATATTGGCGGCATTTAAATCGTATTCAAACGCATCAACCTTCAGTCCTTCGCGGGCTGCCAGTTCCTGCACGTTTTGCACCGCCATTGGGTTGTTATCAACGGCGGTTACGTCGAATCCTTGCAACGCGAGATACAACGCATTACGGCCCTGTCCGCAGCCCATGTCCAGCGCTTTGCCCGGCGGCACGATGTTTTCAGCGGCGCGTACGGCAGAATGCGTGGCGCTCATACCGTATTTTTTGTGAAAATAATCGGCGGCTTGGCAGTAGAACTCAAACTGGATTTCCGTGTCATCCGTTTGCGGTTGGACTTTATGCCATTGCTGCGGCGCAATCAGCACATCATCGCTCTCGGGCGTGAGTTCTTGTTCGGCCAAGGTTTCTCCGGTTTCCGACAATTCATAAAATTTCAGACGGCCTTTTTTAATGACTAAATTGCCCCATGTACCTTCTTGCGTATTGTGTCGGCTCAATAAGGCTTCAGGAATGGTATCGGCAGTCCAGACCGGCAATTGCCGATAGCAGAATAGTGCTTGTGACGCGCTCATGCGGCTTCCTTTTTTTAAATAACATTCATATTATATGCTTGTTTATTTAAAATTCAATCTTTTCAGACGGCCTGTGTTATGATTCGGCGGTTAAATCAAGAGACGTTTTATGGATAAAACCGTTTACCTATATACCGACGGCTCCTGCAAAGGCAATCCGGGCGCGGGCGGCTGGGGCGTGTTGATGCGCTACGGAGTGCATGAAAAAGAACTGTTCGGCGGCGAAGCCGACACCACCAACAACCGCATGGAACTCACCGCCGTCATAGAAGGCTTGAAAAGCTTGAAACGCCGTTGCACCGTGCAAATCTGCACCGACTCGCAATACGTGAAAAACGGCATGGAAAGCTGGATTGCCGGCTGGAAGAAAAACGGCTGGAAAACTGCCGCTAAAAAACCGGTGAAAAACGATGATTTGTGGAAAATGCTTGATGAGTTGGTCAACCGACACGATGTGCGCTGGACGTGGGTTAAAGGTCATGCCGGACATGCGGAAAACGAACGTGCCGACGAATTGGCCAACCGTGGGGCAGCGAAGTTTATGTAGTTTGCGCCAATGAAAGATTCATTATACATTCCGCCAAACCCGCTTCTCAACCGACAAATTGCCACATTTTTCTAAAGTTATGTCAAAAGGCCGTCTGAAAAGATGATTCAGACGGCCTTTTCCCTTAAAATATGCGCTTCGATTCGATTGATGCCATAAGGATTGCCATGAATTGCCCGATTTGCCATGCGGAAAATGAAGACGTTTTGCTGCAAACGCCGAAACTGCGCGTGATTGCCGTGCACAACGAAGCCGGTTCGCCCGCTTTCTGCCGCGTGATTTGGCAGGAACATGTCGCGGAAATGACCGATTTACCGCAAGCACAACGCGATGAAATAATGGGCATGGTCTATCGCGTGGAATCGGCCATGCGCCAAGTGTTGCAGCCGGCCAAAATCAATTTGGCGAGCTTGGGCAATGTCGTTCCGCACCTGCATTGGCATGTGATTGCGCGCTTTGAAAACGATGCCAATTTTCCGGCTCCGATTTGGGCACCGGCCGGCCGCAATCACGAAATGACGCTGCCGCAAGATTGGCCGAAACAAATCAAAGCCTTGCTGGCTTAAGTTTCGGACGGCCTTTTATATTCAGCAGGCCGTCTGAAACATTCAATCAATCCCGTTTATCCGGCCGCCTGCTTTCAGACGGCCTGAGAGCTTTGAAAATTCCGGATTTGAGTGCAGTTCGAAGTTAGAGCGGCACAGAAAGCGAGAACATATCATGAAGATAGGCAAGCTATGGGATTTTGCAAAGGTCCCGGCCTGAGTTAAATAAACTATACAGGCGGTTTTCCGCCCCATCAAAAAGGATGTTTTATGTCTTGGAAACCTTCCCGCCGCCATTTTTTGCGTGCCTCGGCCGCAGTTGCCGGCGCAGGATTGCTGCAAGCCTGCGGCACCGGCTCTACTCAAAAACCTGCTGTTAACCCTACCCCTTCAAAAAGTCAAACTGTGCAACCCCGCAACCCTCAACCTGCCCGCTCCGGCGACAATATTTTGCGTGTTGTTGCCCCTTCCGGCTTTGCCGAATCTTACGACCGCGTCAATGTCGGCTTAACCCGTCTGTATAACGCCGGTTTTACCGTAACCAACCAGCAGGCCGGTTCGCGCCGTTACCAGCGTTTTGCCGGAACAGATGCCGAGCGCATCAACGATTTCCAAGAAGTCGCCAACGGCCGCGTGAAAACGCCTAAAGTATTGATGGGCTTGCGCGGCGGCTATGGCGCGGCGCGTTTACTGCCAAGCATTGATTTTGCTTCTTTGGGCGCACGTATGCGTGAACGCGGCACCTTGTTTTTCGGCTTCAGCGACGTGTGCGCCGTGCAATTGGCTTTGTTGGCCAAAGGCAATATGATGAGTTTCGCAGGCCCAATGGTGTATAGCGAATTCGGCAAACCCGATCCGAGTATATATACTATGGATTCGTTTATCCGCGGCACCACCAATACCACCAACACCATCGACATCACCGCCATCCAACGCAGCGATGTGAATGCGGAAGGCACATTATGGGGCGGCAATTTGAGCGTGTTGGCTTCATTGGCCGGTACGCCTTACATGCCCGATATCAACGGCGGCATCCTGTTTATCGAAGATGTGGGCGAACAGCCTTACCGCATCGAGCGCATGCTCAACACGCTGTATCTCTCCGGCGTATTGCAAAAGCAACGTGCGATTATTTTTGGTGATTTCCGTATGGGCACCATCCGCGATGTGTACGACTCAAGCTATGATTTGTCGGCAGTGATCAACCAAATCAACCGCGTGACCCGCGTACCGGTGTTGAGCGGTTTCCCGTTCGGCCACATCACCAATAAAGCCACCTTCCCGCTGGGTGCGCACGCCAAAGTGCGCAGCACCGGCAACGGCGGCTATTCAGTGACCTTCAGCGGCTACCCGACTTTAAATGCCAACAGCCTCAGCCTCGATATGCTGTTGCCGCCGCCAATGCCGACCTTCGATTCGTCTTCTTACAACAATACGATTACCGAAGAAGTAATTGAGTAATTCATCTGCGATATGAAAGGCCGTCTGAAAATATTGAACTGCACCCCAAAAGTTGGACACCCCTCCAACTTTAAAAGGTGCAGTTTTCTTATGTCCAAATATAACCTACACTTCAAATACCGAGCCGTACTCCATTATCACCAAGTGCACAGCCAACAGCGCACCGCAGAGCACTTCAACGTCTCGCGCACCCACCTGCGCCGTTGGATAGCCGCCTATCGGCAAGGCGGTATCGCCGCACTTCAACACCCGCAGGCTACGTTTATGAAGACCAAACGCAAAAACCCGTTTATCGCCGACAAACCCGACCACGAAAAAAACCCGGGCGGAACTGATTGAAGAGTTACGTTACATGAGGGCGGAGAACGACTACCTAAAGCACATGAAAGCCCTCAACGAAAAGAACGCCGCCAAAGCTGCGAAACCGTTCAAACGTTGAGAGCGAAGCACCCGCTGAAATATCTGCTGCACAGTGCCGGTATTCCCAAAAGCAGCTTTCATTACCATATCGGCAAAGCCGATCCCGATGCGGCGGCCAAAACCGCAGTAAGCGAAGTCTATCGCCGACACAAAGGCCGCTACGGTCATCGGCGGATTGCCGCCGTATTGTCGTGGAACAAAAAGAAAGTGCAGTGCATTATGGGTTTGTTGGGACTGAAAGCCAAAGTCCGCAGCAAAAAAGCCTACCGTCCGCAGGTAATAGGAGAGGCTTCGGATAATATTCTTAATCGTGAATTTACTGCCGGCAAACCGGCAGACAAATGGCTGACCGATGTGACGGAGTTCAAATGCACAGACGGGAAGCTGTACTTATCGCCGATATCGGATGTGTTTAATCGGGAGATTGTGGCCTATTCTTTAAGCCGCAGAGCAAACAGTAAACTGGTGGCGCAAATGTTGGATAAAGCATTTGGCCGTCTGAAAGGCCAAACGCCGCTGCTGCATTCCGACCGGGGTGTGCTTTACCGCACCGGGGCTTATCGGGCGAAACTGGCTGAGAAAGGAATGGTGCAAAGCATGTCGCGTAAAGGAAATTGCTGGGACAATGCGCCGATGGAGCGTTTCTTCGGTACATTAAAAGAAGAGAGCTTCTATCAGGAAGGTGCGTTGTCGGTGGCAGAGCTGACAGAGGTAATAGATGATTACATACATTACTACAATCATGAGCGGATTAGTTTAAACTTAAAAAAGCTGAGTCCTGTCGGCTACAGAACCCAGCTTGAAAAGGCTGTTTGAGAAAGATTCTTAACTTGTCCAAGTATTGGGGGGTAGTTCAAGAATTTCAGACGGCCTTTTATCAACTATTCAATCACATTACAGCGAACGCGCTACTTCGACGATGTCGAAGCATTCGAGCTGGTCGCCTTCCATGATTTCGTTGTAGCCTTTGAGCATCAAACCGCATTCAAAGCCCATGCGTACTTCTTTCACGTCGTCTTTGTAACGTTTCAAAGAAGCTAATTCACCGGTGTGAATCACCACATTGTTGCGGATCAGGCGGATGTGCGAATCGCGTTTCACCACACCATCGGTCACCATACAGCCTGCAATGTTGCCGACTTTCGATACGCTGATGACTTGGCGGATTTCTACGGTACCGGTTACCTGTTCTTTTTCTTCAGGAGCCAGCATGCCGCTCATGGCTGCTTTCACATCGTCAATCGCATCGTAGATGATATTGTAGTAGCGGATTTCCACGCTCTCGGTTTCAGCCAGTTTGCGGGCTGAAGCGTCGGCACGAACGTTAAAGCCGATGATGAATGCACCCGAAGCAATCGCCAAATTGACATCGCTCTCGGTAATACCGCCCACGCCGCTGTGTAATACATTGACTTTGACTTCGTCGGTCGACAGTTTTTTCAGGCTGCCCGACAAGGCTTCGTACGAACCTTGTACGTCGGCTTTGATGATAACCGACAACGATTGCGCTTGGCTTTCGCCCATGTTGTTGAACATGTTTTCCAGCTTCGCCGCTTGTTGTTTTGCCAAGCGCACATCACGGTATTTGCCTTGACGGAACAAAGCAATTTCGCGTGCTTTTTTCTCATCGGCCAACACCATGGCATCTTCACCGGCATTCGGCACATCAGACAAACCCAGAATTTCCACCGGAATCGATGGACCGGCTTCGCTAATCACTTTACCGTTTTCATCACTCATGGCACGGATTTTACCGAAAGCCGTACCGGCCAACAGCATATCGCCTTTGCGCAGCGTACCACTTTGCACCAACAGAGTGGCTACGGCGCCGCGGCCTTTGTCCAAACGGGCTTCGACAATGATACCTTTGGCCGGTGCTTCTACCGGTGCCGTCAATTCCAATACCTCGGCTTCAAGCAACACAGCTTCGAGCAAAGCATCAATATTCAGACCTTTTTTAGCCGAAACATCAATAAACTGAACATCACCGCCCCATTCGTCCGGCACAACCTCATGCGCGGTCAATTCTTGGCGGATGCGTTCAGGGTTGGCCGCTTCTTTATCGATTTTGTTGACGGCAACCACCATCGGCACCCCTGCCGCTTTCGCGTGGGCAATCGCTTCGATGGTTTGCGGCATTACGCCGTCATCGGCCGCCACCACCAATATCACGATATCGGTCGCTTTGGCACCGCGAGCACGCATGGCGGTAAACGCTTCGTGACCGGGAGTATCCAAGAAGGTAATCACGCCGCGCGGGGTTTCCACATGGTAGGCACCGATGTGCTGGGTAATACCGCCGGCCTCGCCTTGTACCACTTTAGCGCGACGGATATAGTCGAGCAACGAGGTTTTACCGTGGTCAACGTGACCCATTACGGTCACCACCGGCGGACGCGGCAGCAATTCCGCTTCCACAACTTCGGCGTTTTCATCCAAGAATGCTTCCGGATCATCAGCCGCAGCCGGTTTACCGATGTGGCCGAGTTCTTCCACCACAATCAGCGCGGTATCTTGGTCGATAGATTGGTTGATGGTGACCATCATGCCCATTTTCATCAAGGCTTTCACCACTTCCACGCCTTTTACCGCCATTTTATGCGCCAAATCGGCCACGGTAATGGTTTCCGGAATCAACACTTCGTGCACCACAGGTTCGGTCGGTGCTTGGAAGGCGTGTTGGTTCGGCTCCAGCTTCAGCTGTTTCTTGCCTTTTTTGCCACCGCGAACGCGCTCGTCCTGGCCGCTGTTTTGATTGCGGCCGCCTTTGGCATTTTTACCGCCGCGTGGACGTGCATCTACATCATCGCGATTACGACGCTCGTCTTTTTTCGCACGAGCCGGTGCAGCTGCTTTATCGGTTTCTGCCGCTTTTTCAGCAGGCTTGGCCGGCTTGGAAGGTTTCGCGCTGCGTACTTCGCCGGCTTTATTTTCTTTGGCTGCCTTGGCTTCTTTTGCTTCTTGCGCAGCCTGTTGCTTCACGGCTTCACGACGCGCTTGACGCTCTTGTTTTTCACGCCACAAGGCTTCTTGGGCGGCACGCAGCTTAGCAGCGCGCTCGGCTTCTTCATCACGTGCAGCTTGCTCGGCCGCACTCACCACCGGTTTAGGCGCTTCAGGTGCAGGCGCGGCTTTTTTCGGCGCTTCTTTCGCTTTGTTTTGTGTTTTATCTTGCTTTGGTTTGGCCGCCGGTTTGGCTTTTTCTTCGGCCTTCTCTTCAGACGGCTTCACTTCAGGCTTAACGGCTTTTTTCTCTTCTGCCTTGGCTTGTTGCGCCGCTTTCAGGCGGATTGCTTCGGCTTCGGCTTTAGCGCGTTCGGCCGCGGCCTTCTCGGCTGCTTCTTTTTCAGCTTGCGCTTTGCGCGCTTCTTCTGCTTCGGCCGCTTTTTGTGCTTCAGCCTTGGCTTTGGCTTCAGCAGCAATTTCATCGGCAGAAGGAATATTCACGGCACGGCTGCGGCGGCGTGTTTCTACCTTAACGCTCCCCACGGTGCTGACTTCTTTTTTGGTGCGGGTAATGCTGATGGTGGCATTGTCGCTGCCGTTTTGCTTTTTCAGATATTGAGCCAAAAGCTGCTTGTCTTCCAAAGTCAAAGAGTCGCTGCCCCTGCTTTTATTCACGCCGGCGCTTTGTAATTGTTTCAACAATACATCGACGGGCTTATTCATTTCGGTGGCAAATTGTTCTACGGTTGTGTTATTCATCTATTACCCCCTCAGTTACTTTCTTCGGTGAACCAATGTTCGCGCGCAGCCATAATCACAATTTTAGCTTCGTCTTCGGTCACACCGGTAATTTCAATCAATTCATCCACAGACAATTCGGCCAAATCGTCACGTGTGGCAATGCCGGCCTGCGCCAGATCGCGGAGCATATCCGAATCCAGACCTTCCAGATTGCGCATGTCTTCCGACACATCGGCCAATTTTTCTTCCGAGGCAATAGCCAAAGTCAAAATCGCGTCGCGGGCACGATTACGCAGGACTTCAACGATTTCTTCGTCAAAACCTTCGATTTCCAACAATTCGGCCGCAGGTACATAAGCCACTTCTTCCAAGGTTTGGAAACCTTCTTGCACCAAGACACCCGCTGTTTCGGCATCAATGTTCATGTGGCTCATAAACAGTTCGCGAATGGTGGCATCTTCTGCTTCATTGCGCTCGTCTGCTTCTTTAACGGTCATAATATTCAGCTGCCAGCCGGTCAAATCCGATGCCAGACGCACGTTTTGACCGCCGCGACCGATGGCCAAGGCCAATTGGTCTTCCGCCACAATCACGTCAACGGTGTGTTTGTCTTCGTCAATCAAAATGCGGCTGACTTCGGCAGGCGACAAGGCATTAATCACAAATTGTGCAGTTTCGGACGACCACAACACCACATCGATGCGCTCGCCCGACAATTCGTTGCTCACGGCATTCACACGCGAACCGCGTACACCAATACAGGTACCTTGCGGATCGATGCGCTGATCATTGGCTTTTACGGCCACTTTTGCACGTTGTCCCGGGTCACGCGCCACTTCTCGGATTTCCAACAAGCCATCGGCAATTTCAGGCACTTCCTGCTCATACAGTTTCGCTAAAAATTCGCCTGAAGTACGGCTCAACACCACTTGCTTGCGGCCAGTATTGCCGATTTCCTCCACGCGCACAAACAAGGCACGAATACGGTCGCCGCTGCGGAAGTTTTCCCGCGGAATCATTTGGTCGCGCGGAATCAGCGCATCCAATTTGCCTGAAATCACTTCCACGATGATGCCGTGACGTTCGACACGCTTCACCGTACCCATAATGATGTCTTCTTTTTGTTGCAAGAATTCATTCAGGATTTGCTCGCGCTCGGCATCGCGGATGCGTTGCAGAATAATTTGCTTGGCGGTTTGCGCAGCTTGACGGCCGAAACCTTCGTTTTCCAGCTGCTCTTCGTAGTATTTGCCGATTTGAATGTTGATGCCCGGAATTTCTTCTTGAATTTCTTCAATGGTTTTTTCCACATCCGGATAAGTGTAATCTTCGTCGGCCACAATCAACCAACGGCGGAAGGTGCGGTATTCGCCGGTATCACGGTCGATTTCGACACGCACGTCCATGTGTTCGCGGTTGGCTTTCTTTTTGGCAGCGGTTGACAGTGCAAACTCCAAAGCCTGAAACACCACTTCTGCTTCTACGTTTTTCTCGCTTGCCAAGGCTTCGGCAAGTTGTAACATCTCACGACTCATCTTCAGAATCTCCGTTATGTATTATGTTTAAAATTTGAATTCAGGACGCAGACGGGCTTTGTCGATATTGCTGATTTCAATCTCAGCGGTTTTGCCGTCGAAAGCAACGGTGACCACATCGTTTTCACATTTTTCGATGCGGCCGATAAAGTTTTTCCGGCCGTCAATCGGCAGACGGGTTTTGATTTTGGCATTTTCACCGGTAAAGCGGGCAAAATCGGCGGCTTTTTTCAACGGACGATCCAAGCCCGGGCTGGAAATTTCCAAACGCTTGTAATCCACGTCTTCCACCATGAAAACGCGGCTCAAATGGTTGCTCACCGTAGCACAATCTTCCACGGTAATGCCTTCCGGTTTATCGATAAACACGCGCAAATCACCTTGCGCGGTCAGCTCGAAATCCACCAGCTCGTAGCCCAAACCGGGCAGGGTTTTATCAAGAATATTTTGAATATCCATGCGGCTCCACAGTATAAAAACAAAAAAATGGCCCGGTGGCCATTTTTCTATAAATTTGAAAAATTGCCGTATTATAACGCATTTAAAAGCAAAATAAAAGCATTGATTTCGCTTGCCTTTTTTCAGACGGCATAGTTACGTTCTTACTTTACGCTATGCTTTTTCATTTGCATTGATTGTCAACAAAATAAGCCTGTTTTATTTTCAGGCGGCCTCTTAAAATATTCATAAAATATACTATAAACAATGTCTTAAAACAAAGGTAAATTTTCAGACAGCCTCAAAATCCGTTTAAATGCTTGCTAAACCCGATGGCAAACCCTACAATCGAACGCTCCATTATTTCCTTTTGCGAAGAACGCCATGTCTGCCCAGCCGATTTACAATTTCTCCGCCGGCCCTGCCGTTTTGCCTGAAGCCGTTTTGCGTACCGCCCAGCAAGAAATGCTGGATTACAACGGCACCGGTTTCCCTGTGATGGCCATGAGCCACCGCTCCGATATGTTTATGTCGATTCTGCATCACGCCGAACAAGATTTGCGCCGGCTGTTAAACATTCCCAATAATTATAAAGTGCTATTTTTACAAGGCGGCGCAACCACGCAATTTAATATGACGGCAATGAATCTGGCACATGGTTTCGAGCGCATCGATGCCGTCATCACCGGCAACTGGAGCCGCTTGGCTGCCGATCAAATGCCGCTTTTAGGCGATGCAAAAGTCAACATCGCGGCGCACGGCGGTGAATTGTTTGATTACAAAGATTTGCCCGCTGTGGAAGATTGGAATATTTCCAAAAATTCGGCTTTCGTGCATTTTGCCATCAATGAAACTGTCAACGGCCTGCAATATCAAGACGTACCTAAACTTCCAGATGGCATGCCGCCTTTGGTGTGCGATATGTCGAGCGAAATTTTGTCGCGTGAATTTAACGTGGCCGATTATGGCTTGATTTATGCCGGCGCACAGAAAAACATCGGTCCTGCCGGCGTGACCGTGGTGATTATCCGCGACGATTTGCTGGATCGCTGCCCGAAAAACATTCCGAGCGTGTTCAACTACCGCACCCACATCGAAAAAGACGGCATGTATAACACGCCGTCCACCTACCCGATTTATATGTCGGGCTTGGTCTTCCGCTGGCTGCAAACTCAAGGCGGAGTGAAAGCCATCGAAGCGGTAAACAACATCAAAGCCAAAATGCTTTATGATGCCATCGACGGCAGCGGTGGTTTCTACATCAATCAGATTGCCGTCGACGCCCGCTCTAAAATGAACGTGGTCTTCAAAACCGACAGCGACAAGCTGGATAAATTATTCGTGCAAGAAGCCGATTTGCACGGCTTGCGTTTGCTCAAAGGCTACAAAACCGTCGGCGGTATGCGCGCCAGCATTTACAACGCCATGCCGCTGGCCGGTGTGGAGGCCTTGGTCGAATTTATGCGGAATTTCCAACGCCGATACGGTTGATTGAACAAAGAGCATAGGCCGTCTGAATGTTCAGACGGCCTTCTTTGATGCTTCGCCCATTCGCTTGAAAAAATATTTTGTGCTATAAAGAGCCATCACACATCAAATCACTGGAATCCTCATGAACGCTCTCGAATTATTAACCACCCGACGCTCGTCTAAAAAACTGGCCGCCCCCGCCCCCAATGCCGAACAATTGAAAATCATGCTTCAGGCCGCAACCCAAGTGCCGGATCACGGCAATATGCGTCCGTTTAAATTTACCGTGATTCAAAGCGAAGCCGGTTTAACCCGTTTTCGCGAAATCTTGCGCCAAACCGTTACCGAATTGAACTTCGGCGAAGAGTCGATGAAAAAAGCGGAAAAAGTCGGCCACATGGCACCGATGGTGGTTGGCGTGATCTTTACACCGAACCGAACTGTACCGAAGCCCAAACCGGAATGGGAACAAATGCTCAGCGCTGCCTGCTCGGCCTACGGCTTGCAATTAGCCGCCACTGCCCAAGGTTTTGATAATGTCTGGATTACCGGCTTGTGGACCAACAGCCCGCTGTTGCGCGAAGCCTTTGAATGCGGCGAAAAAGACAAAATCATCGGCCTGATTATGGTCGGTACGCCCGATGAAGAAACCGGCGGCGCGAAAAATACCGATTTGGATTCGTTTGTCACTTATTGGTAATTGAATGAAGCAAAATAGTGGATTCACTTTAAAAATAGGACAAGGCGGCGAGCCGAGGACAGTATCGATAATACGGCTAGGCAAGCCAACGCCGTACTATTTTAAAGTGGATTCACTATATAAAGAAAGGTGTGGGGTACTGTTAGTTTTTGCACCAATATACCAACAAACAAAAAAACGCCGAAATCCAATAAATACGCGGATTTCGGCGTTTTTGTATCTGCAAAAAAGTGTCATCAGCTTTTGCAACAAAATGAGCAAAAACGCACATTTTTTTGCGCAAAAGTTAGCGGGGAATTATCAAATTTAAAACGGTTTTAAGACATTTTTAAAATCAGGTCAATCAATACTGCGTCCGTACCACTCTACGCGGCCGATGATGGCGATGTCGTCGTCGGCGTGGCTTAAGTCTATCTCAAATGGTGCGTAGCGTGGGTTTTCGGACGTTACGAGCAGTTTGCCAGGGATGCGCTGCACGCGTTTGACGAACAGGTCGTTGCCGATCCTTAGGACGTACAGGCCGTCGCGCGGGTCGGTTTCGGCGTGATTGATGAGTATTGAATCTCCGTGGTTGAGCACGCCCTCCATTGAGTCGCCTTTGACGGTGATTACGGACAGTTTTTCAGGCTGTTTGGTGACGTAATTTTCAATCCAATATCGGCGAAAAGCCAAGCAGAATAAAGGTTCCTCTCCGTATACAGGGGAGCCGTTGCCCGCCGCGGCGGCCACGTTGTAGCGCGGCACGAAGACGAACTCGGACAGGTCGACCGGGTTGCCCAGTATGTCGGTTACGCCGTCTGAACGGGTGTGCACGGGGAATCCGCCGGCATTGTCGGGATGGCTTTTGTCCAAGTATGGCGAACCTTCGCCGGTTAGCAGCCAATTTAAATCGCAGCCTGTAACTTCTTGTATTTTAATAAGTGTTTCTGCCTTGGGAATACTTCCATCATACCAAATACGCGCAAAACCAGCGTATTTCATGCCAATAAGCCCTGAAATCTTGGTTGGCCCAGCTTCTTTTCCAAACAAAAATTCGAGCCTGTCTTTAAAATTTTCCATCTTCAATATCCTTTTGCAAATTAACCTGCCTATTTGCAAATGCATTTGCAAATAAAGATACTATTTGCAAATAACATTCTTTCGTTAAAAATCAAATACCTGTCAAAATTAGCTAAAAAATACATACAAACTATTTGCAAAAGTAAAATTTGCATATTAAACTTCACTCAAGTTAATTAATTCAGTACGCAAAAGCACTTACTTAGTAAAGGATAAATTATGTCACGCAATAAAACTAATTGGCACCGCGCCGATATTGTAGCTGCACTCAAGAAACGTGGTTGGTCGGTACGAGCTCTTAGCATGGCCGCCGGGCTTGCCCCAAATACTTTAGGTACGGCGCTGCAATGTCCTTATAAAAAAGGCGAAAAAATTATCGCAGATGCTTTAGGGATTCCCCCTGATGAAATTTGGCCGCAACGTTATGAGGCAAGAGCTTTGAAACCTAGCCTTACTGAATTTAGTAAGTGAGTATACGCAAAAGCATATAAAAAATAAAGGTTGATGTATGAGTTACGCAATGAGTGCCGCCGAAATTGTCGAGATTGGTATTCAGGCATTACCAAAAACAAGACAAGCAATCGAACACAGGGCGAAAAAAGAAGGTTGGATATTTGAAACGGTAATAAGTTCCGGACGAAATGGCCGTCTGAAAAAATACCTAGTCTCCAGCCTACCCTCCGAAATCCGCACCGCGATCCAGCAAAAACAGGCTGAAGCCCTGTTTGCCGAAGCCCGAGAAGTCGAAACCAAGCTGCCGGTGCCGCGCCAGCGGCGAAGTACCGAAGTGATGTCGCCGGAAGCTTTGGCCGAAGCCGAAAAGCAGCTCAACGGCAGGCAAAGAAAGGTGGCGAATGCGCGGTGTGCGGTGTGTATGGAAATTTTATACCGCCACAATGTGTACGGCTTGAAAAAAATCCACGCTATGCAGGCTTTTTTGCAGGATTTGGAAGCGGGCACGCTCTCTGAATCGCTGATGAATCATCTGGCGACGGCAAATGACCGCAGTAATAAAGCCACTGTCAGTATCCGCTCTTTAAAAACTTGGCTGCCTTTGTATGAGAACGCCGGCTCTGCGTTGGAAAGGTTGGTTGCGCTGGCGCCTAAGGCCACGCGCAAGGTGCAAGACCCGATGGCTGCCGAATGGCTGCCGTATTTCCAGCGGTTTTATGCGCTGCCGACCAAGCCGAAGATGGCGCATGCGTATGAGGAGTTTGCCCGCTGGTGGGCGGATAACAGGCCGTCTGAAACGCTGCCGAGTTATGCGGTGGTGCGCAATACTTGGGCGAAATTGCCGCCGATTGTGCAGGAGCGCGGCCGCTCGACCGGCAGCGAGCTGAAGAAGCTGTCCGCTTATGTGAAGCGCGATTGGGTGACGAATCTGAAGCCTTTGCAGGTGGGGATTATCGACGGCCACAGCTTTAAAGCGCAGGTGCGCCATCCGGTACACGGCCAGCCGTTTAAGCCTGAGGTGACTTTGATGATAGACGGTAATACGCGTTTGGTTACGGGTTACAGCTTAGGCTTGGCGGAATCGGCGATGGAAGTGATGAACACGGTACGCCATGCGGTGGGTGTGTTCGGGGTGATGCTGGTGATTTATTCGGACAACGGCGCGGGTGAAACGGCAAAGCGGCTGGACGATGAGGTAACGGGTATTTTTACCCGATTGGGTATCCGCCACGAAACGGGCATTGCGGGCAATCCGCAAGGTCGCGGCATTATTGAACGGTGGTGGAAAGACAATCTGATTCGTTTGGCGCGGAACTACCCCACTTTCCGCGGTGAGGGCATGGATTCGGGCGTGAAAAACCTGACTTACCGCAAACAGATGAGCGCGTTTAATGCGCAAGGCAAAGGTAAGGAGCTGACCACGGAACAGCAACGCCATATCGCTCAAGTGCCGACGTGGCAGCAGTTTGCCGAAGACGTGAAGATGGTGGTGGAAGCCTACAACAATCGCCCCCACAGCGAACTGCCGAAAAATCCGGATACGGGCAAGCATTTTACGCCGGCCGAGTTTTTCCGGTTTCAGACGGCCCGATATGAGCTGGTGTATGACAAGCTGACGGAGCGCGAGCTGCAAACGCTGTTTATGCCGATGGAAACAAGGGTAACGCGGCGCGGTTGGCTGGAATTGCACAATGAAAGCTATTTTGCGCAGGAGCTGGTCGATTACCACGGCCAAACGCTGCACATTGCCTACGATATGGCCGATGCCGGCTATGTGATGGTGTACAAGCCTGACCATACGCTGATTTGCAAGGCGGTTTTGAATGGTAATACGCGCAATGCGTTTGCGGTGTCGATGTTGGAAAAACAACAGCTCAAGCGTGCGGAGCGAAAAATCAAGAAAGCGGAACAACAGGCAGCCTTGGCCAGAGCGGAAATCAACCCCGCGCTGGAACACGCCCAAACGTGGGACGAGCTGGGCGGTATGAATATGAAGCCGGACGTTATCGAGACGGAATATGCGGTATTACCAAAAACAGGAACCGATGATTTTGTTTTGTTTGAAGCAGACAAATAGGAGTAAAAAAATGGATTTTTACGAATTGGAACAAGAAGGTATCGTGATTAAAGACATCCGTAAGGCCAAAAAGCGCAAAGCGTGGCCGTGGATTATCGGGGCTTGCGCTGCGGTGGCCGCTGCAACGGCGTGGGTGGTGTGGGACTTGATGGCAAACGGCTATATTTTTTAAAAAAACTTAAGGAAAACAACATGAAAAACCAAATCAACACGGCATTACAGCAACGTCTTACCGATTTTAAAGCCAAATCAGGCTTGAATCAGACCCAATTGGCGCGCGGCATCGGCTGCGCTCCGGCGGCGGTGAGCATGTACCTGAGCGGCACTTATGCGGAAAAAGGCGGCAATTACGAGACCGTAGAACCGAAAATCGAAGCATATTTGGACATGCAGGAAAGCAAGGCGAAGCGTGAGGAGCTGCATATCGAGTTTGTGGCTACGCGCACCACGCGACGGATTGCGGAAGTGATGCGTGATGCGCATGAAGGCGGCGAAGTGGCGGTAATTTACGGTCAGGCCGGTTTGGGTAAGACGAAGGCGGTGAAGAATTATTGCGTGCAGAATCCTGCGGCGGTGCTGATTGAAGCCAATCCGAGCTTTACGGCGTTGGTGTTGATGCGCAAATTGGCAACGGCGTGCAAATTGGTCGGCGTGGGCAGCCTGAATGATTTGTTTGAATCGGTGGCAGAGCGTTTGCGTGATTCGGGACGGCTTATTGTGGTGGACGAAGCGGAGAACCTGCCCCTGCGTGCGTTGGAAATTTTGCGACGTCTGCATGACGAAACGGGTTGCGGTTTGGTGTTGAGCGGTATGCCGAAACTGGTGGCGAATCTGCGCGGCAAACACGGCGAGTTGGTGCAGCTTTACAGCCGCGTATCGGTTGCCCTGCCGTTGGGCGACAGCCTGCCGGATGAAGAGCTGGCCGAAATCGCCAAATCCGCGCTGCCGCAGGCCGATGAAGAGACGTTGGCTGAAATCGTGAAACAGAGCAACGGCAATACGCGGCGAATGAGCAAGCTGATGCGTGGCGCGGTGCGGACGGCCAATAAAAACGGCATCCAGTTACAGGCGGGAATTGTGAAAAAGTACAGCTCACTGATTATCCGGTAAGGCCTAAGCCTTTGACACGGCTATATATTTTTTACCTAATGAATTTTATAAATCATTGATTTATAAGGAAAACAAAAATGATGGAATATTTAAAACACATGATGGCCGGGATGCTGACCGCTACGGTTATGCTGTTGGTCGGGGTTTTATTGCACTCATGCGAGCCTGCCCGGGCGGAGACACCCGATTTGCAGCGTGCCGCGGAGATGGCTGCGCAGGCGGAAATGATGAAGGTTGAGGCGGAATACGAGAGTATGGGCACGGAAAGCAAGATGGATGGGGTGGTCTATGAGTAAAAAACAGGCCAAACGCCCGACACGCAAGGTGCGTGAGCTGGCATTGAAACAGGCGGTGGCGGATATCAAACGCCGCTTTGGGGATAAGGCGATACAGAAAGGATGGCGCAAATGAGCTTTGGCAGACGTAATCAGGATTGGCAGGCCTACGGCCAACACCGCCGCCGCGTTTGGATACGGCAGGCACGGAAAAAACAGGAAACGGCGGAGGAATATCAGGCGCGGATGAAACGGGAAACGGAAGCATTGTTGAAAAAGGAGAAAAAATAATGAGCTGGCTGGAGTACGCAATCCTTATTGTTGTGGCTGTGCTGATGATGCCGGTATTTAAATGGCTTGAAGAAAACCCGAAGATGTCGACAAACGAAATCGATGAATGGCAGCGACGACAAGCGCGGCAAGCAGCGGAAAAAGCCCGAAGCCGCCGTCTGAAATTGAAAAGTTTGCGTATGAAAAGGAGGAAAAAATGATGTGGATTGCTTTGGGATTGGCCGCTTTTATCGGCATTTTGCTGGCGTTGGAGTTTTTGGCGCGGCTGGCGCGGCTGCGGATGATTGGCGACGGCTACGACGACAATTAAAACGGCAAGCTGTTGATACGGCTATATATTTTTTACCTTGCGGAAATTTCAAGGTATTGATTTTAAAGGATTTTAAAAATGGATAAGGAAAAAGCCTTAGACAAAATCAAAAAGTGTTTGGCCTTGAGTAAGTCGGCCAACGAGCATGAGGCGGCGCAGGCGTTGAAGCAGGCGCAGGCTCTGATGAAAAAATTTGAATTGACCGAGGCCGAGATAGGTTTGTCGGAAATATCAGAGGAAATGTCAGACAGAAAGGTGGCTTTAAAGCTGGCCAAATGGCAATGGAACGTTGCCCATTTGGTTGCCGATGTATTCGGTTGCGGATACTACAAACGGGGTAATTGCATGCACTTTTACGGTTTCGGTAACCGGCCGCAAGTCGCTGCTTATGCCTTTGATGTGGTTTGGCGGCAGATTGCCGCTGCACGGCGAAAGTATTTGCGCGAGTGTCCGAACATAATCCCAAGCCGCCGCGAATATCTGGCCAACCGATACTGCGAAGGCTGGCTGACCGGCGCAAGACGTGCCGTGCAAATGTTTGCATATCCCGAAGGACAAGAGCAAATGATGGAACGATATGCCGAGAATGCTTTAAAAATCAAAATGGTTAAACCCAGAACTATCTCCGCACCACCGACGCTTAAAAATATTGGCGATGATGCCGAATACAGCGGCATGCAAGACGGCAGGGAAATCGAACTTTATCACGCCATGGACGGTGGCGAAGCAAAGAAAATGATTGGAGCGCGGCCATGAATCCGAAAGACCTTATCGAATGGCTGGAAGACCGTGGCGAGCTGGTCGTCAGCAAGTCGGACGGCGGTAATTTTGTGGTGGTGGCGCGGCAAAACGGCGTGATGAAAACGGCGGAAGCGGCCACTTTGGAAAGAGCGATTATGTTGTGGGAGGAAGCGTGATGAACATCGCAAAACCTGAAAAAAGCGATTTGGCAGCCGCGTGGAAGCTTATCCATATGCTGGATACGGTGAGCTATGAACAGAATCCGTTAAAGTCGGTTGGCGAAGACGGCGATTACGAGTGGTTGGAAGATAAAGACAAGGCCGCCGTGCTGGATGCCGTGATTGAGGCCTACGAAAACTGCAACTTGGGCTGGCTGATGACGGTGCTTGAAACGCTGCTCTCTCCGATAAACGGCATTATCGACCAAGAGGCATACACATTGTCATTTTGCCGGCGCCTGAAGGCTTATCTGGATGGGTTGCAGGAAGGGAAGGAATCATGATTTGCCGCTGCCCCAACTGCGGCACGGCCAACAGCTTAGACAGTTTGGTCAACGATGCGGAAGCGGCCGAAGTGCTGAAAATGCTGCTGGAACTCGATGCTGACATCGGCAAAGCGGCGATACGCTACATCGGGCTGTTCCGCCCCGAAAAGAGCCAGCTCTCTTGGGGACGAACCGCCAAACTGCTTAAAGAACTGTTGCCGCAGATTCAGACGGCCACCGTCCACCGCGATGGCACGGCCTACGCCGCACCGGTGGAAGCATGGCTCTATGCCCTGCATGAAGTCTTGGCAGCGCGCAACGCAGGCCGTCTGAAAACACCGCTCAAGTCGCACGGTTATCTGTATGAAATCCTTGTAGGGTGGGCTGGCCAGCCCACCGCCACGGGGAATCAGGTAAACAAACCAAGCACCCGAGCCGCCCCGCCGGCCAAACCCAGCCAAACGCTAACCGCAGCCGCGTCGCTGCAAGGACTGAAAAAATGAACGAGCTGCCCAAGCAACTGCACAACGCCGTAATCGACGGCCTGACCATGCTGTTAACCCTGCGTCTTGCCGGCACGCCCGCCGCCGACACCGCGGCCGCCACCGCGCAAACATGGAGCCGAGTTCTGGCACATGGACGCGAGTGGGACGAAGCGCGCGATTTAAAACGCTTTCAGACGGCCTTTATGGTGTTGGCGGCGGAAACCAACCGCTGGCCAAGCCCGCGCGACTTTTTGGACGTGCTGCCGCCACCGCCGGCACCGCCGATGATTGAATACCGCTACAACCCGACGGCGGCGGAAAAAGCCAAAGGCAAATCTGCTTTAAAACGGATTTCAGACGGCCTTAAAGCGGTGTTGAACGGCAAAATCATCGAGCCGCCCAAACCCGAAACATTAGCCGAACAGATTATGCGCAACCGCGCGAAAGTTGAAGAGCTGGCCAGGCACGAACGCGAAAAAGGCTTGAACAAGCCGAAACTTAAACCGATAGAGAAGGGAAAGTATCATGATTGAAGAACACGAATACCGCCTGCTGAATGATTATTTTGAGCAAGACTGGGACGCATTCATCAGTTTTGCCGAAACCCAAGGATTTGAAGCAAGTGAAGTCTATCAATTACTTAACAAACTGGAGGAAAAAGCAAATGAATGAATACGTTATTAAAATCAGGGAAACGGAAAACGGCCTTGAAGTGGACGGTATCGAAGGTGTCGGACAATCATCAAGTGCGGCACAGATGGCAGCTTACATGCTGACAATGGCAGCGTTAAGCATGGCCGAATCTGCAAACGAGAATCCTGACGGCTTTAGAAGCAGCGCATGGGCGCAAATCCGTATCAACAATATTTAAAGGACAATCAACATGGCCAAACCAAAAAAAACCAAAACCGAAGCTCTGACCGTGGGCATCCAAGACCGCGCCGATGCGTCGGTGCAAATCAAACGCATGGGCGATTTGCAGCGCGAAATCGAGCGTATCCAAGCCGACCACAACGACAATGTGGCCGAGCTGCAAAAACAGGCCGACGAGCGTGTTGCACCACTGATGGCGGAAATCAACGCCATTCATGCCGGTGTGCAGGCGTGGAGCGAGGCCAACCGCGATGCGCTGACCGACGGTGGCAAGGTCAAGTTTGCCGACCTGACCACCGGCATTATCCGCTGGCGCAACCATCCGCCCAAATGCAGCGTGACCGGCATGGATGCCGTGCTGGCTTTGCTGGAAGCCAATCCGCAGCTGGAACGCTTTATCCGCGTGAAGAAGGAAGTCAACAAAGAGGCCATCTTAAACGAGCAGGAGCTGTTTGCCGCGAATCCGGTACCGGGGATTAAGATTGTGCAGGGTAAGGAGTTTTTCTCGGTTGAACCGCATAATCAGGAGTTGAGCTGATGGACGATAAAAAATTATCTCCCGAGGAGTTGGAAACTTTAAGGATTGCGGCACGAGATGCCTACTATCTGCACTGCCAAGTGGAAATCACCAACCGCAAATACGATACGGCATTTCAGGTATTGGGAAAAGCCAAAGAAAGAGAAGCAGATGCCCTCCGCTCCTACAAAAAAGCCATTTTTTGGAATTTGGTGGGAGTAATTTGGTGTATTTGCCTGGTGGTTATGTGGATTCTGGGGTAAGCAAAATGGCAAAAATCATTATCACGATACAGGACGATATGCCGGTAAACGGCGACAGTAGCGTCACAATTACCTATGGGGGCGATTTTGAGCTAAAAGGTAAGCCGACAATGGCGCAAATAACAGCTTACAACTTTAAGAAGCTGATGGATGCGGTTGAGTTTGAGGCTGCAAAAAGAGCAAATAAAGCAAACAAAGTAAACTGACCCACGGCGGCAACAGCCCGCCATTTTAAAGGAAAAAATCATGTGGTTTAAATCTGTAACCCCCTTCCGTCTGCCGGAACTGCCCGAAGAGCGATATTTAGAAGAATCGCTAGGCAATCATTGGTTTACCGAACCTCAAGGCTTGGATTGGTTTTCGGAGGGATTTGCCTATCCTAACCCGTTTGATGACCATGCCGTATTTAAAGCAGCAGACAGTCTGTTGGTTTCGCTCAAGCGTGAGGAAAAGGTCTTACCGAGCGCGAACACAAGGCGTTTCTGGCCGCGCAGCTGTCTTTGGGATTGGAGGGTTAAGCCATGAAAACGCAAACCTACACGCTTTCCTTTACCGAACAAGACATCAAAGCCCGAATATGCTGGTGTTCACCCTCAACCGCCTGCATGAGTATGAGGCCGAAGTCGAAGATTTGGAAGACGGCTTGTCTGCGGTGCTGGAAGTTTCCGTCGAAAAGGCACATGCGTTAATCGGCAAGTTTTATCAGGCCGTCTGAAAACAGTATGAACGCTGTTTCAGACGGCTTTTTTTCATGCAACACATCCGTTTATTCCATTTTTATTCCGTTTGTTTTAGAATATCAGCATGATCAAAACCAGCAAAGGGGTATTTATGAAAACAGTAATCATTGCGTTAGTGACGGCAGCACTGGCATTGTCTGCGTGCGGCAAGAGTAAAGAAGAACTTGAATTGGAGCGCGAAAAACTGGCCGTGCAAAAAGCATTATTGGAACAAAGAAAGCAGGAGCAAGAAAAGCAGGCTGCACCCAAACAGCCCGAAAAAATTGAAAAGCCTGCCCCGCAACCTGTTGTTGAACCTACTGCGCCGGCAGCGCAACCCGTGCAGATTGTGCAAGCGGTGCAAGCCGCACCTCAAGCGGAAACCAAACGGGTAAGCAAGGGGGTGTTAACCAACAATGCCAAGCAATCTGCCGGAGGCAGCCTGTTACGCAGCCTGCAAGAGTATTACCGCGGCAATGAAAGCATCTTGTGCGGTGAATATATGATTGAGGATAAGTTCAAACGCTTTGTGTTTGTGCAAACCTACAATGAGCAGCAAGGAACTTGGAATAAAAACTTTCTGCCCGATCCTGATTACTCGCATGAGTACACGCAAAATATCTGGCAGGAATATTGCCGATAAGACAAAAGCCACGCATCTCAAGCGTGGCTTTTTTTTGTGGGTTTTTTGCGTGTTTTTTTGGGAAATGCTTGACTTTGAACGTGTCCACGTTTATAATTCATTTCATCGGTGCAGCAAGGCCGATACGGGAAAAGCCCCACCGAAGCGGGGCTTAACTAGGGAGAATGAAATGAAGTGCGCTCTTCAAATCATCTTCTTACTGATTCTGCTGTTGGTAAGCGGTAACGCTTACTAAGAATCGTAAGGCTGGGGCGGTTGCCGCCGCTCCAGTTCCCTAATCTTACAAAATTGAGCGCGGAAAATCAAGGAGTATTGCCTATGGTTGATGAAAAATTGGCCGAAAACCGAAAACGATATGAAGCAAAACGAGTAATCAAAAAAGTTTCCTTCAATACTGAAACTGAAATTGATAAGCAAATGCTTGATTTTGCAAATAGTATTGATTTCTCTCAATGGGTTAAGGCCAGAATTCAAGAATGGCTAAAAAAATAGCTTGACTTTAAACGTGTCCACGTTTAATATTTAACCTCTGCTTAGGCAGTAACGGAAAACCGAACCAAGCGGTAACTTGGTTCGGTTTAAGTGGAAAGCAGTTCTAGAAAACTCTTTCCGTGTCTTTATAAACTCGCATAAAGAAAGGACATTCTACCATGAATGCACCCATCCAACAATTCAATCTTTCCCAAATCGCCATTATCGACCACAACGGCGGCAAATGGCTGACCGCCGAACAGCTCGGCTTGGCTTTGGGCTTCTCTCAAACCAACGCCCGTATCGGTGTTAATAAGCTCTACAATCGCCATATCGATGAATTTTCTAAGTCAGATTCAACCGTAGTCAAAACGGCTACGGTTGACGGAAAGTTAAGAGAAACAAGGATTTTCTCCCACTCCGGCTGCAACCTGCTGAGCTTCTTCGCCAATACGCCCAATGCCAAAGCCTTCCGTGCCTGGCAAAAGAAAAGCTGGCCGAACCTGCCGCCGATACCGCCCTCTTGCAGCAGCTTCAGACGGCCTATCTGGAAAGCAATCCCGAAGCGGAAAAGCTGCTGCGCTATGTCGGCAAGGGATTGAACCATGTCGAAATCGGCAAACTCTTGGACAAATCGGCCTCCACCGTGCGCGACCGCCTGAAAAAGCTGGCCGCACTGGGCTTGACCGATTACGCGCCTGATGAGAAATACGTGCGCGCCGGACAGCGCGGCATCGCCGCCATGCGCGAACACAAGGCGTTTCTGGCCGCGCAGCTGTCTTTGGGATTGGAGGGTTAAGCCATGAAAACGCAAACCTACACGCTTTCCTTTACCGAACAAGACATCAAAGCCCGAATATGCTGGTGTTCACCCTCAACCGCCTGAATGCGTATGATGGAGAGGTAGAGGATTTGGAAGACGGCTTGTCTGCGGTGGTGGAAGTGGCCGCCGACAAGGCGCACGCCTTAATCGGCAAGTTTTATCAGGCCGTTTGGGAGGAAGACGGAACGGAATAAGCAAGGGAAGGCTTAAAGGCCGTCTGAAAACAGTATGAAACTGTTTCAGACGGCCTTTTTTATTTTTCTTCTTCCCATTTTTTCGCCAGCCATTCAAACTCGCAAAACAGTTTCGGGCGATTCTCCCGTTTTCTTAGTGCGTAAATATAGACATTCAACATTTGCCAGTCGGCAATAATCAAAGAACGCTTCATGCGGCGGTAAATATCTTCGTCAAATGCGCCTTCTCGGATTCCCGAGGCCATAAACTCATAATTGTTCAGAATATCCAATATTGCATGATTGGCATCTTCATTTTCCAAAAGAGGTGCACCGCCGATAGAATCGAAATTGACACAATCTTGTTTCATGCGTGCATAAGCACGACGGGACTGTATCAGGTTGGCATCCTTTCTGTCTGCCATAACGGCATCAATTGTTGCCCTTTGCCGCCATTGGGTATCATGGCTGTTATTTTGTTTCCGTAATGCTTTGAGCTGCCAGCCTGCAAAGACCGCAGATGCAATAATGGCTACTGTTTGAACCCAGTAGCCAATCGGTTGACCTAAAAACATATGTTTCCCCTAAAATCAGAAGTCCCAGCCTTCCGAATAAACCATAGTCATATTTTTCCTTTCTAATGCGTATGCATAAGTGCATGGTTAAAATTATAGTAAATCTAAGGATCCTTTTCAAATGCTGTTAAACGCTTTCAATTTGGATCGAATACAGATTTGTCGAATATATTGTGCTTTTTCGGTAAATATCCAGATAAAATAACCATATTTAGTAATGTAAAAATTAATCGGTATTTAAAAACATGTCTGATTTTTCAGACGGCTTTTTTCATCCCCGTCTTTCGCAAAAAAAAACAGCGACTTAAATCAATATATAGTAGATTTTACGCATAATATACATTAAAATACACAATATATTGTATTTGTGGATTTATCATGAACAGCACGCAGAACCTGCGCCGCAGCCTGATTGCCAAAATCAAAATCGCGCAAAAGGAGCTGGGTTTGGACGATGCGACCTACCGCGCGGTGTTGGTGCGGGTAACGGGCAAGTCGTCGTGTACCGAGTGCAGTATCCCCGAGCTGGAGCGTGTGGCGGAGGATATGCGCCGGCACGGGTTTAAGCCCAAAAACGGCGCAGGCCGCCGCCCGAACCGCCGCGATTCCGCCGACCCGATGATGCGCAAGATTGAAGCATTGCTGCTGGATAACGGCTGGAGCTGGAACTATGCCCACGGCACGGCGAAGAAGATGTTTAAGGTTAACCGTGTGGAGTGGCTTTCAGACGGCCATATGCACAAGCTGGTGGCGGCTTTGCAGATTGCGGCCAACAGAAGAAAGGCAAAGGCATGATGAAAAATGTTTTGGGAATTTTGGCGCCGGTATGGGCTGGATTCGGGCTGTTGTCGGCAATAGGCTTTATCATCTGCTCGCTTGAGTACATAGCCGTCGGCAATGCGCAATACCTGCAACGCTTTGCAGTTGTAGACGGCATAGCCCTGTTGGTTTTGCTGCCTGTTTCGGCGGCTGTTTGCGGCGTTGCCCGCTATGTTTTGGGGGATGAAAAATGAATTGGGAAATGACCGAACGGGATTTCGAGGAAGTGCGCCATTTATTGCCCGAAAGCGTGGTGGCGCTGATTACGGTGGCCGGCGTGGAGGCGACGCTGCATTTGGTGCGCAATTTCGGCGGCACGAATTTTCCGGTTTCAAATCGGAAGCGCAACAGCCGTCAAAGCCAGGCCTTGCACGCGGCTTTAGCTGACGAAGTCGGCGAAGAAACCGCCTGCAAAATCGAACATGCCTACGGCGATGCGCCTTATTTTCATATTCCGCGCTGCTTGGGGGCGATGATCGAGCTGAGAAACCGCTTTATCCGCCGCCAATACGATGAGATGACAAGTAGCGGCGTATCCGATACCTTTGCCGTGCGTGATTTGGCTTTGGCTCATCATCTGGCCATCCGCCAAGTGCGCTATATCCTTAAGGATACCGACTGCATTGCAGAAACCGCACGCATAAAAACTGCCCAAGGCCAATTATTCGGATTTCCCCCGTCCAGAGTTGTTGCATGACCTGCCGGTATTTGCCCCGCTTTTTGCGGGGCTTTTTTTATTTTGGCCGTGCCCGTGGGACGGCTGGTGCAGCTTTGCGGGACATGGTCATGCCGTCTGAATGGCACAATCAAAGCCTACTGAAAAACTTTGTTCCTATGATTTTAAAGAGGCTTTAATGAACAAGATTATTTGTCTGACCGCAGGACACAGCGAGCGCGACCCGGGTGCGGTGAACGGCTCCGACCGCGAGGCGGATTTGGCGCAGGACATGCGCAATATTACGGCATCGATTTTGCGCAACGACTACGGCCTGACCGTGCGCACGGACGGCGAAGGCAAAGGCAATTGGCCTTTGTCCAAGGCCTTGACATTGATTCGCGGGTCGGCGGTGGCGATTGAATTTCACACCAACGCAGCGGCAAATAAAACGGCGACGGGTATTGAAGCCTTAAGTACAGCGAAAAACAAACGCTGGTGTCAGGTGTTGGGCCAAGCGGTGGCGGATGCGACCGGCTGGAAACTGCGCGGCGATCAGGGATTTAAGCCCGACAACGCGGGGCAGCACAGCCGTTTGGCGTATGCACAGGCGGGCGGCATTGTGTTCGAGCCGTTTTTTATCAGCAATGACGCGGATTTGGCCTTGTTTAAACAGCGTAAATGGCCGATTTGCCGTGCGGTTGCAAATGCGATTGCGAAGGAGCTGGGCTGATGTTTGGCAAGATTAAGCAATATGCGCTGGCGGCGTTGATGGAATTGAAAGCAGCATTAAGTAAATTTCAGCGCAACGAACCGACTTGGAAAATCCCGGCAGGCTACGGCTATCTGCTACGCCATACCGGCAAAGGCCGCAATAAGCAGCCGCACCGCTTTTCGGGCGTGGCAGCGGCCAAGCGTGCGGCGCGTAAACGTAAGAACAAGGGTTAGAAAATGGATGTGCAAACGATATTGATTTGTGTGCTGTCATCTCTCGTGACGGGCTGGTTTTTTGCTGCTGTCGTATTTTCGGCATTGTGTAAAAACATCTTGAAAAAAATTGACCGCACCGGCCATTTTGAAATCAACAATCGTCTGTTTAAGGCGGGCGAAGTACTTAAAACCCGTTATCCCTTATAAGGCCGTCTGAAATGGGACTGTCGGACATCATTAAAAACCCCGCCACCGGCAAGGTATCCCACTCCAAACTGTGGGCAAACGTGGCTTGCGCGGCGGCGACTTATAAATTTGTCGTCGCGCCGGATGCGCCCTCTGAAATCTGGGCGGTTTATTTGGGCATTGTCGGCGGCTATGCGGTCGCCCGCTCGTATGTGTCGGTAAAACGTCAGGAGGTAGAACATGCCGCAGACCAAGATGATTAAGTATGCGTTGACAGTTTTGTATGCAGTTTTGGCTGCGGTTTTGGCTGCGGCGTTGCTGGGCGGTGTGTGGTACGGCGGTTTTCAGACGGCCTTTAACCGTCAACAGACAGTGATTGAGCAAATCAAGGCCGCAGCCGCCGAGAGCCGCTTGCAAGCCGAACAAACTTATTCGGCGGAGCTGGAAAAAGCCCTTGCCGAGCAAAAGAAATGGCAAGACTTTGCCCAAAACCAAAGCGCGCAACTGGCGCAAGCCAACCGCGAACTCGACCGTCGCGCGGCGGCCATTGAGAAAGAAATCCATCATGTTATCGAAAAAGACAAAAGCGCAAACGGCGGCCGCTGTATTGACGGCCTTGGTGCTGACGGCCTGCGGCTCTACCGCCAAGCCCTCGGCTACGCCGATTAAAACCATCGAAAAGCCGGTGATGCCGCCTGTGCCTGCCGCGCTGCTGGACACGCCTGTGCGCCCCGATCCGCCCGAATCGGGCAAGCCGCAAGACTTGCTGCGCCATGCGGTGCGCTTTGGCAACTACGTGCAAAAGCTGGAAAAACAAAATGCGGCTTGGAAATCTTGGTCGGAGGGTTTACAGCCATGACGACTTACCGAGAATTGGTGCAACGCGTGCTGGCCTGCCGCCATGCCGATACCGAATTGGGCTTGGGGCGTGCGCGTGAACAGGAAGGCTTTATCCTGAATGTATCGCGTTTGCTGGATAAAACCAGTTGGGATTACACCGTGCGCATGGATTCGGCCTTTAACGTGACCTTTTACATGGAATGGGGCTTGGTGGATTTTGAGTGTCAGCTCGCGGCCGTACAGCAAGCATTGACCGCTGTGTATCACGTTGTCCGCACCGGCGATGCGCTGGCGGTTGAAAATGAGCGCAACGGTTATGTTTGCTCGGTTGTTTTTGGAGATGTGCCGCAATGACCAATATCGACTTTGAATTTGCCTTTAAAACCCTGTGGGGTTTGGCCACGGCGGCCGGTTGGTTTTGGGTCAACGGTATTTCGGGCCGTCTGAAAGATGCCGAAAAAGACCGCGCCGCCTTGCAGCGTGAAATCCACGATGTGAAGCTGGCCTACTCAACCAAGCAGGAAGCAGCGGCCAATCAGCAAAACGTGATGGCCGGTCTCAACCGCTTAGAAAGCAAGATGGACAAGTTGGCCGATAAACTCGACCGCAAGGCCGACAAATAGGAAGCAAACATGGAAAATCAAGACCCGATTTTATCCGCTTTGGCGCGCATTGAAGCCAAAACCGACCAAACACTACACAATCAGCAGCAAATGCAATCCGAAATCGCGCAAATCCGCCAAGACACCAAACGTACGGCGGCGGTGGTCGGCGGCGTATCCGGCGCAGTCGGCGGAGGCATTGTGTCGGTGGGTTGGCAGTTGATTAAAGCCAAGATGGGATTGTGATATGGCGCACCCGCAGGAAAAACGCGAACGTCTGCGCCAGCTTTATGTTTCAGGAGTGCAGACGCTGGAAACGGCGGCCATGATGTGCGAAATCCCGCAAGCCACCGCCCGCGCATGGAAGCGTGCCGACAAGGAAAAAGGCAACGATTGGGACAAGTTGCGCGCCGCCTACACGCTGGCAGGCGGCGGCATTGAAGACCTGAGCCGCGCGATGTTGGCGGGTTTCATGGTGCAATACAACAGCACCATGACCCAGTTACAAGATACGTCGGTGGAAGATTTAACGCCGTCTGAACGTGCCAAAATGCTGGCGAGTTTGGCCGATGCGTTTACCAAAACCGTGGCCGCCAACAGCCGCGTGATGCCGGAAACTTCGAAGCTGGCAACGGCGTTGGAACTGATTGAATTTCTGATGGCGTTTGTGCAGGAAAAACATCCGAAGCATTTGGGCGCGTTTGTGGAAGTGCTGGAGCCGTTTGGCGCGGAAGTGGAGCGGAAGTTTGGTTAGAGGCCGTCTGAAAAATGAATCCGATTGAGTGGTGTAAAAGACAAATCGAAAAAGCACAGGCTGCTGCGGATTACCGTGCGTGGCAGGATTATCAAGCGTTGCTGAAACTGTGGGAAAGCCGAGTATGAAAACAAAAGAATTTCTCAAATCCCTTGCCGAACTTGCTGCCGGCCTGCGCCAAATCATCGAAGCGGAGGTAGAAGGCTTCGACGCTTCGCCGAAAGCCGTTGCCAAGCGGCGTGCAAAAGTCTTTGACCCGGTAGGCGGTTATGAATATTTTGTGACCACCTACTTTCCGCATTATGTACGCAGTCGGCATAAATCGCAACTGCATGAATATCTGTTTGCCCGTCTGCCTGAAATGCTGCAAGAGCAGCAAGGCCGGCATGAAGCGGTTGCTGCGCCAAGGGGCGAGGCAAAATCAACGTTGGTTACGCAGCTGTTTACCTTGTACTGCATTGTTACGGGACAAAAGCATTACTGCGTGATTGTGATGGACAGTATCGACCAAGCCTATCCGATGTTGGAGGCAATCAAGGCGGAACTGGAGTTTAACCCCCGTTTAAAAACCGATTTCCCGGAAGCCTGTGGCCAAGGGCGGGTATGGCAGGCGGGGACGGCGGTAACGGCCAACGACATCAAGGTACAGGTAGCAGGCTCGGGCAAAAAGCTGCGGGGTTTGCGCCACGGCCCATACCGCCCTGATTTAACGGTGCTGGACGATATCGAAAACGATGAGCAAGTCCGCAATCCCGACCAGCGCGACAAACTCAATGCGTGGCTGACCAAAACGGTATTGCCACTCGGCGGTGTCGGGCAGAAATACGATGTGGTGTATATCGGCACCATCCTGCATTACGACAGCGTGCTTAACCGCACCTTAAACAACCCGTTTTGGCACAGCGTCAAATTCAAAGCCATGCTCAAATGGCCGCACAATATGGATTTGTGGGATGAATGGGAAGCGGTGTTGCGCAACAACGGCAAGGCGGGCGAAGCGATGGCCGATGCGTTTTATCTGGCCAATCAGGCGGAAATGGACGCAGGCGCGCAAACGTCATGGGCGGCGCGCGGTGTGTTGGCCTTGATGAAAATCCGTGCGCGTGACGGCCATGCGACATTTGACAGCGAATACCAAAATGACCCGGTGTCGGGCGATGATGCGCCGTTTACCCATGCTATCCAGCATTGGAGCGATTTGCCGGATGATGTGGTTTACTTTGGCGCGCTTGACCCGTCTTTGGGTAAAGCCGGTGCGAGCCGTGACCCGAGCGCGATTTTGGTAGGGGCGTATCAGCGCGGCAGCGGCAAGCTGTTTGTGGTGGAAGCGCAAATCAAAAAACGCCTGCCCGACCTCATCATCGAGGATGTCATCAAGATGCAGGATAAATACAAGTGTATTTTGTGGGTGGTCGAAACGGTGCAGTTCCAGGAATTTTTAAAAACCGAATTAATCAAGCGCGGGGCGGCGCGCGGCATCCATGTGCCGGCGCGCGGTATCAAACCCACGTCGGACAAGATGCTGCGTATCGAAAGTCTGCAACCGCATATGGCCAACGGCCTGATTTTGCTGCATCAAAGCCAGCAGACCTTAATCAGCCAGTTGCGGCACTTTCCGAAAGCCGACCATGACGACGGCCCCGATGCGCTGCACATGCTGTGGATGGCGGCGACCACAGGCAGTAATGCGGCCACCATGCGCCCGCTGCAAATGCCGGTGCCGGTGTTGGATATGTAAGGATAAACCATGTTCGGATTAGTGAAAGCCCATAAAATCAAAACCACCATCAAAGACCTGACCCAAGCCACCGATGACGCGTTGAATAACCTGTACGCGGGCATGGAGGGTGCCGATGCGCTGCTGGCGCGTTTGGGCGTGAGCCGTCAAGACGCGCTCGAAGCGGTGACGGCGGATGACGAAGTGGCGGCGTGCCTGGAAGATTTGCGCGCCGCCATGCTGGCAAAGCCTTGGCGGGTGTATGGCAACGGTTTGGATGAAGAAACCGCCGACCGCATTTGGAAAAACCTGCGCCATCATCTGCCCGTGTTGGCCGAAGTGGTGCTGACCGCCCGTTTGGGCGGCTACGGCGTGGCGCGTTATGTGTATCACCGCGAGCCGGACGGTTTTATTGCTATCCGCCAAGTATCAAACAAGGCCGGGGAGTTGGACAGATACCGCCCTTTGCTTGACGGCACGCTGGTTTATCGCGGCTTGGCCGGGGATAAGCTGTGTGACCTGAATCTGATGTATCTGTTTTTAAGCCACCGCGCCACCAGTACCAATCCGGCAGGGGAAATGGCCGCCGCGCGACTGTATGCGCCGGTGGCCTTGCGTAAAAAGGGCTTTGTGTATGCCGCGCAATTCGTCACGCGCTATGCACAGCCTTATATGGTTGCCAAAATCACAGCAAACACCGAAGAAGAGCACCACAGTTTTTTAAGCCGCTTTTATACCTTCCTCAGCGGCGGCGCGCTGACCATCGGGCGCGAAGATGATATGCAGATGCTACAGAACAGTGCCGACGGTCAGGCATTCCGCCGTTTGGAAAACTTAGCCAATGCGAGGATTCAGAAAGCCCTGCTCGGCAAAGTCAAAACGTCTGATTTGGAAACGTCCAGCCGTGCCAGCCAGGAAACCGAAGAAAACAACCGCGAAGAGCGTGTCGGTGCTTATTTAATGCTGCTGTCGCAAGCCGCGCAGCATTTTATAGACGCGCTGGTGATGGCCAACAATGCCTACGGCTTGCCGGTCAAGGCCGATAAGGGCGTGTGGTTTGAGTTTGAACAGGAAACCAAAGTCGATGTGCAGCGTGCCGAACGTGATAAAAAGTATCTCGAAAGCGGCAGCTTGCGCCTGACGCGCGACTATTACCGCGATGTCTTGGGCTTTGACGAGGCGCATTTCGAAATCGTCGAACCTGCCATGCCGTCCGAAACGCCTGCGGCCAAGCTGTCGCTCAAACTTTCAGACGGCCTGAATCCTGCCAAACAGCCGCTGACGGTGGAGCAAGCCATCATGCAGCCCAAAATCCAAGCCGTGTTGTCGGCATTGGAAGAGTGTAACGACTACGCCGAATTCGAAGACCGCCTGTCGCAACTGGATTTGAGTAAAACCGACAATATCCTGATTCAGCGTTTGGTTTCAGACGGCCTGAAAGCATGGTCGGAAGGGGCGGCCGATGAGTGATGTCGAGTACAAACCGTCGGGCTTGGTCGACAAAGCGGCCTTGGAACATTTCAAGACCAAGAAGATTCTGCCCGGTTTCAGCCATTACGACGTGTGGCTGTATCAGCACAGCTTGGCGTTTACCGTGGCTAAGATGATGGATGCCGATATGCTGGCCGAAGTCAAACAGGCCATTGAACAGGCGTTGCAAAACGGCACAAGTTTTGCCGATTTCAAAAAACGCTTAAAACCGTATCTGATGGCAAAAGGCTGGTGGGGCGAGCAAATCATGACCGACCCGCTTGACGAGGTGCAAAAGCTGGTACAGCTCGGCAGCACCCGCCGCCTGAAAACCATCTTCAACACCAATATGCAGACCGCCTTTGCCGCCGGACAATGGCAGCGCATACAGGCCAACAAAGCCGCGCTGCCCTACCTGCGCTACAACGCGTCCGCCGCCGGCACGCCGCGCGACAGCCACAAACGCTATTACGGCCTGATTTTGCCGGTTGACCATGAGATTTGGAACGTTATCTTCCCGCCCAACGGCTACGGCTGCAAGTGTTCGGTTTCCGCGCTGACCCGCCGCCAAGCCGAACGCGAGGGTATCAGCGGAGAGCCGGATGTGGAGATGCTTGAGTTTACCAATCCGCGCACGGGGCAGACCGTGCTGATACCCGATGATATTACCCCGAGTTTTGCCCATAATCATGGTGACAGATTGGGGGCGATGAATGCGCTTTTTGCCGACAAACACGGCGACGGCTTTGTGGCGCGAGTGGCAGCGGAAGCTGACCGTCATGTATTTTCGCGTGTCGTGCGGCCTAATTTCTTGTCAGTAAAACCCGAATTGACGGTATTGGATGACGGTAAAATTCCGAACGCGCAAGCTTTAGTATATTCGGAAGCCGGGCGCGGTTATCAGTTGGGTTATGAATCGGCCGGCCACTACGGCTCACAAGAAGTAATCGAACGTGACGGTAAGTTTTACATTATCTCCTACGACATCGGCGGTGTGAACATCGAGCACGTTTCTGCCGAATTGCTGGAAACACGCAAAACTGAGGCTATTATGGTCGCTGTGAACGGATTGGATGGAAGTCTGCCCGATAAGATGGCTGCCAAAATCAAAGATGCCGATTTTGGCGGTGCCGACTTCGCCGATAAGTTGGCAGCGTATCTGTATACGACCAATGCTGGATACAAAAAAGTTAACCCGCGACTAATTGAAAACCGTGGGAAGCTGGACGGCCTGACAAATGATGTAGTACAAATCACCCGGGCGATTGACCGTTTCTTGGAGGTTTCGCCCAAGTATCAGGGCGTAACCAAACGAATGGTAAACAGCAATAAGATACCTGACCTGAAAAGTTATCTGATTGCGCATACCGTCGGCAATATGGTCAGATACAGTAACTTTACCAGTACCGCGCTGTCGTACGGTACATACGGCAAAAACTTGGATATTGAGCTGACGATCCACGGACGTAACGGCGTAAAAATCGAAGCTGTATCAGCGTTTGGCAGCACAGAAGCAGAGGTATTGATGCCGAGAAGCTCGGTTTATAAAGTCGTATCCCGAACAGAAACCGATGGCAAATATTTTATCGGACTTGAAGAAATTACCGGAAAAGGATATGATGAAACCCTGATTATCCAATTAAGCGATTTACGGGGGCGTCAATGAAGCAGGAAAGCTTGACCGAACGGCTTGCACGCCACGACGAAGAAATTTACGACATCCTTACCGATAAGGAGGCGCGTAAAAAATACGAGGAATGGTGCGCCGACCGCGAAGAGAAAATGCGTCAAATCCGCGAAGAAAACAAGCGCAAAGCAGCTTAACCCAAACCCACCCCCGCGGTGGGTTTTGCCGTATCTGATGACCCGTATTTCAAAATCCGCCCGAATTTGCGTTTTCGGCGCGTTTTCCCTCTTGGGGTAAGCTAGGGTATTCCCGAGCCGAGAAAGCCCCGCATTTGTTTTCAGGGGGGTGTTAAGGCGCGTTTTTATCATGTGCGCGCAATGACAATCTGCATATTTGCCTAAAGGCCGTCTGAAATCCGATTTTCAGACGGCCTTTTGCATCGAATCCGTCCTGCCGTCGGCGCACTAAGTGCATCGCCAGCCGTTATGACGCGCCATCCGCCGCCGTATCATGGCGGCATGAATACCAAAACCCCACTTAAAATCAAATTATCCGCCGCCGAGCCTGTGGCTTTGGCTACGGCTGCCGATGCGCCGCGCTCGTTTAAGGGGGTGGCCAATTCGGGCAAGCCGTTCGGTTACGGCGGCTATCAGACCGTGATTGACTTCGACAATTTGGCGCGCAAACCCAAAATGCCGGTGCTGCTCGAACACAGCCCCGTCAAGATGGCGGGCGTGTGCAGCCTGTCGGTCACTTCGGACGGTCTGATGGCGGAAGGCACCTTGCTTGACAACGAACACGGCAACGAAATCGCGGCGGCAGCCGACCAAGGCTTCCCGTGGGAGATGTCGGTTTATGTTCAGTCCGCATCTTATGAAGAGCTGTCGGCAGGTGCAACCGAAACGGTCAACGGCCGCGAAGTGACCGGCCCCGTTGTGATTATGCGCCAATGTATCATCCGCGAAGTGTCGTTTACCGCCGTCGGCGTCGACGGCAATACCGAGGCCGTGGTTTTGAGCGACGGCGCACCCTTCAAACCTTTTGAACCGGAGTTATCCATGACCAAAGAAGAACAGGCCGCGTTTGACGCGCTCAAAGCCGAAGTGGCCGCCTTGAAAGAAGAGAAGGCGCAGGCTTTGGCCGAAGCTGAAAAAGCCAAGGCGGAAAAGAAAAAAGCCGATGTTGCGGCCAAATTGTCGGCAGCCGGCTTTAAGGAAAAAGACGAAGGCTGGGACGGTTTGTCTCAAGCGACCGTCAATCTGCTGTTGTCGGCAGAACCCGAAGCCGCCGCCGCCATTATTGCCGACCTGAAGCCGACCGCGCAGGCCGCGACTATCCCTCCTGCTCTGTTGTCGGACAGTCCGGCAGCCCCGGCAGCGGAAGAAGGCGTGAAATTGTCCGCCGCCACAGCAACCAGTACGTTTAACAAGGGTTTGAACTATGTCTGAATACAAAAACAAAACCGTATCGCATGAGTTGGGCAATACCGTCGGCGACTACATCAAATATGAGGCCACCTATCAGACGCGTGTCGCCGTGGCCGCCGCGCCGGATACCAAGGCCGGTACGTTTGTCGATTTTCCGCTGCGCGGTAAAAAATTGGTTGCCCTGACCGACGAGTCCGACGGCAAAGTCGTGGTACAGCCGCACAACTGCGTTATTGACCTGTCTCTGCTGACCGCCGCCGCCGTCAATGCCGCCGCGGCCGAATCCGGTCTCGACGGCCTGAAAAAAGAAGGCGACCCTTACGGCAT